>JAJZGF010000005.1 GCA_021805025.1 Acidobacteriota bacterium
GAGGTCGTCCGCATTATGGCGGCTGATGGTGGTATGCACCTGGATCGGAATCCCCGCCTCGTTGGCCCACTCGATGGCCTGAATTGTGCGCGCCCAGGCGCCCGGCAGCCCCCGGAAGGTGTCGTGAATCTCCGGCGTCGAGCCATCCAGCGAGATGCCCAGCCGGACGATGCCGGCCTCTTTCATCTTGAAGATGGCCTCGCGCGTCAGCAGCGGCGTGGCGCTGGGCGTCACCGCCACCTTCACACCCTTTTCCGCCGAATAGCGAATCAACTCATAGAGATCCGGCCGCTTCAGCGGGTCGCCGCCCGTAAACACAAAAATTGGAATCTGCATCGCGGCAATCTGGTCGATCAGCGCCTTGCCCTCGGCGGTCGAAAGCTGGTCAGGGTGCGCAATCGGCTGCGCCGCGGCGCGGCAGTGCTTGCACGCCAGGTCGCAGGACTGCGTGACTTCCCAGATGGCAAGAAAAGGCGTTTCGTCGTAATTCAATCCGCCACGGGCGGGAATGTTGTGCATCGGTTGCATGAGGACCTCCACAAAATCGCGACGGGCCGACCCAGGCAGTACATCCAGCGGCGGGGAACGCCACGATTCCTCTTCAGGAAAGCAGCCTCAGGGGTGCAAAATCTGTGATTCACGTCACCATTCCTCAGATTTTTGCGCAATATCCATCCTGGGGCGCTCGACGTTTCGCCGATTGTGGTCCACAATTCTCGTTACCGGTGAGCCGAAAGCGGTATACATCCGTCCAACCGGCAGAAGCACGGAAGGCCGGCATCCAACGACCGTGGTTAGGTCGTTTCTCAGGTGATTTAGCTCACTTGGCATCGTGCTGCCGGACACCGTCAACCGCAACCGAGTCTGCCAATGTACAGGCGCACATCAAGGAGGTTGCCATGGCTGTCAGCTTCAAGCCCGGGTGGAGCAAACCCTCCACCATTCTCTTTGCCTCCGAGATCCCTGCCAATGAAAAGGCCCTGAGCTTTGCCATCGCCCAGGCCAGGGAATTCAGCGCGGATCTTATTCTGTTTCATGCCTATGACACGCTGGTAGTAGCCGCATCGGAGACCTCCGGAATCCGCTACTACGACTACGCTGCCGCCGCGCGTGCCGAAATTCGTCATCTTCAACCCATTGCCGAGCGCATCTGCGCCGCCGGCCTTCGCTGCGAGGTTGTCGTCCGGCCCGGTCTCGCCGCCGATCAGATCCTCAGCTTCGTGCGTGAGCGCGAGGTCGATCGCATCGTTATGGGCACTCACTCGCCAGGCCCCATCGGCAAGCTGCTCGTGGGCTCCGTCGCGGAAGCCGTTCTGCGCACCGCCAAAGTTCCGGTCTTCGTCGTCGGTCCCGATGTTGCGGACGGGAAATACCGCAACTTTGAGACCCACACTGTTCTCTGCGCTGTCAGCCTGAATGAAAGCAGCGCCGTCATCACCGGCTTTGCCGCCACGTTGGCTGCCCAGCACAAGGCGCGTCTGGTCCTCGAGCATGTGATCAAGCCGCAGGATCGCACGGCATTCATGGCCGGCCGCACCATCGAAGAGACCGAACAGGATATGCTCTCCATGGTGCCCGACGAACAGCGCAAACGACTTCAGGTGCAATCCATCGTCGTTCCCGGCGATCCCACTGAAGAGTTGCTCTATCAGGCCCACGCGCAGCAGGCAGACCTCATCGTCCTCGGAGCGCATGGCACCACCGCGTTTACCGCCATCGCCCGCACGGGAATCGTCTACAAGGTTCTTGCGCATGCGCACTGCCCGGTCATCACGCTGTCGCCCTCCATGCTGGCCGCCTGCGGGGTGACCTACGACAACGCGCATCCCGCTGAGGTCTTTCTCGCAGGAGTCTTTTAAGCTCTGCGGGCAGCGGATGGCGACCAAAGATCACCGGCACACCAACCGGACGCGTACCGGGTGGGCTTCCGAAAGTTGGGAAGCTCACCCGGAGGGGCGTCTGCCTTGTGCCGGTTTTTTTATTGAGACTCCGCCGGGGTCTCAGGGCGCGTGCTGTTGAGCAGTCGGACTCTTCCGCCCGGCCTTGGTAGTGCATGGCTGTTGCGCGCACAGCACGCCTGTAATGCCCTTGCCCTCACTGATCGTGAAGATGCGATCCTCGGCCGGCAGTTTCACCGTCTCCCTCGCGCCATCCGGCCAGTGGATCTCCGCCACGCCTGCGTCCGTCGCATCGCCCAGGCCAAAGTGCGGGCGCTGGTCGTTCGAGGATATATAACTCCCGCCGCTCATCACATCCTCGCGCTGGCGCAACCCGTTCGCGGTCAGATAGACCGTCGCGCCCATCGCATCGCGCGGACTCGTGCGCCCCGTCGCGGCGTCCACCCCGCCCACCAGCTTCAACTCCACCCAGTGATGATGGTCCGAGTTCACATTCTTCAAGAGCACCGGCGGGCCGTCAATGGGATTGATTACCACGTCAGTCTTGCCGTTGTTGAACAGGTCGCCAAAGGCCGCTCCGCGGCCTGAGGTCAAGGTGGCCAGCCCTGACCCCCTCACCGCCGGTACATACTCGAATTTGCCATCGCGCGTATTGCGAAACAGCAGGGCACGCTCGGCAAAGGTCGTCCCCCAGTCGTGCTGATCCACCTGCGGATACACGTGCCCATTGATCATCATGATGTCTTTCCAGCCATCGTTGTCGTAATCGATAAAGCCGTCGCCCCAGCCCACAAACGGCACAGCCGCCTGCGTTATGCCCGCCTGCTGGCCCACCTCGGTAAAACTCGCGTCGCCGTCATTGCGGTAGAGCGCCTTGTAGTCGTCGGAGAAGTCCGTCACGAGCAGATCGACAAGGCCGTTGTTCATGTAGTCACCCACGGCCAGGCCCATCGACGCAATCTCGCGCCCTTCATTGTTCAGCGCAAAGCCTGAGACATAGCTCTGGTCCTCGAAGGTCCCATCGCCCTTGTTGATGTAGAGATAGTTCGGCACCGAGTCGTTGGCCACCAGCAGATCCGGCCTGCCGTCGTTGTTCACATCCACAAAGATCGCCGTGAAGCCGTAGTAGGCGTGCTTGTCAGCGACGCCCGCCTGCACGCTCACATCCGTGAACGTCCCATCCCCGTTGTTGTGGAAGAGATGGTCCGGTTCGCCGCGCAACCCATGCGGTCCGCACATCACCTTGAAGCCGTGGAGTTGGCAATAGGCAAAGGGCACTTCGCCCGTGTCCGAGTCCGGCTGGTGGTTCAGATCGTAGTGCACGTAGCCTGAGACAAACAGATCCAGCCGTCCGTCACCGTCGTAGTCGCCCCACGTCGCACCGTCTGACCAGTTACCCAGCGTTACGCCCGCCTTCTCCGCCACATCGGTAAACGTGCCGTCGTGATTGTTGCGGTAGAGCCGGTTCTTTCCAAAGTTGCAGACGAAAATGTCCGGCCAGCCGTCATTGTCAAAGTCCCCGATGGCCACGCCAAAGCCCCATCGGTCATTCGTCACGCCCGCTTGCTTCGCCACGTCGGTAAACGTCCCGTCGTGGTTGTTGTGGAAGAGCGCGGCATGAGGCGGAGTCGTCTTGCCCGTCAGCGCGTCGTAAGTGGATCCGTTCACAAGATAGATATCCAGCCAGCCATCGTTGTCGTAGTCGATGAGCCCCACGCCCGAGCCGTCGGTCTCCAGAATGTATTTCTTCTGCGCCGTGCCCATCACGTGCTGCCAACTGGCCAGGCCGGATGCCTTGCTCACGTCTTCAAAGATCATCGGGCCCTTGTCCACAAAGCCGCCCGCCGTGATCGGCCGCTTCTCCGCGTCGTACACCGGCGCAAAGGTGCCTGCCGATGAAATACCGCCCATGGGCGATGGCTGTTGCGGAGCGGAATTCTGCGCCCCCATGCGCAGCGGCGCGAGGATGCACAATACCGCGCTGAACAGCAGAGTCGCTCCGCGCGCGCAGTTGCAATCTCCGCAGTGCGAATCCGTCTGCTGCACTCTGTCTCCTGTGTTGCTGCGCTGGCCGGGCGTACCCGTCTGCTCGGCTCTAGCGTGTCGCTGCTGCGGCGGCCTTCGGGTCGGCGCACGGGTCGCCGCCGCAAAGCGCGCCGGTAATGCCTTTGCCCTCGGCGATGGTGTAAATGCGGTCCGCCGCCGGCAGCTTGATCGTCTCTTTGGCGCCGGAGGGCCAGTGAATCTCCGCTTCACCGGCGTCCGTCGCATCGCCCAGGCCAAAGTGCACACGCCGGTCATTGGACGAAATATAGCTGCCGCTGGCGAGCACGTCCTGACGCATGCGCATCCCGTTCGCTTTCAGATATACCGTGGCGCAGGTCGCATCGCGCGGGCTTTTGCGTCCGGTCACGGGATTTGTCCCGCCGACCAGCTTCAGTTCAACCCAGTGGTGATGGTCCGGGTTCACATTGCGCAACAGCACCGCCGGCCCGTCAATGGGATTGATGATCACGTCGATCTTCCCGTCGTTGAACAGATCGCCGAACGCTGCACCGCGCGCCGGAATCACCTCCGCCAGTCCAGTGCCCTTTACCGCGGGAATGTACTCGAACCGGCGGTCCTTGGGCCCGTCCGGCACGTTATGAAACAACAGCGGCCGCTCAGCCCAGGTGGTGCCCCAGTCGTGCTGATCCACCTCGGGGTAGACGTGGCCGTTTGCTTCGAACAGGTCCAGCCAGCCGTCGTTGTCATAATCGAGGAATCCGTCGCCCCAGCCAACAAAGGGAATCGTGGTCTGCGCGATCCCCGCCTTATAGCTCACATCGGTAAAACTCGTGTCTCCATCGTTGTGGAAGAGCACCTTGTAATCGTCGCCGAAGTCGGTGATGTAAAAGTCAATCAGTCCGTTGTTCTCGTAGTCGCCCGCCGCAATGCCCATCGATGCAATCTCGCGCCCGTCCTTGTTGAGTGCGAAACCGGACACATAGCTCTGGTCGTCGAAGGTGCCGTCACCCTTGTTGATATAGAGGAAGTTCGGCTCCGAGTCATTGCCCACCACCAGGTCCGGCTTACCGTCGCCGTTGATGTCCACAAAGATCGTCGAGAAGCCATAGTACCTGTCCTTGTCCTCCACCCCGGCCTTCACCGTCACATCGGTAAACGTGCCGTCGCCGTTGTTGTGGAACAGATGATCCGGCTCGCCCGGCAGCCCGCGCGGCCCGCAGTTCACCGACTGACCGCGATAGAGGCACGAGGCGTAGCCCACCGCCTTGCTCCCGCCAATTGGCAGATTTTCGCGGTCAAAATGCACATAGCCGGTCACATAAAGGTCCAGCAACCCGTCGCCGTCGTAGTCGCCCCAGGCCGAGCCCGGCGACCAGTTGCCCAGCGCCACGCCCGCCTTTTCCGCCACGTCTGTAAACGTGCCGTCGTGGTTGTTATGGTAGAGCCGGTTCTTGCCGTAGTTGCCCACGTAGAGGTCGGGCCAGCCGTCGTTGTCATAATCGGCCGACGAGCAGCCATAGCCCCAGCGGTCGTTCATAACGCCGGCCTTCTGCGCTACCTCGGTAAACGTCCCGTCGTGGTTGTTGTGGAACAGCGCCGCGTGCGGCGATTCTTCCTTGCCGTCCAGCGAGTCGAACGTCGCCCCGTTCACCAGGTAAATGTCGAGCCAGCCGTCGTTGTCATAGTCCAGCAGGCACACCCCGGAGCCGTTTGTCTCCACGATGAACTTCTTCTCCGGCACGCCCATCTTGTGCTTCCAGCCGCCGAGCCCCGCCTGCTTGGTGATGTCCTGGAATACGACCGGCCCCTTATCCACAAACCCACCCGCCGTAATCGGCCGCTTCTCGGCGTCGTACACGGGCGCCGCCGCCACGCCCGCGGCAATGCCGCTGCTCATCCCGCTCTGTTGAGGTTGCTGGGCTGGGGAATTTACGAGGAAGGAGAAGGCGGCAATCAGGACGCCGATATAAAGTCCGCGAACACGCAACAGCGAGAATCCTCCACGGCTTGAAGTGTATCGCAGTCCGCGTTGTCGCCGTTCGATGCCAACTGTGCTCCCTTTGCGACATTCCGTCACGCCATCGTGCCGATAGGCTCAAAAAAAACGACTCAAACTACGGAGAAGAATCACGGACAAGCATGCAATCGATGGTCAGGCCCGGACCGTGCACGACCATTTCGGCCTGTTCGCGGTGACGACATCGCGCTGGCTGGGATCCACCTGGGCGTTTGCGGCGGCAGGCCCGGTGGCTGTGGCGTGGGCCTCAACCGGATCGCCATTTCCGATCTCCAGCCAATGGGCCATCGGCATCGGCACAGGAACCGGCATCGCGACCTTCCCGACGGTCTTCCTCATCCAAAGCACCCGGAAGCGTGATACCCGCGCGATCAACTTGACGCTCAATGAGTTGATCCGGGCCCCGGATCCGGCTAGCAATCAAATGATCGATATCGAGAGAATGAGCGATTCGGAACTGGATCACATACAGGCAACCTATGAGCAGATTAAGACGAGTTCGCCAGATGAGCCGGCTTGACCCCTACGCAGCGGCGATGAGTCCCGCGGTCTGAACGCTGAACCGCGCTCCAGCAAAAGTCCACCATCTTCTGCGAAGACCGATTAAGCCATCGAATGTGTTCATTTCTATACGGCGGACCGCCACGAAATAATGCGCAACTGTAACCATGGAACTTATCCAGATACCGTTCCTGCTGGCCTTGTTTGCGCTCAGGATCCAACTCATCAAGCCCCGCAGTCCCGCGGTGAACCCACCGCCATCCCCTGGAATCCAGACGTACTGAAGGCCCGTCATCTCTCCCAACGCACGTTAACGAATTTCGCATCCACCGAGGTGGAAAGATGAACAAGGATAGGGCAAAAGGCAAGGTCGACGAGGTAGTGGGAAGCGCCAAGCGTCAATTCGGGAACTTGACTGGCGACTCCACAACCGAGGCCAAAGGCGCCATTCAGCAGATCAAGGGCAAAGTCGAAACCGCGGTGGGCAACCTCAAAGAGGCGGTTCAGGACGCTCGAGATAAATCTCCCGCTCCGCGCGAAACCAACGCTGAGGCCGAGCGCAGGCATCGCTAGGCTTTTCACGCCGGGAATCCCGGCTTGACGCAGCTCGCAGAACTGCCGGAGTGGAAAAGACGTGGAAACCGGTCGCAGACGCAGGGGAAAGAGGCACGCATGAAGATAGCCGGCATTCTCTTGATCCTTTGCGGAATTGCGGCCATCCTCTACGGAGGATTTTCCTACAGCAGCCGGAAAAAGGCCGTAGATATGGGTCCGATGCAAATCAGCGTAACGGAGCACCATTCGGTGCCCATTCCCCCGATTCTGGGAATCGCGGGCATTCTGGCAGGCGGTGCTCTGGTCTATTTCGGGACCAAACAGGGTCGATAGGTCGGCCTGCCGTTACGCGTGAACCCCGCAGGCATTGGCAACTCAAGTGCAGTTCTGCCTGGGAGCGAACTTCATGATCATCTGGAGCCCCCGCGCGCGGATCGTGAAATCCCATGGAAACTTGCGCCTTATCCGCGTATACTGGGTGCCAAGGCGGCCTGTTCACCGCTCGCCCCAAGTGAGGTGCGT
Organism: Acidobacteriota bacterium; assembly: GCA_021805025.1. GTDB lineage: Bacteria > Acidobacteriota > Terriglobia > Terriglobales > Acidobacteriaceae > Telmatobacter. The sequence goes on from JAJZGF010000005.1 coordinate 7,501, forward strand.
CTTCCGCAGGGACTACGGTTCACTGACGTTCGACGTTCCACCCTCGGAGACTTCCAGTTGGCGCGCTGTCGCGCGCGTCCTTCGAAGTCCCCTGGATGCCTTAGGCTGCGCCATCCTTCCCGGTTCCTGCCCTCTCTGCGGCTCACCCTTGCCGCAACTCTTCTCTGTGCCAATCTGTGACGCCTGCTGGACGGAATTTCCTGCCCAGAACGGCCCCGCCTGCTTCCGCTGCGGCGATGCGCTCGACGCGCCCGCACCCGGCGCTGCAGTGGCTCTCTGCCGCGCCTGCCGCCTCAGCCCGCCGCCCTTCGAGCGGGCCGTAGCGTACGGCGTCTATGAAGGCCGCATGAGAGACGCCATACACGCGCTGAAGTATGGAAGCCTGCTGCCCGCGGCCAGCGGTCTGGGACGCATATTGGCGCACGCCATCGCACAGTTGGCAGCCGCGGCGCCCGAGGAGATGCTCGTTGTCCCCATCCCGCTTCACCGCTCCAAACACGCCGGTCGCGGCTTCAATCAGGCGCGCCTGCTGGCCGTCGAGGCGTTAAAATCCCTGCGCAGGACGCATCCCGGCTGGCAACTCACGTTGGCTCCGGCTGCCCTGCTCCGCCACCGCGTCACCGAGAGCCCGGCGGGACTTACCCCGCGCCAGCGCCGTCTCAATGTTCGCGGCGCATTCCGCGTTTCCAATGCCTCCATCGTCACTGACACTGACGTGCTGGTCATCGACGACATCCTCACCACCGGCGCCACAGCACGCGCCGCCGCGCAGGCCCTTCTGGCCGCCGGAGCTCGCTCCGTCTGGGTGGCAACGCTGGCACGCGCTCGCCGTACTGGCATGGTCCACCCTGGCTCACCCGCATATTTCACTCGTGAGGTGGGGCTCGACAATGTGCCGGGCAACCCCGCTTTCATCAACCCGCACGCCGCAAGCATGTACTCAAAGGACCAACCATCTTTTTAACGAGAGGAAAAGAAGATGTCGCTGGGAAAAGCCATGATTCATGCACGCAAACAAAAGGCCGCCACAAGGGCCGTGGCGCTGGCCGGCGAACACAGCGCCGGCCAGCACGCCGCGCAATCCAACCACATGCTGCAGATGCCCGTCCTCGTGCTCAACGCTTCCTATGAGCCCATCAACATCTGCGGAGCGCGGCGCGCCCTGGTGCTTGTGCTCAAAGGCATTGCGCGCACTGAGGAAGAACACGGCCTCATGCTCCACGCCCAGCGCAATCGCATCGCCATGCCTTCGGTTATCCGGCTTCTTGAGTACCGCCGCATCCCCCACCAGACCCGCGCCCTCTCGCGGAAAAACATCCTGCTGCGCGACCGCAACACCTGCCAGTACTGCGGCGTCGTGCTGCCCTCCGGCGAGCTCACCCTAGACCACGTCGTTCCCCGCTCCCGCGGCGGCAACTCCACGTGGGAGAACCTCGTCGCCTGCTGCCATGCCTGCAACCGCCGCAAAGGCAATCGCATGATTCACGAAATCGACGACATGACCCTCTTGCGCGAGCCGCGTCCCTTCTCGCTCCACACCAGCCGCCAGATCATGCGCATGTTAGGCCACGGCGACGACCGCTGGCGCAAATATCTCTTCTATTAAGCGCCGTCTCCGCGCCACGCTCAGAAAGCCGCGTCCCTGCGCCCACCCTATTTGTGCTGGCGCTTCTCCCGCCCGATCAGCCGCATCATCCGCAGATTAATCCGAAAGAACCGCCAAATCTGCCAGGGCACAAACGTCCGCATGAACAGCGTCCCGCGCGTCGGTTGCGTTGCATAGACATTGGTATTGATCTCGCTCACTGCCGCACCATCCTTTCTTCCCGCACGCGCGCTCACTCCGGAATCAGCCACCAGCCGAAGCGCAGATGAGCCTTATAGAGAAACATGTAGTGCAGAAGCACTTTGATCCAGTGACCGGCCAGCCCAATTTCGCCGGTCGTGTACTTCAGGTCGCGTCCGTACTTCGGATAACGCTCAAAATCCGGCACAATGGGAAATACCGTCATGGAGGCCGCCGTGCCCTTCAATAGGCTGGCCCCGGAGGAAGCCACGCAGGCCGCGCCCAGCTCTGCCATCGACGCCCCATGCAGCGGCCGCTCGATGCCCAACATCTTGTCCGCAATGCTGCGCGCCACCACGCGGCCCGTCGTGGCAGAGGGCATCCCGGTCCGCGGAGCCGTCGCAAAGATGGGCGTCCCCTTGGCGCTCACGTGCGGTCTCGAGATGGGATGCGGTGGCGCAAAGGCAATGCCCGCCGCAAAGATGTTGGGATACGCCGCGCTCTGGTAGGTCTTCGGCCAGTCGGCGGCCTTCCACTGCTCATACGGCTTCTGCGTGTAGTCGGCGTCCACGCGCATAAACCCGTTGGGCGCAAACATCTTCGCCGTAATCTCCTCGCCGGCGCGGTCAAAGGCCTTCAGGCCTACCCCGGCAAAGGGCGGCAGCAGCATCGCCATGTCGAAGGCCAGCTCGTGCTCTTCGCCGTCCAGCGTCTCGTAGAAGACCTTGCCCTTTTCCACCTTGCGCACATGGGCGCGCGTGATCGACCAGATATCTCGCTCGGCCAGCACCGATTCGGTAAAAATGTTGGTCGGAGTCACGTACCCGTTGCGCCGGATAAACGCGCCATCCATGCCAAAGTCGCCCAGCTCATACTCATTTGTGAGAAAGATGACCTCGGCCTTGTCGCGCACGCCGTGATGCCGCAGTTCAAACTCCAGATTTACCACGTACTCAAACGCCGCGCCCTGGCAGGTGCACTGGCCATGCCCGCTTCCCACGACAAAGCGGCAGCGCTCGCCCTGCTTCATCCGCACCACCAGCGCCAGAAACTCCTTCGCGGCTTCCGTGGCATGGTCCGGCGTGCAGACCGAGACGCTGTTCTTCCCAGGCCCCAATCCCTCCGTGGCCGCAAAGTTCAGCTTTGGACCGGTCGCGTTCACCAGGTAGTCATAGGGGATCCGGCTGCGCTGCCCCGGCTGATCGCCAGAGGTGCTCTCCACCACCACATACGGCACCGCCGAGTCTGCATCGCCCTCGGGATGAATCTCCACCGCGCGCGCCTGCTCAAACTGAATCCCCGCCCGGCGATAGACCGGGGCCAGAGGAACGCTCACCTGTTCCTCCTGCATCAGTCCCAGGCCCAGCCAGATGTTGGAAGGAACCCAGTTGTAATGCGGCGTCGGCGCCACCACCACCACTTCGTGCGTCTTGTCCAGCCACTTGCGCAGATACGACGCCGCGGTGTGACCGGCAATACCCGCTCCTAAAACCACTGCTCGACCCATGCCTCTCGCTCCTTCCGCTCTCTTGACCCAATGTGACAAGAGCCTGCGGTTGGCACAGTCCACTGTCACATCGGTTGCGGCCGACAGCGTGCGCGGCGCGGAGGGTCCGGTGCAATCACCCGGAGCGATGCGGCGGCCGAGCAGCCGCCAGCCAATCACGATAAATTCTGGCTGTAGTCTGCGAGCGCAACCACATCCCTGTCAAATGGCGACCCTGCGGACAATTACTTCGCTTTGGGTTGCTCGTTGGGCTGCTTCGGCGTAATGTCCTGCCCCTCGTAGATGATCTTCGAGGTCGAGCCGAACCGCTTGTAATCGGCGTACTTCACAACGTCGCGAATGTGCACATCCTCCGCCATGTAGCCATTGCCGCCGGAGAAGTGCAGGACCCCCTCGCCCTTGGTGTAGACCGGAAACCAGTAGTGCCCATCCACCTGCTGCCGCCAGGTCATGAACGGCGGATGAAGGTCTTCCTTGCCCTTGCGCGTGTCATCGGGCACCATCCTGCCGTCCGTCACCACAATCTGCAGATCCGTTGCATCCACCCAGATGCGGCCCAGCAAGTAGCGCTTGCCCTTCACGATCTGCTTTGGGCCTACATCAAACACATAGCAGTCCACCTCATCCACCTTCTGCCGGCCCGCGTATTTGATGTTGTAGTCGTTCACCTGTTCAGTGGTCAGCACAAATGGATACCCATGCTGGATGTCCTGCAGGTCCGAGGGCGACATCATCACCCGCTGCAGCGAGCTCTCCGGCGCAAACACAACCTTCTCGGTGCGGTGTCCCGAGGGGTCGAAGATCACGTCGTCCACCTCGTACCACTCTCCATCCACCTTGTTGTCGTCGTCGATTGTCTGCACGCGCGCTGTCCGGCGATAGGTATAGTGGTTCAGCGCATCCTGAAACTCGCTTTCCTTGGCGGCAAATTTCTTGATAATTTCGTCGGCCGGCGTTGCCGGCGCCGAAATGTCCATCGGGCCAAATCCCGCGTCCAGCGGCATCGGCGTAAAGCTGTCCTGATCCTGCCCTGTGACCGTCATCGCCATCGCCAGCGCCGCCAGCGCCAACACCCACGCTCTGTTCCGCATCTTCAAGGTCTACCCCCGCCGTTTCATCGTAATCGGCATCGCCCGCCGCTTCCGGATCGCCCCCCGGCTGGTTTCTTCCGTAACGTACAACATTAGACGCATATACATCGCGCCGGGGTGGCCGGACAATTGTATGTTGATACCATCTACCCCAGATGTGTGCCTTCTCCGGCCCCTTGCTCGCCAAAGCCGAAGTGGGTTCACAAGGTCAATGATGCGGTTGGCTGAGCTTCTGGAACGCGCGACGGCCCTGACGGAAATGCCAGATTTGCGTCACACAATTCGCCGTTCAAACCGGTTAGATCGTCTAAACTTTGGCCTAACGGCTTCAGGAGACGGACGCAGTGTCCACGCCAGATAGCTACCAACTACCGGCAGTCATGCTTACGGCACTCCTCTTGCCGGCCTTTGCGCAGCTTTACTGGCGCTCCCGCGACACGCGGACACTCCTCTGGCTCCTCGGCTTCCTCTTCGCCTTCCTGCGCATGCTCCAGTCTTATCAACTGGGCATTTGGAATCTTGCCGATGCCCACGAACATCCCTGGGTGGCGGCCGCCGGCCTCACCTTTGTCCAGATCAGCTCCGGTCTGTTCCTGGCTTCCCTGTCGCCGCTTACCTTCCGCATCGGCCAGCGCCGGATTCTTTACGTGATCCCCTTCACGCTGCCCCTCACCCTCTACGCCTTTCTGTTCTACGTTAAATACAACGGGGCGCTCCCTCCGGGTATCCCGTTTCTGCTCTTTCCGGCCCTCGGGGCGCTGTCTCTGCTGGTCGGCTGCTTCTGGGCCTTTGCCCGCGGCAGCATGCCCACCTGGCTCGGCCTCGCACTCTGCATCTTCATGGGCGGAGCAGGCCTCTGGATCTGCGTGAGAATCGGCGGAGCGTGGCCCTTGCTCTTCGTCGAGTGCGCCCTGCACCTCACCACCGCGCTCCTGGTCTTTTATGTCTTCCGCCGCCTCTCGCCCGGAACCTTCCTCGCCGGTGCTGGCTTCATCGCCTGGTCTTTGAACTTCGCCGACATCGTTCCTCCCCTCAAAACCCACGCGCTCATTCAACTCACCATGCTCCGCATCTTCTCTCTGGGAGCCATAGTCGCAGCTATCGGCATGATTCTGCTTGCCTTGGAGGATCAGCTCGACCTGCAGAAGACCTCCCAGATGCGCGAGCAGCGCGCCCGCAAGGAGTTGGAGGCCTACACCCGGCTCACCCTTTCACGCAGGCGCCTCGACGACTTCGATCGCCAGGGCCCGCAAATCTGCCAGACCATTGTTGAAAACAGTTGCTTTGAGCAGTCAGCCCTGCTCCTGCTCCGCGGCTCCAGCCAGTTCCGCCTCGCAGGAACCGCCGGCTTTGCCGATTCCACCATCAACGCCATCGAGTCGCTCGTCTCCCGCATCCCGGTCGAGGAGTTTCTCGCCCCCGACTCGACTCCCGTCGCGGTCGCAGGCAGCCACTCCTACAGCCTCAACCTCCGCCCGTGGCTCCTCCCCGGAGACGACCTCGAACGCCTCCGCTTCACTGAGGTCATCGCCGTCCCGCTGCCCGGACGCCAGAACGCGGAAGGCGCCATCCTCCTCTCGGCGCAGCGCGACCGCTACCAGAGCCTCCGCTCCGAAGACCTGATGCCCGTCGAAGTGCTCGCCTCCCGCATCCAGTCCGCACGCAGCCAGACCATGATGCTGGAGAAGCTCGTCGAGAGCGAAAAGTTCGCCAGCCTCGGACAGTTAGCCAGCAACGTTACCTGGCAATTGAACAATCCGCTGACCGTCATCCTGGGCTACGCATCCCTGCTGGAGGCTGCGGAAAACAAAGAGCCGCAAGAGATAAAAGCTGTCGAGGCCATCCTGTCCGAGGCCCGCAACATGCGTACCATCCTCGAAAGCCTTTCCCGCTTGTCGCGCAACCAGCCCGAGGAGTTCTCCGCCGTTTCGGTCACTGAACTGCTCAATGACATCGAGCAGTTGCACCGCTCCGAGTTCGTGCATCGCTCCATCGACTTCCGCCTTCGCATTGCGCCCGGCGTACCCCGCGTCCTGGGCAACGCCCAGCAGGTCCGCCAGGCCGTCCTCTACTGCCTGCAGTTCGCCATTGAAGCCGTCGAAGGCCCCGACTCAGGCAGCGAGCGCTCCGTCCAGGTCGACGCAACCTCTGCCGACGAGATGGTCAAAATCGTCATCTCCCACTCCGGCCCCGGCTTCCTCCATCCCAACCGCACCTTCGACTCCTTTGTCCCCGTGGCGGCCGCCGGAGAAACCGCGGGCCTCGGCCTCAATCTGTGCGCCACCATCCTCCGCGAAAACAGCGGCCGCATCTCCGCCATGAACCTTGAGCCGCGCGGCGCGGCCCTTGTCCTCGAACTGCAGTCCGCATAAGCCTTTCCCTCCGGGTGTACACTTTCCCTTCGCGCTCCGGAGGTCGCTCTCCCGCGCGCGTACTGGCGCCTTATGCGGAAATCTTCTCTCGTTCTTTCGTTCGCCCTCGTCGTCGCCTCCATCCCGGTCACATGCGCCCAAACCATCCAGCCCCGGCGCCCCATGACCTTCGAGGACATGATGCGCATGAAGCGCCTGGGCGACACCGCCGTCTCGCCCGACGGAAAATGGCTGGCCTACTCCGTCACAACGGTCGACCTCGACAAGAATTCAAAGACCGCGGCGCTGTTCCTGCAGCCCATCGCAGGCGGCGACCCAAAACCGATCTCCGTCACCCAGCCCGGCGACAGCGGCCTCCAGTTCTCCGCCGATGGCAAGCGCATCCTCTTCCTCAGCAGTCGCTCCGGCGGTCAGCAGGTCTGGCTCGCCGACTTTGACCCCGTCACCGGCGCCGCCAGCAACGCAACACAGCTCACCCGCATCGCCACTGAGGCCGACAACGCCATCTGGTCGCCCGACGGCAAATCCATCGTCTTCACCTCGGCCGTCTATCCCGACTGTGCACCCATCACCATCTCTGACTTCGCCACCGGCAACGCCTGCAACGCTGCAAAAGACAAAGCCGCCGCAGACAACCCCGTCAAGGCGCAGATCTGGACCCAGCTGCTCTACCGCCACTGGGACCACTTCACCGGCGAGAAGCGCTCCCACTTGTTTTTGATTGCGGTCGAGAGCGGTGGAGTCCGCGACCTGACCCCCGCCAACCCGCACGACGTGCCACCCTTCTCGCTGGAAGGCGGCGGTTGCGGCTGCGCGTTCGCGCCCGATGCAAAAGAACTCGCGCTTACCGATAACCCCGATCCCGTCCCCGCCATCAGCACCAGCCCCCGCATCTACACCCTCGACCTGACCAACCCCGCAGCCAGGCCCGTGCAGATCAGCACCTCCGCCGGCGGCAACTTCTCGCCCGCCTACTCGCCCGACGGCAAGTACATCGCCTGGCGCTCGCAGGCGCGCGCGGGGTATGAGAGCGACAAATTCCGCCTGGTGGCGTACAACCGCGCGGCGAAGACGATCAAGGACGTTCTCCCCAATTTCGACCGTTGGGTGGATGAGTTCGTGTGGACTAATCCGAATGGCATCCTATTCACCGCAGGTGATCGCGGGCAAGAGAGCGTCTTCAGAGCGAATCCACTGAGTGACAAAGTTGGCCTGGCAGCATGGGGTGGTACCTTTAGTGATTTACATCTGGTAACAAATCCGCTGCCTCCGGGAGCCTTGTTCTCCTTCGCGCCCGATTCAATCGTGGCTACGCAAATGAAGGTGGATCGTCCCTCCGAGGTGGTTTCCGTCTTGCTCTCCGATAGTTGGCCGATTTTCATCGGAAAAAATGGAGATCCTCTGGACCATATTGCGGAAAATGGAAGTGGCGGTCGCCCCAACTCCATCACACATTTGAACGACACCCTCCTCGCCCAGCTCGACCTCCCCAAGATGCAGTCCTTCTGGTTCACCGCCACAGACGGTACCAAACTGCAGGGCTTTCTGATCAACCCGCCAGCATTCGATCCAGCAAAGAAGTATCCAGTCAAGTTCCTCATCCACGGCGGCCCGCAGGGCGCATGGGACGACTCCTGGTCCTACCGCTGGAATCCCGAGCTCTTCGCCGCCAACGGCTACGTTGTCGTCATGGTCAACCCCCGCGGCAGCACCGGCTACGGCCAGGCCTTCGTCGACGGTGTCAACGGCGACTGGGGCGGCAAGCCCTTCACCGACCTGATGACCGGTCTCGACTACGCCGAGCAGCATTATCCCTTCATCGACAAGACGCGCGAGTGCGCCCTCGGCGCCAGCTACGGCGGCTACATGGCCAACTGGATCCTCGGCCACACCAACCGCTTCAAGTGCATCGTCTCCCACGACGGCATGTTCAACGCCGAGTCCGCCTTCGGCAGCACAGAAGAGCTCTGGTTCAACACGTGGGAGTTCAAGGGCGCTCCGTGGGACTACTACGGCAAGCCCGATTACGAGAATCCCTTCCGCAAGTGGTCGCCCTCGCTCTCGGCAAAAAACTTCAAGACGCCGACGCTCGTCATCCACTCGCAGCACGACTACCGCCTCGACCTGAGCGAGGGATTGCAGCTCTTCACCACGCTGCAACTCCTGCATGTGCCCAGCAAAATGCTCTATTTCCCCGACGAGAGTCACTGGGTCCTCAAGCCGCAGAACTCCCAGCTCTGGTGGAAGACCGTCAACGATTGGGTGGATCAGTGGACGAAGCAGAAATAGCCTGTACTACACAATTTATTTCGTGTAATACAATCGTATCCATGAAGACAACCGTGCAGGCACGTCTGGATGAGGTGACGCAGCGAGCGCTGAACAGATTGGTTCAGCGTCATGGGTTAAGCACGTCCGAAATCGTCCGGGAGGGCATTCGCTTGGTTGAAAAGCAAGTTGCAGCGCCCAAAGGACCAAGACTGATTGGGGCAGGCATGTTCGACAGCGGCATCCCCGACCTGTCAACCAATAGGAAATACATGCAGGGCTTGGGATTGAAACGACGCAAGGATGCGGGTAGAAGGTGAAGCCAATCCTTGTCGATACCAGCTTTCTGGTTGCGATCTATAACCGGGCCGATTCACATCATGCGCGCTGCATGACCGTGCATGAGACCATCTATCGACCTCTAGTGACCTGTGAGCCGGTCATCACGGAGTGTTTCCATTTGCTCCATGGGGTCGAGGGGGTTGAAGAAGCACTTCTGACGAGCGTGGAAACCAGGCAACTAACGGTCCCATTCGCACTTGGCGGTTCCTGCGGCCCGGTGCGTTCCATTATGAAGAAGTACCGGGACACACCTGCCGATTTTGCAGACGCTTGTCTCATCCACATGGCAGATCAATTGGACACCGGCGACATCCTCACGCTGGACAGCGATTTCAAACACTACCGCTGGCGCCGCAACAAGCCCTTCCGGCTCCTGGTTCCTATAAAGTAAGCCGGGTGCCCCACCCTAAACGCGTTCTTTGCGTTTAGGGTGGGAAAGCACGAACCTCAAAGAGTCTCCATGTCCTTCCCGCGCAAACCCGCGAAGCCCCGCGAACCCCTCAACGAACGGGGCCTCTACGACTACGCCGTCAAGGCCCTCGGCCGCACCATGCGGACAGAAGCCGAACTCCGCCGCCTCATGCAATCCCGCGTCGAGCCCGGTGAGCGCGGCCAGGCCATCATCGCCTCCACCCTCGCCCGCCTCAAAGAGCAGCGCTACATCGACGACCAGGCCTACGCGGAAGCGTTCACCCGCCTCCGCCAGGAGAACGAGAAGCTCGGTCAGCGCACCGTCCGCCAGAAGCTCGCGCAGAAGGGCATCGCCCGCTCCATCGCGGACACCGCCGTCGACGCCCACTACGCCGCCACCGATGAGGAAGCCCTCGCCCGCCAGCACATCGAGCGCAAGCGCATCTGCAAGCCCGAGAACGAAAAGGAGACGGCTCGCGTCATGCGCCGCCTCGTCGCCGCAGGGTTCTCCACCGGCGTCATCTACAAAATCCTCCGCCAGTGGAACGTCCCCGACGAATCCCTCGCCGCCCTCGACACGCTGGACACGGATAAGAGTGACGACCTCTGACCGGTATCCTCACAGATGCGGAAACAAAGCCAATCCCGGCACCTGAAAATCCCGAACATTGTCGGTCAGCAATTGACATCTATGTTCCATCGCAGTCGCTGCAATCATCATGTCGGCCAGCGAGTGCGTTTTCCCCGCTTTGCGCCGCATTGCGACCATCTCTCCCGCCCGCCGGGCAATCGAAAGCGTCAGATCGTAACAGGTCAACGAACCGACAAGCGCATTTGTCGCAGCCTCTTCTCCCGGCCTTGCTCCGGCATACAACTCCCCGGCGTTCACGCAGGAAGTCGCCAACTCAAAGCCGTCTGCAATCAATTGCTTTAGCAGCGCGATCTGCTTTGGTCGGCGATGCAGCACGTCGATCAAAACCGTCGTATCCAGCAAAATGCTCCGGCTTGCGCTCCTCACCGGCTACTGCCCTCCCGCGCGGACCGGGCCAGCCGCTTCTGGCGCGAACTCTGCTCACGGCGCAGACGATGGACCCACTCCGCGGCTCCCACCGCCGCCACGTCGGGGTGGTTCTCGTCTCGCCATGCCAGGGAATCATCCTCAAGAAACGCCAGCATCTTGCGCCGCTTTACCTCCTTCTCTGCCGTTTCCACCAGAAACGTGCTGCGTCCGCGCGGACCAGCCAGTTTGTCAATTTCACGCGCCAGTTCCGCCGGCAACACCACGTGTGCTCGAATCGTGGCCATAGCTTTAACACACTCCTTATGTGCTTTTATAGCTTAACGCATCCCATGCCTGTGCGCCACACGCGGCTGCACGCACATCCCGCCGCCCGTTACACTGGATGCAACCAGCATTTCTGCCTCAGGGAACCTCATGACCGGCAACGACATTCGCGAAAAGTTTCTGCGCTTTTTTGAGTCGAAGGGACACCGCCGTGTGCACTCTTCCTCACTGGTGCCCGCCAACGACCCCACGCTGCTCTTCACCAACGCGGGCATGAACCAGTTCAAGGACCTCTTCCTTGGCGCGGAAAAGCGCGAGTACAACCGGGCGACCACCTCGCAGAAGTGCGTGCGCGCCGGCGGCAAGCACAACGATCTTGAAAACGTCGGCTTCACCCGCCGCCACCACACCTTCTTTGAGATGCTGGGCAACTTCAGCTTCGGCGACTACTTCAAGCGCGACGCCATCGCCTACGCATGGGAGCTCGTCACCAGCCCCGAGTGGTTCGCCATCCCCAAAGACCGCCTCTACGTCACCATCTTCGAGGGTGCGGACGGCGTCCCCCGCGACAACGAGGCCGAGCAGTTCTGGATCGAGGCCGGCGTCCCCAAAGAGCGCATCTTCCAGTACGGGCTCAAAGATAATTTCTGGCAGATGGGCGAAACCGGCCCCTGCGGACCCTGCTCGGAGATCTTCTACGACATGGGACTCGAAGCCGCCGAGACGCCCGGCGTCGATCTCCCGTTTGGGAAAGACGACGCCCGCTACGTCGAGATCTGGAACCTGGTCTTCATGCAGTTCGACCGCTCCGCCATCGTCGACCCTGCCACCAAACAGACCACCTATAACCTGACGCCGCTGCCCAAGCCCTCCATCGACACCGGCATGGGCCTGGAGCGGTTAGCCGCCGTGCTGCAAGGCAAAGTCAGCAACTTCGAGACGGACCTGTTTACGCCGCTCATCCAGCGCGCCGAAGAACTCACCGGCAAGGTCGTCAGCGAGGCCGCCATCGAGAGCGAAACCCGCACCGCCGATGACGCCGCCGCCAGCCTCCGCATCATTGCCGACCACGCCCGCGCGGCCACGTTTCTCATCTCGGACGGCGTACTGCCCTCCAACGAAGGGCGCGGCTACGTCCTGCGCAAGATCCTTCGCCGCGGAATCCGCCACGGCCGCCTGCTCGGTCAGGAAAAGCCCTTCATGTGCCAGATGGTCTACGCCGTCCGCGATTTGATGCAGTGCGCTTATCCCGAGCTGATTGATTCTGCTGACCGCGTTGCCAAGGTCGTTGAAGCGGAAGAGAAGCAGTTCGACCGCGTGCTGAAGATCGGTTCGCGAGAACTCGACGAAGCGATTGTGCGGACCATAAAATCCGCCGTTGAAGCCGGAGTTTCCCGACTGCCCCACCCATGGGAGCCCGACGTCGAAATTGAACGCGCAGGCGAGTCGCAGGCCTCCATTGAACGATTCCTGCGCAAGAATCCTCAATTCGAACGCACTTTCAGAATCCAAGGTCCTAAGGCGCTATACGGCTTCCTCCTAACTCAATACCCTGACTTGCGCGTCCAACTCGATGGGAAAGAAGCCTTCCACCTCTACGAGACTTTCGGCCTCCCGTTAGATTTCATGGTCGATGCCGCCCGCGATGCAGGAGTGCAGTTTGACCACGAGGGCTTCGAATCTGCACGCGCCGAAGAACAAGCCCGCGCCCGCGCCAGTTGGAAGGGCGGCAGCCAGAAGACCGCCAGCCCCGCCTATCGCGAGCTGCCCAAAACCATCTTCGAAGGCTACCGCCAGCTCACCTCCACCGGCTGCGAGGTCCTCGCCCTCATCAAGGACGGTGTCGGCGTTCCCGCCGCCGCCGCGGGCGATACCGTCGAGGTCGTCCTCGACCACACCAGCTTCTACGCCGACTCCGGCGGCCAGACCGGCGACACCGGTCTTTTCCTGGCCTCGGACGGCAATTCTACAGTCGCCGAGATCACCGGCTGCGTTGCGCCTGTGCAGGGGGTGCGCGCGCACAAGGCCATCCTCAAGCAAGCGCTGGCCGTGGGCGACCGCGTCAACACCGTCGTGGACGGGGCACGCCGCGACGCTATCCGCCGCAACCACACCGGCACGCACCTGCTCCACGCCGCGCTGCGCCAGGTCCTCGGCACCCACGTCAAGCAGGCCGGCTCCTCCGTCGAGCCCACGCGCCTGCGCTTCGACTTCTCCCACTTCGCGCAGGTGGCCGACGAAGAGTTGCAGGAGATCGAGGACATCGTCAACCGCGAGGTCCTCTCCAACGCCCGCGTCGAAACGCTGGAAGACGTGCCCATCGACGTCGCCGTCAACGAGTACCACGCCATGGCCCTCTTCGGTGAAAAGTACGGCGACAAGGTTCGCGTCGTGAAGCTCTCCGACGGCTTCTCCACGGAGCTCTGCGGCGGCACGCACACCGCGGCCACCGGCGAAATCGGCCTCTTCAAGCTCACCAGCGAGGGCGCCGTCTCCAGCGGCGTGCGCCGCATTGAGGCCATCAGCGGCCTCGGCTCGCTCTCCACCTTCCGCCGCGACTTCGAGGTCGCCAAGCTCGCCGGCCAGTACGTTCCGACAGTGGATAACCTTGCCGACGGCCTCCGTGCTAAATTCGCCAGCCAGGAAGAAGAGATGAAGCGCCTGCGCCGCGAGCTCGACGAGATGCGCATGAAGTCCGCCGCCGGCGCGCTGGATGAAGCCCTCAGCCACGCCGTCGAGGTCAAAGGCGTTCGCCTCGTCACGCTCCGCGCCGACGCACTGGAGCGCGGCCAGCTTCGCACGCTCGTTGACAACCTCAAGCAGAAGCTCGGCGAGGGCGTCGTCGTTCTCGCCTCGGCCCAGCCCGAGGGCAAGGTGGCCATCATCGCCGGCGTCACGCCCGGCCTCGTCAAGCGCATCCAGGCCGGCAAGCTCGTCGGCGCAGTCGCAAAGCTGGTGGGCGGCTCCGGCGGCGGCAAGCCCGAGATTGCAGAAGCCGGCGGCAAAGACCAGGCGCAGATTGATGCCGCGCTCAAGGCCGCGCCGGAGCTGGTCGCCGCGCTGCTCGGCTAGTGGATGGCTGCGCCCCGCGCATCCATCGCAACGCAACCGTCAGAAACACAAAGGGCCGCATCTCTCCAGTGCGGCCCTTTGTCGCCTTCTGCGCCGGTTAGCGCACCGTGGCACTGCGGCCAAAGCTGTAGGCCACGCCGAAAGAGACGAGAGGAAACGTCTTCAAGGGATCCAGGTCACCTTTCCACTTCGCAATCTGCGCGTTCAGGTCGCTCTGTATCTGGACCGCAAGCGGGTTGGTGATGCTGGCCACGTTGGTGCATTGCGTCTGCGCCTGGTCATAACAGGCCCAGCCCGACAGGTTCGCCGTGAGGGATGGCGAGCCGATAAAGGCCGCACCCGCCTCAAACGGAAACGACCAGTGCCCGTTGCGCGGAATCGTATTGCCCCACCCCGCCGTGAGCGTTAGAGCCGGTTTGTTTGAGTGCAGGCCCAGCAGCGCGCTTGCGCTCAACGGCGTCGCGCCGGTAAACGGGTTGGCGGTCGCCGAGTAATACGTGCTTCCATTCAGCGTAAAGCTCGTTCCTCCCGGAAGGGCCGAGGACGCCGCCAACTGATTGCCGTTGTACATCATCAGTCCGGGACTGATGCGGAACCCCTTGTGAAAGGGATAGATATCGCCGGCAATCTGCGCCGTAGCCATGTTGAGCGTCGCCGTCGCGGGAAAGCCATTGGGCGTGAAACTGGTTGAATAGTTGAAGACACTGCCCGTCGCCCGCACGTTGAAATGGTTGTTCACGTACGCCGTCAGTTGCCCGCCCGGCCCCATCGGCGAAATCGTCCCGCCAATCGCAAAACGGGAAAATGGACGCCCCGATCCCTCGCTGCTCTGGACCACCGGACCTCCGCGCACTACGCCGCCACCGGCTGCATCGGCAAACAGGCTTGACGAGCTGGAAAACTGAGCTACCAGCGCTGCCGGCATCAACACCAGGGCGAATCCAAAATATCTAAGTCTATGGCTAAACATCGCGCCTCCAGAACCTGTCTCATCGCGGACCAGCTACCCTTGGAACAGGACACAGGTGCAAGGGTCAAACGCCGCTGCTTATCCCCTCATCGGCGAACTGAAAGGATCCGTGAAGGAGATTCTGAGCGGAGATTACCATGGATTCAGAAAATGATTACTGTCGATCGGACCCATACATTACCTAAGACATGAGAGAAAAGTTGTATTTCGGAACTGGCCCCGCGCGTGCCATTCGACAGGTCCTTCTCGCGCAACAGGCGCATCATGCCGTAACCTTGCCCCATGATCCAGCCCGAGATCGATCCTGAGGCGGTTGCCCGCTTCAGGCGAATGCTGCTTGCCTGGTATGACTCCCACCAGCGTGACCTGCCCTGGCGGCAGACGCAAGACCCCTACGCCATTTGGGTCTCGGAGATCATGCTCCAGCAGACACGCGTCGCCGTCGTCATCGATCGCTACCAGGCCTTCCTGCAGCGCTTTCCCTCGCTGCCCGCGCTCGCTCTCGCTCCCGAGCAGGACGTCCTGGCCGTCTGGAGCGGACTCGGCTACTACCGCCGCGCCCGCATGTTGCACAAGGCCGCCCAGTTTGTCATTGAACACCACAACGGCGTCCTGCCCTCCACCGTCGAGCAGTTGCGCCTGCTGCCCGGCATCGGGGCTTATACCGCCGCGGCCCTTGCCAGCATCGCCTTCAGTCGGCCCGTCGGCCTGGTTGACGGCAACGTGGAGCGTGTCTTCTGCCGCCTCCAGGATTGGCCCGGCGCCGTCCGTGTTTCCGGGCCCACCCTCCGCCGCAGAGTTGAGATCCTTGCCAACCAGCTCGTCCACCCCACCCGGCCCGGAGACTTCAACCAGGCTCTCATGGAACTGGGCGCCACCCTCTGCACTCCGCGCAGGCCGCAGTGCCTGTCCTGCCCCGTCGCTGTCGACTGCTCCACCCGCGGCGAGCACAAGACAACTCCGCGCCCCCCTATGCTCAGCACGCAGGTCGCCTGCGCCCTCGCCGTCCGGTCCGCTGCGCAGCCCTGCCCCTCCCACCTCGAGGTGCTCCTCGAGCAGCGGCCGACCGGTGAATCGGTCATGCCCGGGATGTGGCAATTGCCGGTCCTGCACGACCCTCAGGTGCCCGCTGCGCAGCTCCGCATGACCGTGCGCCATGCCATCATGCAGGTCAACTACTACGTCCGCATCCGCACCGTCCTTGAAGACGACGTTGACGCCCTCACCCTCCTCCAGGGCAACCGCCGCTGGGTTCCGCTCGCTGAGGCCGGATCAGTGGCCCTCACCGGCCTGGCCCGCAAGGTCCTCACCCGAGCGCACCTCGTGCAGCCCTCGGTGCAGAAGCCTGCGGCAGCCCCGCAACGCAGCCACGAGCCGTAAAAGCAAGCAGGCTTTCAGTAGTAGTCTGAGCAGCTCAGGTAATAGCCGCATTGGGTGCACACCAGTTTGCATCGGTGGCCCGTCAGCCGGCTGGAACACGTCGGGCATACCTGGCAGTGGTGCTCGGCGGGTAAATCGGCCGCAGCCGTGCAATCCGCACCACTTTGTGGGAAATCCGAGGCAAAATCGGGATCAAAGGCTTGCGGCCGGTGCGGCAACATGCCCGACAGATTAGCATAGAGATGAGTACAGCCTGCCCCGCAGTGTCCCGGCAGGTGCCTTTGGCATCAACCTATTTCGAGCGCCGCCCGTGCTTCCCCTCAGGCGGTGCATCCCAACCATTCATTCAGAATCCACAGATTCCGGAAACAACCCAAGGAGGAAATATGGCAAGCAAGGCAAGTGCGGTTTGGACAGGTTCACTGAAGGAAGGCAAGGGCACCATCTCCACGGCAACCGGCGTGCTCAGCAACGCAAACTACTCCTTCGCCACGCGGTTTGAAGGCGCCGCCAGCGGCACCACGCCCGAGGAGCTCATCGCAGCGGCTCACGCCAGTTGCTTCTCCATGGCGCTGGGCGCGCAGCTTGGCGAAGCCGGACTGACCCCGGCAAAGATCGAGACCCACGCCGCCGTCACTCTGGCCAAGACCGACGCGGGCTTCGCCGTGACCAAGATTGCCCTGACCTCCACGGCCAGCGTGCCCGGCGCCACCAAGGAAACCTTTGACAATGCCGCCGGCAACGCCAAGGCAGGCTGCCCCATCTCCAAGCTCTTCGCCAACAACACAGAGATCACCCTGGACGCCAAGCTGGTCTGAAGCCGGGCCTTACCCGGCCTGCAGCTCTGGCCCTATCCTGTCCCATCCGCGCCGCGCCGGCCCTCAGCGCAGCCGGGTGGGACACACATTTTGCGCCTCCGCAAATTCTCTTGACAGTGCAGGCGCCCCTGCGCCAATGTCAATCCCGCGTCGCATCATCCTCTGCCTGCTTCCCTTCATCGCGCGACGAACCATTCCCCGGCAAAGGAGCCGATGTCCATGCATCATCTGCACTTCAACCACTGGGCCGTTTTCGTCTCTGCTGCTTTTCTCTGGCTCCTCGGAGCAATCTGGTACTCGCCGCTGCTCTTCGCCAAGCCGTGGGTCGAGATTGTCGGCCGCAAGATGGGCGAGAAGCCCAAAGGCGTCGTCCACGGCATGATCGCGTCTTTTATCGGAGACCTGCTGATCGCCTTCGTTCTCGCGCACATCATCGCCTGGTCTGGCGCGGACACCGCAGGCTGGGGCGTCTTTATCGGCGTCCTCACCTGGGTCGGTTTTGTGCTTGCCCCGCTCTACCCGCAGCGCATCTATGAAGGGCGGCCATTCAAATACTTCGCCATCAACGGCGGCTACTGGCTCGCAGGTCTCGCTGTGGCCGGCGCACTGCTCGCAACCTGGCGCTGAGCCCGATCCCGCCCGCTGATCAACTGGCCCGCTGTCCCGTCGCCGCCTGCACCACCTCGAGCATCGTCGTTACCAGCGCCAGCGGCAGCCCGACCACGTTGAAGTAGCAGCCCTCCACACGCGGAATCCACCTGGCGGCCCGCCCCTGGATGCCATAGGCCCCCGCCTTGTCCATCGGCTCGCCGGTGGCAACGTATGCGGCAATCTCCTCATCGCTCAGCGTCCGGAAGCGCACGCCCGTCACCTCCGCGGCCACCTCCACCCGCCGCGCCGTCACCACCGCTACGCCGGTGATCACGCGATGCGTGCGCCCGCTCAGCAGCCGCAGCATCCGCGCCGCATCCGCCGCGTCTTCCGGCTTGCCCAGCATGTGGTTGTCCAGCGTCACCGTCGTGTCCGCGCCCAGCACCACGGCCTCGGCATTGCCCCCCGCGTCAAACACCGCCTGCGCCTTCTCCCGCGCCAGCCGCGTCACATAGGCGATCGGGTCCTCCTCGGGCCGCGGATCCTCATTGAGATGCGCTGCGCGAACCTCGAAGGTGAACCCCGCCTGCGTCAACAACTCCTTCCGACGCGGCGATGCAGAGGCAAGAATCAGCACCCGACCATCCTCAGCCCCGTCCGCATCCCGCCCGGCGTCGCCACGCCCCACGCCATCGCCGGCGTATTGTGCGCCAGCCCGAAGCGCCCATCCGGCCCCAGCAGAATCATCCCCCCGTGCCCTCCCAGCCGGTTATAGAGATACGCAATCGCCTCCTGCGCGGCCAGCTCCGGCGCGGTTCCCTCGGCCACGCGGTCCGTGGCCCACTTGCCCAGCACCAGCTTCATAATCGGCTCGCCCCAACCCGTCAGGCTCACCGCCGCCGCCAGGTTGTCCGCATAACACCCGCATCCGATCAGCGAAGAATCGCCCACGCGCCCCGGCGTCTTGTTCAGCGTGCCGCCGGTCGAGGTCGCCGCCGCCAGGTTGCCCTCGGCATCCAGCGCCACCGCGCCCACCGTGTCATGCGAATGCATCCGCACCGCGGTCTCCGGACTCTTGTCGTCCTGCAGCACATGGCTGGGAATCGCCTCGGGACCGCTGAACGTGTCGTCGGCCAGCCCGGCCCGCTCGCGCGCCTTGGCATGGGCCAGCCGCTCGCGCTCGCGCGGCAGCACCAGCTCGCTGTTCTCAATCAGCGCCATCCCGTGCGACCGCGCAAACTCCTCTGCGCCCGCGCCCACAAAATACACGTGCGGACTCTTTTCCAGCACCAAGCGCGCCGCCTGGATCGGGTTTCGCAGGCGCTCCACGCACGCCACGCCGCCCGCCTTCATCCGTCCGCCGTCCATCAACAACGCATCCAGTTGCACGCGCCCGTCGGAGGTCAAAAAGCTGCCGCGCCCCGCGTCAAATGTCGGATCGTCTTCAAGCACCGTGACGGCCGTCTCCACGGCATCCAGCGCCGCGCCGCCGCGCTCCAGCACCGCATAGCCGGCCTCCAGCGCCGCACGCACACCGGCCTCATGCGCCGCCTGCGCCTCTTCGGGGATCGCCCACGCACCCCCGTGCACCAGAAGCGTGGGTTGATGTCTTGAATTTTGCATAACCCGTGTATGGTAGCCGATTCACCGTCGGCCGTGTTGCCGCGCACCCGGCTCGCGGTCTTCTTCCTCAGCCCCGCCGTCTGTCATTCGGTATTCGCGCCCATCTCGCCTGCCAGGCTGCCGTCGTCTGTCATCGCGCGCGATGCACTTTCGCCGTCAACGGCGGCACCATCAGGCGCAAATCCCGAAAAAATCCACCGGTAGATCCCGCCCACAAATGTCTTGTCCTGCAGAAAGATCAGCACAGACGTAAAGATGATGCTGAACAGCACCACAGCATAGGTGCTGTTTTGAATCAGGTCTCCGGCGGCGATGCCGTGCTGCAGCGGCAGCGACGCAAGAACCGCCGCCGCCAGCCCTCTGGGCGCCATCACCGCCATCCGGCAGGCGTCTCTCCGCGGCGTCGACTTATGCACTCCGAAGCGCACAATCGCAATCCGCAAGATGAAGATCAGCAGCGTCACCGTGAGCCCGAAGGTAATCCATGAGATGTTCTTCACCTCAATCGAGAGCCCGATGTAGACAAAGAAAAACGTCTTCAGCAGAAAAACAATCTCTGCAAAAAAGGTCTTCTCGCGCTCGTTCAGCCCCACCGGCTCCAGCGACGGAAACTTCTTTGACATCAGCGCGCCGTGCCATGCCACGTTGCCCAGGCCAATGCCGAACACCAGTGCGGCAATGGCCCCGCTGTAACCCAGCATCTCCGTCACGCCGAAGATCAGAAACATGAACGCCGCCGTGGTGAACATGCCGTTCTGCAGTGTGCGCATCCGGCTCAGCAGGTTTGACCAGAAGACCGCGCCCAGCCCGCCCAGAATCCCGGCCAGAAGAAACGAGCCCACCAGCGCCCCCAGCATCGGCCCCACGCGCACATTGCCCGCCCGCATGCCGTCCAGCAGAGCCAGCGTAATGACGATCGAAAACACATCGCCCACCGCCGATTCCAGAAACAGAATCACCGACGAAGCTCGACCCATCTTGAGCTGCGCGGAAAGCGGAATGACGACGGCGGGCGAGAGGCCGCCCAGCACCGAACCCATCATCAGGGAGCGCATGACACCGAGATGCGCCAGCTTCCACGCCGCCAGCGCCACCACGCCCGCCGTCACCACAAAGTTCAACGTGGCCAGAATCAGCGTGCCCTTCAGCGCCGTGCGCAGCGTGTGAATTTGCAGCTCCGTGCCGCTCTCAAACAGGATGAAGACCAGCGTGACGGTGGTAAAGATCGGGCCGACCTTGCCAAACTCCGCCGGCGTCACCAGGTGCGTCACAGGCCCCAGAATCAGCCCGATGACAATCAGCAGCAACACGTCCGGCACGCGGGTTTTGGCAAACAGGCCCACAAAGAGATGCGCGCCAAAGACCAGAGCGCCGATGAAGGCAATTACCAATGCGGTCATCATGACGATTCGACCTCGCGATCTCCGCCGGGTTCTGCAGATGTCAATCTACAACATTCCCGCATCTGCGCAGTGTTGCGACTTGCTCAAAAAAAAAGACTGTCTGGTGTATGGATGGATTCAGAAGTTCTGCCTGCGCCGCTTCACTCTTGGATGCCGTCCTTTTCAAAGCGGCTCCAGTGGTCCAGAATTTCTTCGACCACCGCGTGACCCACCGTGTAGGCCGCTTCCAGCGAAGGCAGATAGGCGCTGTAGGTTCCGATGCGCTGCTGCGCCAGGCTTTCAGCCGCACTCATCCCGCGTGGCTGGCGGTCAAAGTTGCTCACTGTGCGCAGCACCAGGATGCGGTTCCAATCCACGCGCCCTGCGCGGCTCAGATCCTTCAGCGCCAGCAGCGTGCCGGTATCTTCCATCGCTGTGGTCACAAACTGCCCCTTGCCGCCGGTGAAGTAGCTGACCCACTGCGCGGCCCACGCGTCCATCCGTGCGCCGTGCCAGTAGGTCGAGGACGACAGTTCATCGCCCATCGCTACAAACGGAGGCCGCTGCGCCGCCGCTCCGTCGAAATGGCCGCGTGCCGCGCGCAGCTTGTCCGTGTCTGCCAAGGGGATCGCGCGCGTCAAATCGTAAGCCCACTGCGCAAGACCCGCGTTCAGCGCATACACCTGTCCATCTAGCGGCGCGACCGGCATTTCAAAAGGCCGCTCTTTGCGCAGAGGAATATAGCCCGTGGTCCAATCCGACGGAATCTCGCGCGCATCAATCTCGTACCCCAGATCGCCATCCACCACCCACCGCGCCCACACCGCGGATCCCAGTGAGGCCCGCTCCGGCGTTGCGCCCGCGATGCCCGCAATCAGCCAGTACGCATGGCGCAGATCAAAGCGCGGATCAAGTCCCAGCGCCATGATCGTTGCCGCGGCGTTTCCCGTGCCCTGCCCGGTCAGCACGGCCATCTCGCCCCGCGCATTCATGCGCACGGCATGGTAGGCGGCGGGCAGCGGATAGATGCGATCAAGTCGGTCCCGCTCGACCCAATACTGCAGTTCGCCCGGCGCATCCCCCGTGTCCTGGCCCTGCTCAAACATGGCCACAACCATAACCTTCACCACGATCGGCCGCGGACCGCCATGGGCCATCACAGCAAAGGCGTATGGGAAAAGGCACGCCGCAAAAGCGCGAATACGCATCCTCATTGATTGCGATCTTAAATCATGCGCTGCGCGCAATCGCCGCCGCACTGCGATATAGGATGGGAGGCACGAGGTGATCCGCATGAAGTCGATGGCAGGAATTCCGATTCTGGCGCTGATGACGGCGGCTGCAATTTCCTCCGCGGCACAGACAGCGCGCGAGGCGCAGCCGCCGCACCGCTGGGCCATTGTGCTCCACGGCGGCGCGGGCGTCATCGAGCGCGCATCCATGGACCCCAAAACGGAAGCCGCCTACCGCGCATCTCTGAAAGAAGCCATTGAAGCGGGCGCGAAGGTGCTGGACGGCGGTGGCTCGTCGCTCGATGCAATTGAGGCGTCGATCCACATCCTCGAAGACGATCCGCTCTTCAACGCGGGCCGCGGCGCGGTGTTTGCCGCCGATGGCAGGAACGAACTGGACGCGGCCATCATGGATGGCGCAACGCTGAAGGCCGGCGCCGTGGCCGGAGTCACGCGCACCCGGCATCCCATCAGCCTGGCACGCGCCGTGATGGATAAATCTCAGTGGGTGATGCTCTCCGGGGACGGAGCCGACGCCTTCGCCGCGCACGTGGGGCTGGAACAGGTGGACCCCAGCTTCTTCTTCACCGAGCGCCGCTGGCAGTCGCTGGTGCGCGAGTTGAAGAAGGAAGGCCTGCCCATTCCGCCGCGTCCAGCCGGTGCGCCGCCACCGCCCGAGGCCTGGAACGATTCATTGCCCGAACCGCCGGACGCGCACAAATACGGCACCGTGGGCGTGGTCGCGCTCGACCGGCAAGGCAACATCGCCGCGGGCACTTCCACCGGGGGACTGACCGCCAAACGCTGGGGCCGCATCGGCGACTCGCCGATTATCGGCGCAGGCACCTATGCGTCCAATCAGTCCTGCGCCGTCTCCGCAACCGGCACGGGCGAGTACTTCATCCGGCTCGGCGTGGCGCGCGAAATCTGCAATCTGGTGTACTTCAGGCACATGCGTGTGCAGCAGGCCGCCGATGAGGTCATCCACAAGGAACTGGACGCTATCCACGGCGATGGCGGCGTCATCGCCATCACGCCCGATGGACAGATGGCCTGGAGCTTCAACACGTCAGGCATGTTTCGCGCCCGCATCGGCGAGGGCGGCAAGCTGGAAATTGGAGTCTACAGCGACGAGCCGTGAGCCACATGCATCAGGACAAGCGCCCTGCCTCGCCCTCAATGCATCCCTAATTGAAGAATCCGCAGATACGTGCGCGGGCGCAGAACGTCTCCGTCGCTGGATTCGCTGTCATCCCATTGAAATTGCATCTGGCGAAATACCCACCGATCGCCGTCGCGGTCAAGAATCGCGGTGAAGCGCAGCGGCCGCTTTGACGGGCCAAAATGAACCACGCCTCCCGTTGCTACCCAGGCAACATCGCCGGAGGACCAGATATCTGCGCCGTCCACATCCAGCCGCACGTCTCCCCAGTATTGCCAGTCGCGTTGGACAAACGCCTCCACCGCTGGGTACCCGCGTGCCCACTCGTTAGAAGCGCCTTCGGTGCCCAGCGCCAGCGTATCGGCATTGCGGTCAAAGAGGGTGCCCATGAACGCATCCAGTTGCTGCGGATCGCGGTTGATGTACCCATCCTGGAAGGTGTGCAGTGCAGCCAGCACGCCCGCGCGCGCCTCGGGCGAGGCATCTCCCGGCGGCAACAGCCGCTGCAAGCGTACCGTCTCCGGCAACACTCTCCGCAAATGGATCGATGCGACGTAGCCGCCGGCAAAGCTGGAGAGCGCCAGTCCCAGACCGGCGCTTACCGTCAGAAGCTGCCTGCGTGTCGGC
Organism: Acidobacteriota bacterium; assembly: GCA_021805025.1. Taxonomy (GTDB): domain Bacteria; phylum Acidobacteriota; class Terriglobia; order Terriglobales; family Acidobacteriaceae; genus Telmatobacter. The sequence continues at coordinate 31,420 of JAJZGF010000005.1, forward strand.
GTGAAGATCATAGGCCTTTCTCTGTTAAGTCGTGCGGGGCAATTCACACCGGCCCGCTCGATGCCCGCAGAGATGGCCGATGGAGGACCCAACTCCGTAGGTATAGTTGGCTTTTCTTGGTCTGGAAATAGCACTTGTGTGGAATCCGCGCCGTGACGTGCAAATCGCCTGACCGCACTGCGCTCCACGGGCAGTGCCCAAGCGTTAAGGCCGCGGACTGAATAGGGTTAGCGTTGTGATGAGTCGGTGCCGGGCGCAGTGCCTCGTGCTTCGGCCTTCTGGGCCAGCACTTTGTGCGCGGTGTCTTCCAGCGCCTGCGCCTCGGGCAAAAAGCCCATGGCTTTCTGAATCATCGGGTCCCAGTCAGCCAGCACGCGCAGGCCCTGCAACTGGCCAAATTGGCTGCTGATGATCTGTTCCTTGATATTCACTTTGACCCAGTCCAGAACCCCGTTCAGGTCGGGCTCGGTCCACGGAATATTCTGGCTCGTCAGAAAGCTCTTGAAATCCTTCAGCACCGCATCGTCTACCTGGAAGTTCTTGTCCACCGTATGGCTGGCAAGGTAAGAGGGAGCAAAGTGAAAGAAGGCCGACTTGTAGAGCAGTTGATCCTGGAAGTCGTTGTTCTTCGGGCTTTCGATCTTCTCATCCGGCGTGATGCCCCCGCCGCCATACACCGTACGCCCGGAGTCTGTGAACTTGACCTCGCGATTCGTCGAGTTCGAGGGCAGCGCGCCGGCGTGGTTGTAGTAGTAGTCGTACAGCGAAACTCCGCTGTAGTTCCGCTGAATCAGCCGTCCCGACGGCGTGTAATAGTGGTAGGTCGTCAGCGCCAGCCCGGTGTTCTCGCTCAGATTGTAGACGGTCTGCACCAGCCCCTTGCCAAAGGTCGTCTCGCCCACAATCAGCGCGCGGTCGTGGTCCTGCAGCGCGCCGGAGACAATCTCGGCCGCCGATGCCGTGTTGCGGTTCACCAGCACAACAATGGGAAAGGTCTTGCCGTCGTTGCCTTGCGTCGCCGTGTACACCTGATCGGGATAGGCGCGTCCGCGCTGCGAAACAATCGTCTGTCCCTTGGCAAGCAGGTGGTCGCACACTTCCACGGCCTGGCTCAGAAGGCCTCCGGGGTTGCCGCGCAGGTCAAAGACCAGCCCCTTCAGGTTGCCAAAGCCACTGATCGCATCAATCACTTCCTGGCCCGTCGTCTCCTGGAACTGGGTCAGGTGGATATACCCGATACCCGGCCGGATCTCAAACGCCAGGTCCACGGATGGATGCGAAATTTCATCGCGAATCAGGTCAAAGACCAGGGGCTTGGGCTGGCCTTCGCGGATCATCGTCACTTCGACGTGTGTGCCCTTGGGACCCTTCAGAGCCTTGGCCACCAGGTCAGAGGTCATCCCGTCGGCCGACTTCCCGTCGATCGCCGAGATCACATCGCCCGGCCGGATACCGGCCTTGTACGACGGCGTGCCCTCATACGGCGTGATCACATACACTTTATTGCCCTGCTGCTGGATGACCATGCCCACGCCGTAGTAATGGCCGCGCTGGTCTTCCTGCATCCGCGCGTAGGCCTTCGGATCATAGAAATTCGAGTGCGGGTCCAGCACGCGCAGCATGCCGGGGATGGCCCCGTCGTAGATCGCCGTGTCCGCCTTGTCCCCGTGGATCGGCTCCGCGTAGTTCTGCTCCACCAGAGCGTAAACATTCGCGAAAGTCTTCAGGTTGTCACGAATCTGGCTCTCGTCTTCAGACGACTGCGCGCCCACCTTGCGCTGCATGACGCTGCCCACCAGGGCGCAAACCGTGAAAAAAATGGCGAGAGAAAAGAATGCCCGGCGGGCGCGGGGAGTCATAGAAAGGAGAAACCTCCGGACGGCAGGTGCGACGGTCGCCGTGAAGGGGCCTCGCAGGGCGGTCTTAATCGCAAGTATACCACTGCGCTGTTAGACGCACTGCGGCGCGATTCGCTTCCCGCTCCTCCCCATCCGCCGTGCCGCGCCCGCGCAAAAGGTCCGAAAAGTACGCATTTTCTTCAGGATACCCGCCTCTTCCAACCTGCCGTCTGTCCCGTTGCCGCACCCTGCGTGCTCTGGTGGTAGCCTTCCTTTGTCAGTTAAAACAAAAGGGGGAAGTCATGCGTTCTACCTTGCATTACTTGGTCACAATAGGAGCCGTTGTCAGCCTAACCCTAGGAGCAGCAGTGCAAAGTCCTTCCACGGCCCGCGCACAAGAGACACCGCAAGCCAAAACCGCCGCCGCAACCCGCGCCGCGCAAGCTGAACCGGAAGGCAATCCAGTTGCCGATCCTAAAGCCGTCGTCACTTTCGGCCACGCGCGCTTCACCGTCCTCACCCCGCAGCTCATCCGCATGGAGTGGTCTGTCGAAGACAAGTTCGAAGACCACGCCTCCTTCGTCTTCCTCAACCGCCGCCTGCCTGTGCCGAAATTTACGAAGTCCCAGCTCGGGATGAACGCCGGCCGGCAGCTCACCATCACGACCGACGCACTCACGCTCACCTATACGCCCACCGGCGACGGCCGCTTCACGCCCGCCAATCTCTCCATTGCGCTCACCGTGGACAACAAGTCTGTCATCTGGCATCCCGGCATCACCGATCCCGCCAATCTCCAGGGCACCACCCGCACCCTCGACGGCGCACTCGGCAGCAAGACCCGCGAACCCATCGGCGAGGGCCTCGTCTCTCGCTCCGGCTGGGCGCTGGTCGACGACTCCACCCGCCCGCTCTTTGACTCCGCCGACTTCCGCTTCCTGCAGGGCGAAAAATCCCCATGGCCCTGGGTCATCGAGCGGCCCGCAAGCGAGCAGCCCGGCTCCTACACGGACTGGTACTTCTTCGGCTACGGGCACGACTACCGCGCCGCCCTCGGCGACTACGTCAAAGTCGCGGGCCGCATCCCTCTGCCGCCGCGCTTCGCCTTCGGCGCATGGTGGTCGCGCTACTGGGCCTACTCCGATCAGGAAATCATGGAGATCATCCGCGGCTTCCGAGAGAACTCCACACCCCTCGATGTCTTCGTCATCGATATGGACTGGCACATCAACAACGAGCAGCTCAAGGCCGCCGGACAGGTCGATCAGTCCGGGCATGGCCTGGGCTGGTCCGGCTACACATGGAACAAGCTGCTCTTCCCCGATCCCACCCAATTCCTTGACAGGCTCCACGCCGACGGCCTCAAAACCAGCCTCAATCTGCACCCCGCCTCCGGCGTCCAGCCCTGGGAGGCCGCCTATCCCGCCATGGCCAAAGCCATGGGCATCGACCCCGCGACGAAGAAGTACGTCCCGTTCGACATCACCAACAAGAAATACGCAACCAATTACATGAACATCCTCCATCATCCGCTGGAGAAGCAGGGAATCGACTTCTGGTGGCTCGACTGGCAGCAGGAGCCGACCACAAGCCTCCCCGGCGTTAACCCCACCTGGTGGCTCAACTACGTCCACTTCACCGATCAGCAGCGCGAAGGCAAGCGCCCGCTGCTCTTCCATCGCTGGGGCGGCCTCGGCAATCACCGCTACCAGATCGGCTTCTCCGGCGACACCGTCTCCGTATGGGATTCGCTCGCCTTCCAGCCCTGGTTCACCGCCACCGCCGCCAACGTCGGCTATGCGTACTGGAGCCACGACATCGGCGGCCACATGCCCGGCGCCGTCGAGCCCGAGCTCTACACCCGCTGGGTCCAGTTTGGAGCCTTCAGCCCCATCCTCCGCACCCACACCACCAAGAATCCCGAGTCCGAGCGCCGCATCTGGGCCTATCCCGAGCCCTACTCATCCATCCTGCGCTCCGCCTTCCAGCTCCGTTACGCCCTCCAGCCCTACATCTACACTGAGGCGCGCCGCACCTACGACACCGGCGTCGCCTTCCTGCGCCCGCTTTACTACGACTGGCCCGAAGCCAACGAAGCCTACACCAGCAAGAGCGAATACCTCTTCGGCGATCAGATGCTGGTCGCGCCCGTCGTCACACCCTCCACCAAAGCCACCGGCCTCGCCGCCGAATCCGTCTGGCTCCCGGCAGGCGAATGGATCGAGTGGCCCACCGGCCGGCACTTCACCGGCCCCGTCACACTCGACCGCAGCTTCTCCATCGACCAGACGCCTGTCTATCTGAAGGCAGGCGCCATCGTGCCCATGCAGCCGCCCATGCAGTACACCGGCGAAAAGCCCGTGGACCCGCTCGTCGTCAACGTCTGGCCGCTCCAGCCCGGCGCAGCTTCCAGCTATTCCGTCTATGAGGACTCCGGCAAATCCGTCGACTATCAGCGCGGCGTCTTCACCCGCACGCCCATCAAGGCCACGCAGAGCGGCGACACGCTCAAGGTCGAAGTCGGCCCCGCCCAGATCGGACCTGGGGGCAGCTATCCCGGCATGATGAAGACACGCGCCTTTGAGCTGCGCCTCCCCGCCGACTGGCCGCCGGCATCGGTGACGGTAAACGGAGCGGCGGTAAAGCAGGCCGGACCGCTGGGGAAGAATGGCTGGAGCTTCCAGGGCAACACGCTCACCACCGTTGTCCCCGTCCCCGCGCAAAGCACGGCAAAGACGGTCATCGTCGAGGTGCGCCGCGCAGCGGGCCTCACCGCGCGCCGCGGCGAGCTGGACGGCTTTGCCGGCTCCATCACCCGGCTGCGCGCAGCGTATGAAGCCCTGCAGCAGACCTGGCCCGTCTCTGGCCCGCCTGACCTGCTCATTGACGCGATGCAGACCGGCGACCGCCTCGGCTATCACCCCGAACGCGCCCAGGATGAGATCGCCCACTTCCACCAGACCCTGCCGCAGGCCCAGTCCGCTGTCACCGCGCTTGGCCAAACCTTCAGTCAGCGCCTGGACGAGATGGCCCAGCGTGCGGCCAGGAGTCCCTTGCGCCCCGCCAACATGGAGCAGGAAAAGCAGCGCCGTCTTGACGCCCTGAATCGTGCCAAAGCAATGATGGCCGAAGCGAACCGGTAACCTCGCAGCACACCCATCGCGGACGGCAAAGCACGCGCCGCGCCGTCCGCGGTCGATCCGGCATTATTGCCATTTTTCGATCCGACGGCTCAAGCCTTCTGCATGAAGGCCGGAACTTCATCCGCGCTCGGTCCCCAACTGGCAGGCACGGCAATATCGAGCAGACGCAGATAGACGCTGAACTGGCCGCGATGCTGGTACCAGTGGTTCAGCATCACGTCGCGCAAGAACTGGCCGCGCGGCATCGCCAGCACTTCCCGGTCGCCCGCAACCAGCCTCCAGGTCTCACGCAGGGCCGCATCGTCGAAGCGCGGCAGCGCCTCCCGCACCGCGGCAATGCTTTCCTCAAAGGTCGAGAGCACTTCGCTGACGCTTGCCGGCTGCGGAAAAGCGAAGTCCGGCGCAGGCGCCGGATTCTTCTGCGCCGCGCGCACCACGCTCCCCGGCACAAGCGCCAGGTGATACGCCAGTTGTCCCGCCGTCATCGACTTCACATGCGGCTTCCACAGCAACTTCTCCTCAGGAAGCCTCTCAAGAAACTTCCGCGTCACCGGCGCCTGTACCTCAAACTCAGCAAGATAAGTCTGTGCAATCGGCACGTCCATCCTCCTCTCCGGGTTCGTGTTGCGTTCAGGCCATCGCCGCGCTAGCTGCGCTGCGTCTCCGCGCGCTTCCGCACCTGTTCGTGAATGTATCCCCATCCCACCGAGACGCCCTTCCGGTGGTCTTCCAGGATCAATCCAAAGCCGGCGTGCTGAAACTCAATCACCGTCTCTCCGTTCTCCTCGCGGAGCCGATATTGCACGTTATTGGCAACCGGGTACGACATAAACAGCGGGCCAGTCATCTCCAGCAGCGTCGGCCTCTTGATCGCCTGCACGTTGCCCCAGAAGTGGCCATTCCCGTCGCCCAGGTCGCGGAACCACCGCCCCCCCGGCCACGCCTCCAGCTTCAAGGGCATCGCTGTCCCGTCCGGCCGTTCGTTCAGGGGACCAAGCTGCTCCAGCAATGCCGCGAATGTGGTCTCGATCGATGCGCGAACACGAACCTCCTGCTTCACGCTCAGTGTCATGTCTTCAATGTTGACAGGGGCTTCAATCATTGTTTTCTCCTCGGTTTGTGGGTTCATTTGGATTCCTGAGCTGCCGCACGCTCGGCTCGCTCCTTCACGCGGATCAACTGATGGCTCCAATACCGCTCGAACGCCGCTGCCCACTCGTGCAACGGCCGGATCGCTTCGGCGTTGGTTCGATAGAACTTCCTGCGTCCATCGCACCGCACCCGCACCAGTCCTACGTCCCGCAGTACCCGCAGGTGCTTTGACACCGACGGCTGGTCAAGGCGCAGTTCGGCCACAATCTCGTTCACGGGCCGCTCCCGCACGATCAGCAGAGTCAGAATCTCGCGCCGCCTCGGCTCGGCAATCGCGTTAAATGCATCGGACGTGGTCGCTGCTCGTGCCATGCCGAAACATTACATTCCCATATAGGAATATGTCAAGCGATATTTTATTGCTGCGCGCAAAATTTCGTGTATACGTTTGCAGAGCACCGCCGCGCAGCGTTACCATGCCGCCTTATGAAAAATCTCGTCTGTGGTCTTTCTCTGCTGCTGCTCTCTGCGCCGCTTGTGCTGGCGCAAAGCTCCGCCGCCGATCCCTACGCCCCCACCCTTGGCGTCAATTGCGCGGCCACCGGCGACGGGTCTTCGTCGCCGGGGTGTAAATCCGCCGCGGAAATCGACAATGAATGGCAGCAATCCGTCGCCAAATACGACGCAGAGCGCGCCCGCCTGCTCGCCGACGAACTGAAGCAGCAAAACGACGGCCCTTTCCGCGCCGACTGGGCCTCGCTTGAAAAGTACCAGCAGCCGCAGTGGTACAAGGATGCCAAGTTCGGTATCTTCATCCACTGGGGCGTCTACTCCGTGCCTGCCGCGGAAAACGAGTGGTATCCGCGCAACATGTACCACCCCGGCGATGGCGCATATAAAGACTTCCAGGCCCGCTTCGGCCACAATGGCGAAGGGTGCAGCGGGGCCCCCGCGGACAGGTCTTCGTCCGCGGGGTGTAAGGGCTACAAGGACCTCATCCCGCTCTTCCGCGCCCAGCACTTTGACGCCACCGCCTGGGCCGCGCTCTTCAAGGAGTCCGGCGCGCAATACGTCGTTCCCGTAGCCGAGCACCACGACGGCTTCTCCATGTACGACTCCGGCCTCAGCGACTGGACCGTCGTCAAAATGGGTCCCAAGCGCGATACCCTCGGCGAACTCGCCAAGGCCATACGAGCGCAGGGCCTCCACTTTGGCCTCAGCTCCCATCGCGTCGAACATAACTTCTTCTATGACGGCGGCCGCGCCATCCGCTCTGACGTGAATGATCCGAAGAATGCCTCACTCTACGGCCCCGCGCACCAGTGGCTCAGCGGCAAGGGCGGCCTCACCAATGACTGGACCTACGTCAGCGATGCCTGGGCCAGCGACTGGCTCGCCCGCGACACCGAACTCGTCCAGAAGTATCACCCTGAGATCGTCTACTTTGACTGGTGGATCGGCCAGCCCGCCATGCGGCACGCCGTCACACGCTTCGCCGCCTTCTACTACAACTACGCAGCCGCCCACGGCTACACCGGCGTCATCAACTTCAAGGATTACGCGATGGACTACCCCGCCGCCGTGCAGGACTTCGAGCGCGGTCAGCAGGACCACATCGTCCCCCAGCACTGGCAGACCGATACCTCCATCAGCAACAAAAGCTGGGGCTACATCGAGCACGATACCTTCAAGACGCCCGACTTCCTCGTCCGTCAGCTCGTTGACATCGTGAGCAAGAACGGCAACCTGCTGCTCAACTTCGGCCCGCGTTCCGACGGCACAATTCCGGACGAAGTCCAGACCACGCTCCGCGCCATGGGCGCATGGCTCAAGGTCAACGGCGAAGCGATCTACGGCACAACGCCATGGACCACCTTCGGCGAAGGCCCCACCAAAGTCGAGGCCGGCGCCTTCCACGACACAGACACCAAGCCCTATACGCCGGAAGATTTCCGCTTCACCGCGAAAGGCGGCACGGTCTACGCCATCGGCATGGCCTGCCCTGCGAAGAGCGGAGAGATAGCCGGAAAAGCCGTCATCCACTCCCTCGGATGGGCGCATGAGGGGGCATCGCTGCCTGTCGCTTCCATCACGCTGCTCGGCTCCAATGAAAAGGTGGCATGGACCCAGGGCGCCGACGCGCTCGCGGTCACTCTGCCCGCGGACACAGTCTGCACGTACGCCTATGCGCTCAAGCTCACGCCCGCGGCAAAGTAATTAGTTCGCGCCTTATCAGCCCGCAGGCGGCGGAGCCACGCTGCGATACACCACGCGATAGCCCTCGCGGAAACCGTGCCGGTAGTCCCCGATCAGCTCCGGCGCCACCGGAGGATTGCGAAAGTAGGGATGCCGCTTCGCATTGGGCGCCAGCCCCGCGGCAACGTCGCGCCGCGCTGCTTCAACGCCCGCATGGTAGGCCTGCTGCGCCACCGCGCTGAAGACCGCCGGCGGCGGAGGCGGTGGGGGCGGAGCGGCATAGACCACCGGCTGCGGGTGAGCGCACCCGGCCGCAAAGGCACACACGGCAAGCGCCGCGCACAAAAGAGCTTTACGCATCGTTCGACCTCGAAAAGAGTGGACTCGCACATCGCACCTCCATCGCACCCGCGGCAATCAGCCATTTCGGGTTAAAGATGAATCTCGCGAGCGGCAGTTGTCTTTCTAGACACACTCGGCAAAAACTAGTTGCGCCTCCTTGTCGCGAACATCGCAGCTTGGCGAAGGCCGGACCCGCATGGCAGCATGAAGAGTCGCGCGTCGTCCCCATGGGAGGGTTCTCCAATGCGCTTTCATCGTCGTGCATTCATGTCCATGCTCGCCTCCACAGCCGCCGCCTCGCTCCGGCGCCGCGTCACCGCGCTGCCGCAGTTCATGTCCGCCTCCGCCGCCCCGGCGCACGATAGCCTGCGGCCCGCCTATCACTTCCTCGCGCCGCATAACTGGATGAACGATCCCAACGGCCCCATCTGGTGGAAGGGCAACTACCACCTCTTCTACCAGCTAAACCCGCACGCCGCCGTCTGGGGAGATATGCACTGGGGCCACGCCATCAGCACAGACATGGTGCACTGGCATCACGAGCCCATCGCCCTTGCGCCCACCCCCGGCAGCGCAGACAGCGAAGGCTGCTTCAGCGGCTCTGCGGTCGTCTTCCACGGCGTGCCCACCGTGATTTACACGGGCGTGCAGAATGCATCGCGCGACCAGGCCACCATCCGCGACGGCAATGACAAGCTGCGCGAGACGCAGATGCTGGCCACCGCGGAGGACGATCTGCTGTTGCGCTGGAACAAGCTTGCCCAGCCCGTCATCGCCACGCCGCCGCCTGACATGCACGTCACCGGCTTTCGCGATCCCTGCCCATGGCAGGAGTTCGACGGCTGGTATCTCGCCCTCGGCTCCGGCCAGCGCGGGCGCGGCGGCTGCATCCTGCTCTATCGCTCGCACGATCTGCGCCACTGGGACTATCTCCATCCGATGTGCTGGGGCAAGCCCAACGGCCTCCAAGCCGCCAATCCCTGCGACAGCGGCGAGATGTGGGAGTGCCCCGACTTCTTCACCCTCGACGGCCACCACTGCCTGCTCTACTCCACCGAGAACAAGGTCTACTGGACCACTGGCGACTACGACCCGCACACCCATCTCTACACGCCGCGGCAACACGGCATTGTGGATCACGGCGCCTTCTACGCGCCCAAGAGCTTTCTCGCGCCCGACGGCCGCCGCATCCAGTGGGGCTGGATTCAGGAGACCCGTCCGCAGGCCGAATACGCCGCCGCGGGCTGGGCTGGCTGCATGTCCCTTCCACGCGTTCTCGGTGTCAATGCAGAGGGCCGGCTCACCATGCGCGTCGCCGCTGAAGTGGAGAAGCTGCGCGGCACGCCGATGCGCGGCACACTCAAAGGCGGAGCGCAGAACCTGCCGCTTGACCTGCTGCACCAGGAAGTCGCGCTCAACCTCGCCCCGCACACACAGTCGGCAACCCTGCGTCTGCTCGTCGACAAAAAGCCCGCGTGGGAGCTCGTGCTGGATTGGCGCTCCGGCACGGGCCGTTGCGCGGATCGCACCTTCCCGTTACCGGCACGCACCGCTGCCCCCGCGCCCGTGCGCCTCTATCTCGATGCCTCGGTCCTTGAAGCATTCGTCGGCGACACCGCCGCCATCTCCACGCGCTGCTACACCATCCGACCCAGCCACATCGCGCTTGAGGTCACGCTCGATGCGGCCGGCAGCGGCGCCTGGACCCAATGCCCGCTTGCCGCCATCTCTCCGGACCGGCTGACAGTGTAGCCGCAACCGGTCGCACGCAGCGCAGCCATCCACAGTGGCAATGCGCGCCGGGGTGTCCGTTTCGTTTATCGCTTCGTGCGCGCGCCCCCTCGATGCGGCGCCGGCTTTTTCGAGCTTGGCTTGTCGGCAGCCAAATGCAGTCCAGTCGCCTTGCGTGCCGATACTGACAGGCCGCCAACCGTGTGCGCCGCCAGATCAACCGTAAAGGTGTCGATGGGATGCACAGTGGGCGGTGCGTTGCCGGCCGATGCCGGCGGAGTCACGGCAAGCGCCTCCACCTGAATGGCGTCTGCACTGACCGTGATGCGCAAAAAGCCATAGTCAGTGTCGTTGTATTGGTCGAGCGAGATCGTATTGCCCAGCCCGTCCGGCTCTGTGTGCGCGCCCGGCGTGGGCTTGCTGCCGTTGGGGCCGCGCTTCAGGCCCGGCAGGTTATAGTAGCCGCCGTTGCCCGCCACCACGCATGGAATCTGGCGTCCATCCGCATGCATCGTCCGCGTGTAGCGTTCATACAGATGCGCATGACCGGAGAGCACAAGGTCAGGCCAGATGCCTGCCTGCTGGCAACAGGTGTCAATCTCCTTCAGCATGCCCACGCTGGGAAAGTGCTGGCTGCTGCCTGTGAACGGCGGATGATGCACGGCAATAATCAGCGCCTGCGGATTTCTATTGTTGGGATCGGCCTTGCGCGCCGCCAGCGCAGCAGGCAGTTGGCTCTTGAGAAAATCAACCTGATCCGTTCCGATCTTTGGATCGCTGAGCACGCCCGCCGATTCGCCCGTGTTCGAGTAAAGTCCGATGATGCGCGCGAACGGCGCGGTCAGCGTAAAGTAGACGCCCGGCTGCGTCATCGTGGTGCGTGCAAAGCTTGGCGCCGCAACCTGCGAAGTAGCCGTGCAGAAGTTATCGACAAATGGCTGCAGAGAGTAGCTGACCGGCTCTCTGCTGTACATCACGCCATCATGATTGCCCGGAATGGCGAAGATCGGCGCGTCATAGTTACGATACGGGTCATAGAACTGCTCCGGGTAATAGAGTTCCTGCCCAAAGTAATAGACCACGTCGCCCAGATGGTAAAAGAACGCGGGCAACCCCGTGGCAAACGTCTTGTTCGTCAGGTCGGCTGTCAGCGCATCCGCCACCGCAAGCTGCGGCTCCGGGCGGATGATTCCACCCGTATCGCCCACCGAGTGGAAAACCAGGCGGCCTGCCGCCTTGATCTCCGCCAGCGTGCTCGCCGGCAGCACCGTGCCAAGGTCCATCACCGGAGGGTCAACCCGCGGCGTGGGAATCGGCTCGATAATCTGCGTGGCGCGCAGCTTGGTATCGGCTCGGATGTCGCTTGCGCTGTAAGTGTAAAAGTTGTCGGCCGTGTAGGTCGGGTTGGCAAAGGCAAATGCGGTTTTGGACATGGGGGAAGGTCCTCTCTCCGTCTGAAGTCGCTGCGCACGCGCAGCCTGCTTCCGGCAGAGCCATGCCGGCTCCGCCAGCGTGCCGGAATTATACGCCGGGCTCAGTGAACGGAAGATGATCCGCCGTTCCGCACCATGTACCATGCACTCATGGCCCAGGAACTCATGGCCCAGGGCGAAGCCATCGTCGCACTCGATGCAGTCTGCAGGAGCTACCCGCGCCGCATCGGCGCGCACATCCAGCACCACACCGTCGTCGATCGCGTCTCGTTCTCCATCGCACCCGGAGAAACCCTCGGCCTGGTCGGCGAATCCGGCTCCGGCAAAACCACCCTCGCCCGCATGATCCTCGGCCTCGTCGCGCCCACCTCGGGCAGCATCCGCGTCCACGGCGTCGACCTCGCCCGCGCCACCCATGCCGAAATGCGCGCCCTTCGCCGCCAGATGCAGCCCGTCTTCCAGGACCCCTACGCCGCCCTCAACCCCCGCATGAAGGTCCTCGACATCCTCACCGAGCCCTTCGCCATCCACGGCGAAGCCGCCGGCGTCGATCGCTCCCGCGCCGCGCGCCGCACCCGCGCCGCCGAGTTACTCGCGGAAGTGGGCTTGGACGAGTCGGCCCTTTCGCGCTACCCGCATCAGTTCTCCGGCGGCCAGCGCCAGCGCATCAACATTGCCCGCGCCCTCGCCCTGCGCCCCAGCCTGCTCATCCTCGATGAGCCCGTATCGGCCCTCGACGTCAGCGTCGGCGCGCAGATCGTCAACCTGCTCCGCGCGCTCCAGCGCGACCACGGCCTCACCTACCTCTTCATCTCCCACTCCATGCCGCTCGTCCGCTACCTCGCCACCCGCATCGCCGTCCTGCGGCATGGCCGCCTCATCGAAACCGGCGAAGCCGAAGCCCTCTGCGCCACACCCCGCGAGGAATACACCCGCCAACTCCTCGCCGCCACACCAGAACTCGCCGTCGCCTGAGCAACCACGCCTCTCACTGCAAGCAAATCCTCCAGATACAGCACTAAGACTTCAGGAGAGTAATATTCACCCGAGCGAGATTTTGTGTGCCCCAGGTCTCAAAAACGAGACCTGGGCCACCCGCCACGAGGAGGTTAGTGGCCAACGAACATCAGATGTGGGGGATTCACGGAGGGCGCACCGGAGACGCCGATACACTTTTTCTGCAAGGAGGGTGTGTTGCTCTCGGCTGGCATACCGTAGGTGATTTGAGCAAACTACCTGCCAACCGTGAGGGGTTCAAAAGCCGCGTGGCTGAGGTATTCCCGACCATGAAGCAGGGTGCTGTTCCGGTCAGCGCCGGACAGCTCTATCGGTTTGTATATGAGGCCAAGATTGGCGATATTGTCGTCTATCCCTCCAAGAGCGACAGACATATCCATATCGGTCGCATTGAAGGCGACTACGAATACAGCCCTAAGGAAGAGATCACCTACCCTAACCACCGAAAGGTGAAATGGCTCAAAAATTTACCCCGCACCTATTTTTCTCAAGGCGCGTTGCATGAGATCGGGTCGGCGATGAGCTTTTTCGCGGTCAAAACGTACTCTGATGAATTCTTAGCTGCTATCGAGGGCAAAGGCGTTTCGGTTCCAGTCGCACAAGATGAAACTGTTGCCCTTGTTGTGAGCGACATTGAAGATCAGACCAACGATTACGTTCTGAAAAAGCTTGCGCAGGAATTGAAAGGCGGCTCTTTCGAGGATTTTGTCGCCCACCTTCTACAGGCGATGGGGTATAAGACTCAGCAGCCTAAGCGCTGTAAGGGAGCTGATGGTGGGGTCGATATAATCGCCCACAAAGACGAACTCGGTTTTGAGCCGCCTATCATCAAGGTTCAGGTCAAAAGTACAGAAGCGAAAAGCGGTGACCAGGAGGTGACCGCGCTATATGGCAAATGCAATCCTGACGAGAAGGCGCTCTTTATTACTCTTGGCGAGTTCACAAATCAAGCTGAGAACTTTGCACGGAATAAGCCCAATCTCCGTCTAATCCGTGGCGATGAACTTGTGGGGCTTATTTTTCTGCACTACGAAAAATTTGATAGCCGCTATAAGGGACTTCTTCCCCTCAAGAGGGTTTATATTCCTGATCCAGAAGAGGCAGAAGAGTAAGCCGTACAGCGTCTCGGAAGGGGATCTTCTTTCTATCACTGAGCAATAAGGGCGGAGAGCGGGTTCCATTTCCCAAAGACGTTTCCGTTCTTGTCCTCGTGGTGTTCGTCTTGGCCGGGTGCCCCAGGTCTCGATTCTGAGACCTGGGATCGTAAGAACTCCTCCAAGGTACGGATCACACGCATACACGTGAGGCCGGTGGCCCGGCTCCCGGGACGCTGGATCCACCACAAAAAATGGTTGCCCCAGGTGCCTCGCATCTGGGCACCTGGGAGACCACGAACCTCAACCGGGCGGGTGGCCCCGGTCTCAGGTGAGAGTTTACCTGGCCGAGGGTGCCCCTCGCATTTGGGGACCGGGGATCGCCACAGACCTCAACTGCCGGGAACAAATCACCACGGTCTCGATCCGTCCCGGCAAACGGGCATCGCGCAGCAAGAACTTTTCCGACCCGAGATCGTACCCTCCCGCCCAAGCGAAGCCTGGACGGGGCACCCCCACTGGTGGGAAGGCATGTCGCAAGTATTTTGGGGCGCGGCCACCCGCAGAGGATCAACCAGCGCAGGTGTCGGGGATCAGAGAACAGAAATCAAGAATCGCAAAATTCACACTTGACATTAGCTGGACAATAAACAACCATATGGTTGTGAATGATCTGAATACAACATTCGCGGCTTTGTCGGATCCAACCCGGCGAGCGATGCTCAAACGGCTTTCACGCGGCCCTGCAACTGTGCATGGACTGACGGAACCGTTTGCCCTCTCACAGCAGATGATTTCAAAACATATTGCCTACCTGGTGCGGGCGCGGATTGTGATCAAGACGAAGCGTGGACGAGAGAGTGTGTGCACGCTCAGGCCAGAGGCGATCAAGGCAGTCAGCGAATGGGCGATGAGCTATCGCCGATTCTGGGAAGAGAGTTTCGACAAATTGAATGTAGTTGTAAACCAAATGAAGAAAGAGGAGGTCAGAGATGACAGAAAACATGGTTAACGAGACAGAGCGGATGATTGTGACACGAGTTTTTGATGCCCCACGCGAGCTGGTTTGGAAGGCGTGGACTGACCCGAAATATGTGATGCAGTGGTGGGGGCCAACGGGCTTCACCTCGCCTGTTTGTAAGATGGATTTTCGCGTTGGGGGAAAATTCCTCTGCTGCATGAAGACGCCGGATGGGCAGGAGTTCTGGAATGCAGGTGAATACCACGAGATTGTTCTGCACGAGAAGATCGTTTCCTCGATGTACTTTTCCGACTCGAAGGGCAACAAAATCGAGCCTGCGGAATTAGGGATAGAACATGAGGCTATAGACGGTGCGTACGACGTGACCATCTTTGAGGATCTCGGAAACGGTCAGACAAAACTTACCTTCATTGGAAATGAACCCATGGAGAGCGCGAAAAATAGCGGTCAACTCGAGGGCTGGAACCAGATACTCGATAAAGTTGCCGCGGTTCTTGCGGGGCTGGCGCAGGCGAAGTAAGACATTTCCTCTGGTATTCTCATCGCATCGCAATCGCATTTTAGGAGGTGCGCCATGAAGATCGCCATTGTGATTGCCCGCGTCCTGCTCGGGTTCGTGTTTGCCGCTGCTGGTCTAGTTAGCGTTCTTAAGCTTGGCAAGATGGGCGGAATGCCAGGTGATGCCACCACCTTCCTGACCTTGATGGTGGCGCATAACTACACCACCTTCGTCGCGCTCGTTATGCTGATGGGTGGCCTGCTGCTTCTGGTGGGCCGCTTTGTTCCATTGGGCCTTGTGCTCCTTGGGCCGATCCTTGTTAATATCCTTCTGTTCCATTTCCTGTTTCACGTACCGGGTAGCCCTACGGGACTGGTCTGCACCGCGCTTGAAGTCTTTCTCATCTGGGGATATTGGTCCAGCTTCCGCGGGATATTTGCTGCGACACCAAAGATCTTCTAGAACAGCCGGGGTGCCCCACTCTAGCCGCGTCTTTTGCGGCTAGGGTGGGATAGCAAGAGCTTTTCCCCGACCCGAGCTTGTACCTTCCCGCCCAAGCGAAGCTTGGACAGGGCACCTGCTTGTCGTGTGCGGGGTGAGGTTTGTGGTATCCCACCCAAGCCGTCCGATGGACGTCATGGATGGGACACCCAGACTTGTTGGGATGCTGAGCGCCAAAAACTCATGAGTGGGCCACCCGCCTTCCGATTCGCAGTAGCGGGAAACGCGCCTGCGGGGCATCCGCGTGTTTGGCGGAATTTTCCGGGCGCACCATCTGCTGGTTTTCAGCACAACCGGTCGTACATTCCCTTGGCATGCGATGACGCGTTTTCAAGGCGTGAGCGCGGATGCGCCGGCCAGCAGTTCGAGAATGCGACGCCTGGAAATTGTTATTACTGACCTGCCGGGGCCGCCTTCTTGTGCTCTGTGAAGATGTGCGCTTGATGACAGTTCACGCACGTCTTGCCTTGCATGAAGGGATCAGACTTCAGTTGTGCCACCTGATCGGTGTGACAGGTCTCGCATGTGCTTAACCCCGGCTTGCCCGCGAAGTCCGCTGCGGTTGTCTCGCCATGGCACACGGTGCATTCCACACCGTTGGCGGCATGCGGGCTGGCTTTCCATTGGTCATATATCACCTTATGGCAGGTGGCACAGGTATCCCCGGCTGGAAGCAGCCGATGGTGGATATGCGTGGGTTTATCCTGCTGAGCAATGGCAGGTTGGACGGCAGCAGCCAAAAAGAGAAAAAGGAGCAGGGCGGAGCCGAACATACACTTGCGGAAACTATTCACGGAAAAGTCCTCCTGAGTACGATGTCGCAGTATTGAACCGGCGACGGCTGCCGATCAGTGACACATATCACGTCTCACCGGAACGCGATCTTCGCACTGCCCGCGAGGTCTGCCAAATGAATGGGCACAAACCTCGCCTTATACCGCTGTCTGCCGCTACGGTCGTGCAGATTCACGCGCTATGATGCGCCTTTTCGCTACCGCCTCGGCTGAGGCGTTGCTGTCACCAGAGTCGGCCCAACCGCACAACGGGCAGCTTACCGAGCCTTTAAGGAACCCTGTCCGGCCGTTCCAACATGAGGGCGAACACCCAAAGCCCCCATCGAGCAAATGGGGTGCGGCTCTTGGGGAGTCACGCGCAAGCCGGGACTTATCCGTCCATTCGTCAGATCAGTACTCCGAAACGCTCATCGCGCCCGGATTCCGCACTCCGGGCGCATGCCCAATCGAGTGTGGCGACGATTTGCTCCGGTACCCATACGCACCACGGCCCACCCCGCGCAAGGCAAGCGCCTTCGCAATGGTGGGCCGCTATTGTCTTCTATCGCCTACTGCTGGGGCTGCGCCGGATTCGGCGGCGTCGCTGGCTCTGCCGGCTTGGCCGGTGTCGCAGGCTGTGCAGGCTGCGCGGGCGCTGCCGTCCCCGGCGTCACCGGCGGATGGCCCGGCGGCATCGGCGCTCCCGGATGGCCCGGCATCCCGCCGCCCATCATGCCCGGATGCCCCATCGGCATCTGCATCTCCTTCTGGTCCACCAGCTCCACATCAAAAATCAGGTCAGCCTTCGGTGGAATGCCCGGATGCGCCGCGTCCGGTCCCGGACGTCCCTTGGCCCCATACGCCAGTTGCCACGGAATGAACAACCGCCGCTTACCGCCCACATGCATCCCGGCGAATCCCTGATCAAATCCCGGAATCACCCGCCCGAATCCCTGCGGAAATGCAATCGGCTCCGCATCGCCCAGCTTCGGCTTGCCGTCTTCGCCCATCACCGGCTTGCCGTCCTTATCCATCACCGGCTGCCGCGGATGGTCATACGACGAGTCGAACTTGTGCCCGTCCGCCGCCAGCCATCCCGTGTAGTGCACCCTGTACACCCAGTTCGGCTGCGCTTCCTCGCCCGTGCCGATCTTGATCTCCTGATACCGCAGCGCAAACGCCGTCTTCGTCACCGCATGAACCGGCGGCACTCCCGGAGGCAGCGTCGCCGCCGCTGTCGAAGTATGATGCACCGCGGTCTTCGCGCCCGTCGCCGGCTTGGCCGTCGTTTGCGCGGCAGCTGTTGAAGCGGCGGCCGCAATCAGACAAAGGATGAAAGAAAATCTCATACCGTACAAAGGCTCCTCTTGAACTCCCTCCCGGAGTCTATCAGGCACTCCCTTTATGTCTCTTTATGCATTCGCGGCGTACAGTGGGGCATGGAGCCATTTTTCCTTCATCTCTTCCATGCAATCTGGCTTCCCTCCGCCTCTTTGCTGGCCGGAATCCTCAACACCATCGCAGGCGGCGGCTCGTTCCTGTCCCTGCCCGCGCTGCTCGCCAGCACCACCGCCATCGGCGTCGGAGCCGTCACCGCCCAGGCCACCAACACCGTCGCCCTCTGGCCCGGCCAGCTCACGTCGCTCGTCGCCTACCGCCAGCTCCTCCGCCAATACGGCTGGAGCCTTGTCCCCATCGGTCTTGCCTCCGGCATCGGCGGCGAAATCGGCGGCTGGCTGCTGCTCCACACCGGCAACAAGCGCTTCCGCGAGCTGCTTCCCTGGCTGCTGCTCTTCGCCGCGGTCATGTTCGCCATGAGCTTCCCCCTCGGCCGCTGGCTCCAGACGCTTTCCGGCGGCCGCCGCTACGAGCGTTGGCTGCTCATCGGCATGGTCGTCGTCAGCGTCTACGTCGGCTACTTCGGCGCGGGCGGCGGCTTCCTCGCCATGGCCCTCTTCGGCTTCTGCGGCGTCCACGACATTCACGAGATGAACGCGCTCAAGGTCCTCACCGCGGCCGTCTCCATCGGCATCCCCACCGCCAACTTCATCCTCGCCGGCCGCGTCGCCTGGCAGTTCTGCCTCGTCATGGCCACCCTCGCCGCCGTCGGCGGCTACCTCGGCGCGCACTTCAGCCGCAAGGTCAACCAGCGCGCCATGCGCTGGACCGTCGTCACCATCGGCTTCGCCACCGCCGCTTACTTCTTCGTGGACAACTACACGCTGCGGCATTGATCGAACCAAGCACAATCTCCGAACGATCGCATATACTCAGTGCGTTCAGTTCTGGACACACCGTTCTAGAATAGGTAACTCCATGCGATTTGCTCTCTTCCTTCTGATCTTTGCGCTCGCCCCTTCAAGCGGATATGGTCAGAATCCTCCACCAGATGCAAGAGTGGGTATCGAAGGGTATGATGCGACGCGCTTGAGCACGCCGCAACCGTCGTTCACGAGCCTGGTTGAAAAGCAGTCCAGGCTCTGGCAGGCCCGCAAAAATGGAGATGCTCGTTCTGCGAGGAAGATCGTAACGGGCAAGTTGACCTTAACCAGTGTCACGGGAGCGAACAACGGCAAACAGTTTATTCATCAGATCGAGGCAGGAACCTGCAAAGTCAGTAGCTTCAAGCTGAAGGACTTTGATGTGAGAAAGCCGAATCAAACCTCATTGGTCCTGACATACAACGCAATCCAGAATGCCGCCTGCGCAGGCAAGACGCTGCCGCATGAGGTTCTTGTGAAGGTCGGCTATTGGAACGAGGCTGGCGATTGGACAATGATCTATTACCTGGAAGAACTACCCAATCCACTCAAGAACAGCAAGCCCTAACTGCGAGAGCGAAGCAATCGCGCTTTCGACGGAATCTCCCCATTCTCACTGCCCGAGAAGGGTAATTCAATGTTTCCTGTTCCCCTCTCCCTATTTCCTGCTCCGGCCAGCATCCCCGCCAGCAGCGCCGTACGTGTTGCCAGATGCTCCACCACCACGTGCTCATGGCTCGCGTGCGCGCCCTCGCCCACAGCGCCCATCCCATCCAACGTCGGCACGCCCAGCGCCGAGGTAAAATTCCCATCCGATGCCCCGCCCGTCGCCGCTTCCTCCAGCGCAAACCCCAGTTCCGCCGCCAGCGCCCGCGCCCGCTCAAACAGCTTCACAGTCCCTCGCGTCCGCTCCATGGGTGGCCGGTTGATACCGCCCGTCACCGCCAGCGAGCAGCGCTTGTCCCGCGCGCCCAGCCCGGCAAACCTGCGCTCCATCCGAACTCCGTCGCCCTTCCGCGCAATCCGCACGTCCACCTCGGCCCACGCCTCCGCGGGAATCACGTTCGACTTTGTCCCGCCGCCCACCACGCCCACGCTCACCGTCAGCCCGCGCTTCAGAACGGTCCACCCGCTCACCGTCTCCACCGCGCGCGCCAGCTCGCGCACCGCGCTTGCGCCCTTCTCAAAGTCCACGCCTGCATGTGCGCCCACGCCCTTGATCTCGATGCGCCAGTTCCCCGTGCCTTTGCGCGCCGTCTTGTACGCCAGCCCCTGGGCCGGCTCCAGCACATACACCGCCGCGCACTCCTGCGCCAGCCGCTCCGTGATGGGCCGCGACACCGGACTGCCCAGCTCTTCCTCACTGTTCAGCAGCAGCACAATCTCCCGCTCCAGCAACTCCGCTTCGCTCAACATTTCAATCGCCGTCAGTGCCATCGCCACCCCGGCCTTCATGTCCAGCGTGCCCGGACCCCACAGCCTTCCGTCGCGCACGCGGCACGGCATCGTCTTCAGCGTGCCCAGCGGCCACACCGTGTCCAGATGCCCCAGCAGCAGCACCCGTCCGCCCGCGCCCGTCTTCGACTTCGGCCCAAACCGCACCTCCACCACGTCCCCAAACGCCCGCTGCCGATGCAGCTTCACCCGGCCGCCCAGCGCCTTGCACTCCGCCGCCGCCATCGCCGCGCACGCATCCACCGCCGCCTTGTCGTCCGACGGCGACTCCGCCGCGACTAGCCGGCGCGTTCGCTCGACAATCGCAGCCTCTTTGCGCCGCGCCCCCGCCAGCAGCGCCCGCATCGGTATCAAACCCTCATGCACAGCAGTCACTCGCATCCCTGTCTCGCTCGCTTCCGGATTTATTCATCGCAGAGTCTCATCCCGCAGTGTCTCCGCGCGCGCAATGAAGCGCTGCCGCGCCGCTGCCTGCTGCGGAGTCCGCGGATGCCCAAGATCAGAAACAAATTGCTGATAGGCCGCCTCGATCTGGTCGTCCGGCAAGCTGCTCGCACTGGGAAAATCCACCTTCAGCAGTTGCAGCAGCCTGGCGACGTCGTCCTCACTCTGCGGCACGGCGGCCGCGTAATGCGTGACCCTCGGAGCCTCGCTTTCAATCTCAAATCTGCACGTCGCCTGCCGCGATGCCTGCGGCACTCGCAATCCCGCCGGTACCGGAATCCGGTCGCACAACGCCTCGTCTTTGGTCTCCACAGCAACCTGATACAGGCAAACACTGCGAAATCCCTCCGGCTCGCCCGCCAGCGGCAGCTCCGCTGGAATCTTCTCGCACCAGCGCGCATCCAGGCGCGTCATCGCCGCCAGGTCCGCCAGATACGCGGCATCCTCCCTGCTCACGCCCGCCGCGGGCAGCGTCCCATCCCGCGCGCCGATCACATGCTCAATCCGCGTCATCAGTGCATCTTTGCTCAGCGTACCGGGAACCACCACCGTCGCAGTCCCCGATGCGTTCCGCCCAATCTGAAGACCGTATCGATCCGACAGCCCTCGATAGATATCCTTCACCCGAATCAGCGGTCCAATCACGCCCTCATCCTGAATCGTGTCCGGACTGTAGCCCATTGCATCAAAAAAATGCAGCCGGGTAGGCGGTCCAACTCCAGCCCCCATCACATGCCTGCGGCGAACACCTTCCAGGCACGAGAACATCGACGTCTGCTGCCGCAAGATTGCAGGAGAACCCAGGCGCTTCACATACAGACACAGCCACGGGCTCCCTGTGTTGCGGGCCACCGCTTCATAGCACTCCGACCTCGCATACGCTGCCGCCGAATCCCACCCGCCCCTCGAGTACGCCGACCATGGAATCTTTGCGCAGAGCTGCGGCGCGTTCGTCTTCTCTGCCGCAAACTCCATGAACTGCTCATAGTCATCTGGAGCATGCATCCCGGCCAGTTCGACGACCCAGCTTCGCACTCCTGCCAGTTCCGTCAGCGCCCAGACCGCCAGCACCGCTGCACAGAGGCGCCAGCCCCCTCCTGCCCGGCTTTTCGCTTTCAAATCCACGGCATGATTGTAGCCGTGGGCTGCGTATGCCCCGACGGCGAACTCTTCAGCGAACATCCGCAGGCACTCCGCCCCCGGTCCCGTCGCGCTCCTTGATGCATTCCCCCCCCGGTCCTGCGTTGCTGAGCCACGGTGCAATCCCGCACTCGGAGTCACGCGGTGTTCATAAAGCGTCAAAGTGTGGCAAAATTGCCACAGGACGCAGAAGCCTCCTCGCGTCTAACCTGACTGTTGCGCAAGTTTTCCACAGCGGGAGAAGTTCTTTTGGCCTCAGCGTTTCACCTGGAGCAAACCATAGCGGAGACCCTTGAATTCACAGGGGTAGGCCTCCACTCCGGCGCTCCGGTCACCATGCGGCTGCTCCCCGCGCCCGCCGGCTCCGGCATCGTCTTCCGCCGCACAGACCTCGACAACTTCGAGATTCCCGCCATCGGCCGCAACGTCGCCAAAGTCAGCTACGCCACCAGCCTCATGCGCCAGGGCGTGCTCATCTCCACTACCGAGCACCTGCTCTCCGCCCTCATCGGCATGGGCGTCGACAATGTCATCGTCGAACTCGACAACCTCGAGCTGCCCATCCTCGACGGCAGCGCACTGCCCTACGTTGAAGCCATTCAGCGCACAGGCATCCACACCCAGCGCCGCCGCCGCGAGTACATCCGCGTGCTCAAGCCGGTTGAAGTCCGCGAGGGCGACAAGTTCATCGGCGTCTACCCCGGCCATGGCTACCGCATCGACTACACCATCGACTTCCCCGCGCCCATCGGCCGCCAGAAGACCAGCGTCGACCTCGCTGCGGAAACCTACGGCCCCCTCATCGCTGCAGCTCGCACCTTCGGCTACAAAGCCGATGAGCAGCGTCTCCGCGACATGGGCCTCATCCGCGGCGCCAGCACGCAGAACGCCATCGTCCTCGGCCCCAAAGGCCCGGAGAACGGCCCGCTCCGGTTCCGTGATGAGTACGTCCGCCACAAGGTCCTCGACCTCATCGGCGATCTCGCCTTGGCAGGCCACCGCATCGAGGGCCATGTCGCAGCCGAGCGCGCTGGCCACTTCATGCACACCGCGCTCGTCTCCCGCCTCATGAAAGACCGTTCCGCATGGGAGCTCGCCACCGTGCCGGTCGCGCATGCGCACGAAGCATCCGGCACGCACGCCGCTGCTCTCGAACGCCCCGCCCTGCTCGGGGTGTGACGCCTCTGCGCCCACCGCATCGCCCCTTGTATCCAATTCATCCCACCACCGAAAGCTTGCAGCAAGACCTCAGCTCCCGCAGCGGAGAAGTGCAGGTTGTCGGCCCGCCATCAATTTCCAGATAACCAGGGATTTCCTCCGCCTGGACCTGTGATTGCGATAGAACGTCCATCAATGGCTCGGGGATTTCACTTCCGTCGTTGGCGGGAGACTCATTTTCCCGCCGTAGCATGAGGCCCAACCACAACCGGCTCAAAATACTTGGGCACGATGACGTCTGTATGCGGAGATGCCGCCTTCACTTCTTCAATGAACGACTGAAGCCTGTCGATCGCAGGCTGTTGCGAGGCATCATAACCCACATTGAAGCGGTCCCAATGGGTCGGCATCACCAGCGGGGGATCTCCAAGAGCGTGAAGCAAACGTTCTGTATAGCGATAGATTCTATGTCGTTCCGGCATAGCACCGATCAGCGCTACATCCGGCCGTAACCCCTCCACTTCGCGCTCAATATAGTTCATCGACCCAAATACGATGATCTGGTGACCGGCGATGCGGATAAGGTAGGCAAGCGTTCCTCCCTCGACAAAAAGTTGGCCTAGCCGGAAAGGAGGTCTCGCATTTGCTGGGAAAATGGTGGATGGGGATGGAAAGCTGCTGGGAAGAATGCCATGCAGGCTGGGAATAACCTGTACGGAACAACCACGCAGCTGCAAGTCCTCGCCTCCCTTTACTGTCACTACCTGCGCAGCAGGGACACCATTGTCGCGCGCGAAGTTGGCCGTGCTTTCTGTTCCAATAACCTGCGCACCTGTCTTGCGTGCGATATACGGCATATCCAGCACATGATCCAGGTGCGTATGCGTGATCAGAATGTAATCCGCCTTGCGGATATGCGCATCTATCACTGCCTGGTCGGAGTGAACGAAGTCGGAATCTGTAACCAGTGGGCGCGGATCGGTGGCAAGCGGCGGATCATTCGGCGTTTCAGTCTTGAGTCGCGTCAGGTATGGATCAACGAGAATGACCGTTTGCCCATCCGTGATCTCCCATCCCGCTGTTCCCAGGTACGAAAGCCTTAGTGTTCCTTGTGCCAGTGCGATAACGGAGCAAGACCACAGAAGCAGCACAAGGACACTGGTGCGCGTGAGCAAGAACATCTTGACCTCCGACTGTGCATGAGCACTCCACGCGGCAGTCCGACTCATCACGATCATGGCATGGAACAGACCGATGCGCTCATCCAACCCGATTGCGAGAAATTTGCCGCTCCCTCACCGGTCACTCTCCGGTAAATCCACCCGGTCAGCCGCGCATCCCTGTACCCAGCGCGCCACCTACAGCAAATCGCGGCTCATCTCGGCGGCGTCCACTGTTGAGAGAAGTCTCACTCCGCCCCAACGCACGCCCCAAAGCTCTAAGCCCGGAGCTGGAAGGTACTCGCTAAAAGCTGAAAGCTGCCTCTCACAGAAACAGAATGCACATCGGCGTGGCCGCAGCAAAGCTCCTGCCTTCATTGGCCAGCCGGCCCGTCTCCGGGTCACGCGCAAAAACGCTCAGCAGGTTCGAGTCCTGGTTCGCCACCAGCATCCACCGCTCCGTCGGGTCCAGCGTAAAATTTCGCGGAATCTTCCCGCCGCAGTTCGAGCGCACCATGGGCGTCAGCGCGCCCGTCGTTGGATCGGCCTTGAAGCTGTAAAGAAAGTTATTGTCGCGATTGGCAAAGTAGACAAACCGCCCATCGCGCGTGATCACGGTATCGCAGGCGCGGCTGATGCCATGAAACCCTTCCGGCAGCAGATGGAAGCGCTTCACAAAAGTCAGGCCGCCGTCCGCCTTGTTCCACTCCAGCACCTCCACCGTCGAGGCCAGCTCAAAGATGCAGTAGGCCGTGTGTCCGTTGGGATGGAAGTGCAGTGTGCGCGGTCCCGAGCCGGGCTGCGCATGGTATGCGCCCGCCGCCGTCAGATGCGCCGTTGCCGCATTGAGGCGATAGATGTGAATCATGTCGCCGCCCAGGTCGTTGATATAGGCAAAGCGATTGTCGGGCGAATACGAGCAGAAGTGCGCGTGCGCGCTCTCCTGGCGGTCCTTGTTGGGCCCATGCACTGTGTAGTGCTCGGTCCACACCGCGGGGCTCAGCGCGCCCGCCGTCACCTTGAAGCTGGCCGCACTGCCGCCGCCATAGTCCGCCGACAGCAACACCTGTCCCGTGTGGTCCAGCGCCACATGGCAGGTTCCCTTGGCCGCGGAGTTCTCGGCGGAGATGGGGTGCAGCGCGCCGTTCTTCACGCTGAAGCTTGCCACCTCGCCCGTCGGCTTGCCGTTGAAGCTGTCCAACTCGCAGGCCGCGTAGAGATACTCATGATCCTGAGAAAAGGTGATCCAGTCCACCGTGGAAACCTTCGCGGCAACTCCGGCTGGGCTCAGCGTGCCCGTCGCGGAGTCCCAGTCGTAGGCCAGAATCCCATTCTCGGTCCCTGAAGCAACAAAAACTCGTTGCCGGTTGGGCGCGGCAAAGCCTTCCTTGGCAGCGGCGGCAACTAGAGTGGCAGCAGTGGCGGTTTTCATAAATGCGCGGCGTGTGGGTTTTCCCATGGCATCAGCGATTGTCGCCGATCGGGCGCACCGCGCGCCAGCCGAACCGTCCACCAAAGTCAATGCAAGCGATAGCCGGCCGCGGCAAGGACCATCCGCGCGATACCCAGTTGCACGATCCGCCCAACCCCACGAGCCCTCAACCCGCCGCGGTCAGATCGACTCAATCGCGTTGATTTTGCGGCCCACCTCGTATGCCAGGCTCTCCGCATCCGTGAAGAATAGCTTCCGCTCGCGCGCCGGCAACTCCTCCAGCAAATCGCCGAATGCAGTACACTCGCACGCCGGAAAGGCCGCGAAACCCGCGCTGTCCGCCATCCGGCAGCTCAGCCGGATCAGCGCATCCATATCCCACGTCCCGCCGCCGCCCGCCAGCTGGTGATGCTCCGCCACAATCGCATCAAAGTCCTCCGGCAGCTTCCAGTCCTTCACCAGCTCACGGCCCACTTCGCAGTGGTCCTTGCCAAAGGCCTCGCGCTCGCGATCCAGAATGCTCTCCGGCGTACCCCGATGCGTGCTCAGCAGGCGGGCATACTCCCTGGGCCGCACCGATGCCAGCGCCACGCGCCCCACATCGTGCATCATGCCAAACGTGTAGGCCGTGTCCCGGTCAATAAAGCCCGCCGACGCCAGTTGCTCGGCAATCGCCGCGCAGGCCAGGTTGTGCCGCCACACCGCCCGCACAGACGGATTGCCCAGCGATTGCCCCATATACCCGCGCACCCCCACCGTCAGGCACAATCCCTGCAGGTGGCTCGCCCCCATCACCGCAATCGCCTGCAGGATGCTGCTGATCGGAAAGCGAGGCGCATAGGCCAGCGAATTCACAATCGCCAGCACCTCGCTGGCAAATGCCGGGTCCGACGAAATCAGGTCGCTCAACTCATGCAGCTGCACATTCTCGCGATGCAACAGCTGCAGCACCCGCAGGGCCACCTGCGAGAACGGCGGAAGACGCAGATGCTCCCATGGCACGGTGCAGTCTTCCCGTATTAGGCCCGTCGCTTCCAAGCGCAATCCTCCCCGCGTACGCTTCGGTCTCCGCTGCAACCCCTTCGCAGACAGCCGTGCGCGGCCATGCACTTGTTTTGTCGGCTTAAAAGAGGATCTTCTCTAGTGTCCCAATCCGGACAGGTGACCGCATCCACCTGCCGGCACTCCTGCCCGCGCATCCCCACTGCCGGCGCGCGCCGCCCGCACGCATCAATGCCGGTGCCCCACGCGCGCCATCCGCGGCACCGCAATCAGCGTGACTGCAAACAGGAAGATCGACGCGGCGATGAACTCCATCCGTCCCTCGCGCAGATCTTCATAGAAGAGCTTCACAGCCATGAAGGCCAGCGCCGCATACGCAATCCGCGTCATCTCCAGCCGCTGCCACCGCGCCCCGGCATAGGCCAGCAGCAGCGCCATCGCACACAGAGCCAGCGTCCGCGTAAACGCCGCATGGAAGTCGCTCAGCGGCACAAACCGCTCAATCATCCCCAGCAACCCCTGCACCAGCAGCGCAGCCGCCGCGCACGAGGCCACCAGCGCCAGAGCCAGATGCAGAACCTGCTCTCTCCACGCTTCCCCCGGCCGCTCCTTGCTCACCCAATAGCAGGCAGCGCCCGACAGCGCAACCGCCGCGAAACTCAGTGACGGCCAGCCCGGCAGCGTCTCGGAAAACGCGCGCAGCACATACGCCGGCAGCCCCGCCGCCAGTGCGCCCGCGCCCAGATACAGCACCCCGTGAAAGTCCAGCGTCATGCACTGGAGCCGCACGCCCAGCACCGCCCCGGCCAGCGCCGCCCCGGCCAGGCCCGCTGCCGCCCACGGCAGCGGCGCGCTCCAGAACATCCCCGCCAGCAGCAGCCCGCCGCTCCATGCGCTGAAGACGCGAAAGTTGCGCCGCTCTCGCGCCGCGCGAAAACACCGGAAGGCTGCCGCGTAACACAGCACGCTCAGCCCAAGACACGCGATCCCAAACACGTGTGCCCCCGTCGCGGGCAGAAAGGTAAACACACTCACCGCAGCCAGCACAAACGCCATCATCGCCTGCAAGGTCTGCCATGCGCGGAGGCTTTCTCCGGACCGCACCGCGCGCCACGCCACCGCGGCCCCATCCATCAGAAAAAGCAGAAGCGAAGGCATCAGCAGCGCCGAGCTGTCCAGCAGCGGATCGCCGGGATGCGAGGCCGGCGGCGCGCTATAGAGAAAGATCAGCAGCCACACCGCGCCGTCCGTAACCAGCGCCACCAGTGCCCGGCTCCAGTCGTGCTGTCCCCTGGGTACGCGCAACCGGCCCGGCAGGTTCATCAGAAGCAGCGCCGCGAGGAACGGCATCAGCGCATGGGTGGCAATCGCCAGCGCCAGAGCAATCACCGCCGCCCCGGCAAACACCACGTCTGCCCCATGCGCTTGCGTATGCTTCCATGCCAGTGCGCCGGCTGCCGCCGTAAAACAACAAAGCACCGCCGCGCACGCCAAAGCCGAAAGCGTGTTGAAACGCAGGACAAGCTCCCATAGCATCGGTCCCAGAATCAGCATGGACGTCGCTGCGTAGAACCCGCCCACCGCCGCGCTGCGCACCTCAGCCCGCATTGCCCACACCACCCAGGTCAATGCGTACGCCAGCGCAATCAATGCTACCGGCAGACGAGGCAACGCGCCGGACTCCATCGCCGCGCGCAGTGCATACGCGCCCGCGATGCCCAGCATCGCCCGGCCCAGCACCGGGAACCATCCTGCCGTCTGCTGAATGGAAGACACGGACTGCTGCCCGGCGGTCGCGGCTGCCTCCTGTGCCTCTGCGGACGCAGCGGACTCTGCTCCGGGATGCTCAAGGTCTTGAACGCGCCTTTCCAGCGCATCCAGACGGGCCGATAGCCGCTGCAACTCTTCGGGAACGTCCATCATGGCTTGCACCGACGGGCAGGCCCCTGCCCGGTTCCTCTGGCTCAGTCGCCAGTTGCTCCATGCGCTGCGCTCGCGTCATCCCAGGGAGGCAGCAGCTTCACCAGAACCCACAGAAACAGCAGCGGCAGCAGCGTCAGGGCAATCGCCACCGGAAGTCCCTCGCGCGTCACCATCCCGACCTTGTAGGTTGTGTAACCCAGAAAACTCTTCGAGAAGAGTTGCCCGCCGATCACCACATTCCACCGCATCGCAAAGATGCCGATCAGCGTCAGCGCGCCGGCCAGCGCGTAAATGCGCTTGCGGGCCATCTCGGAGAGCTTCGTCACCTGGGTAATGGCCAGCAGCACCAGCGGCGTCAGTGTGCCCAGGCCGATCTGCACCACAATGTGCGAGAAGTAGAGCTTGGTATGCACCATGAAATTCAGGCTGCGAAATGACTCATCGGCCTCATAGATGCGGTGAATCAGGTCCAGCATCTCCAGGCTGAAATCGATGATGAAGGTGTAGAAGAGATACATCGCGATCGTATCCACGCAGCCCATGTCAATCGTCGTGCCGCGCAGCTTTGACGTCGCCATGTAGATCACCATCACGCACGCAATCCCGGAAACCATCGCCGAAAAAATGAACACCACCGGCATCAACGGTGAAGACCACCATGGATTCGCCTTGATCGAACCGAAGATGAAACCTACATACCCGTGCAGAAGAAACGCCGAGGGAATGCCGATCAGCGTGACCACCCATCCAACCCGTTCATCGATGTGTAGAGACCGCTCGCTGATGTTGTCCGAGCCCAGCGTCATGACCTTGTAAATCAGACGCAACAGCCCGCGTTCGCGGCGCGCCCGCAGCACGATGTCGCGGCGATAGTCGAGCCATATCTCGAAGACCAGCACGGCCATCAGATACCACAGATACACATACCCGAACATCGCCATCGCCGACGTGCTGTGCGGCGTAAAATACATCTCCGGCGAGCGCTCCGGATGCCCCAGATGCAGTTGCAGCGGCAAAGGCGCCACCAGCAGAAACGACAGCGCCGTCAGCAGCGCCAGCCGATACGTCGGCTTCACCGCATCCACGCGAAACACCCGCTCCAGCGACGCCAGAATGAACGCCCCGGCCACCAGTCCGGTAATGTACGGATACAGGACGATCAGCACACTCCAGACCAGCTCCACCTCGTTCGGATACATGAAGCCTTCTACGCCATTCATCGCTTCTCACCTGTCCTCACCGGCTTCTCCTGCGCATCGCCCGTCTTGAGGCTTAGCGAACCGAGCCGTCCAGCTCGTTGTAAAAAACCTTCGCGCCCGTCGCCATCTGCGGCTTCAGCACCTGCACGGCATGTGTCCTCAAGAATTCGTGGATCGGATCGTTCGGATTCTTCAGGTCCACAAGCTGCCGCGCGCCGGTCGGGCACGCCTCGCAACAGGCCGTCGTCAGCCCCTTGGTAATGCGGTGGTAGCACAGCGTGCACTTGTCCGCCACCTTCTTCTCCGGATGTATGTAGCGGCATCCGTACGGGCAGGCCTGCACACAGTACGCGCAGCCCATGCAATACTTCTGGTCCACCAGCACCACGCCATCCGGCGAGATAAACGTAGCGCCTACCGGGCAAACCTGCGTGCAGGGCGAGTCGGCGCAGTGATTGCAAAGCTTGGGCACAAAGAAATACTTGCCTGCATCCTCTTTGGCTACTGACGGAAAACCTTCCTTGCCGCCGTCCGGCGAAATCACTTCCGGATACATCATGTTCTCGTCGGAGACGTGATAGCGCTCCACCCAGGTGCGGAAGCGCCCGTCCGGCACGTCATTCTCCGCCTGGCAGGCGCGCACGCAGTTGCCGCACCCGATGCACTTGGGGATGTCGATCAACATGCTCCACCAGTGCTCTGACATCGTGTAATTCGGCGCGGCCTCAGGCGTGCCCGCCAGAACGTGCTCCCACGCAATCGCCGCCGCCGGCAGCAGAATCATCAACTGGCGCCTGGAGAGATTCATTTTGCACCTCCGGCTTCCAGCGCGGGATTGTGCGGCTTGTGGCATGTCTCGCAGGGAACTCCGTTGGCATGGTCGGCCGCATCCACCTGCGGAAAGTTCTTCGGTTTAGCTACGCTCGCCGCATGGCACCGGACGCAGAGCACCGCGGTGTCCAGCTTGGCCGGCGTCACCGATGCAGGATCATCCGCATGTTTGCCCAGCGGTCCGTGGCAGGCCTCGCAGTTCACATGCGCGTGCTTGCCGCCCTTTTTCTCATCGGCAATGTCTGCATGGCACGCCTCGCAGGCCTGGTGGCCCGCAAAATGCGCCGGATGCGCGGCTATCTCGCCAATCGCCGCCCCGCGATAATGCCCATACTCCCCGAAGCTCTTCGGGACAACAAATTTACGGACAACCAGAAAAATGATGAAGGCAAGTACGAACAGTCCTGCGAACCGCAGCAGGTGCCCTGCATCCCTGAAGGCGCTCATCCCACGTGCTCCTCTCAACCCGGAGCACACGTAGCGTGTGATCCAGATCATTCGCGCAGGGCTAGACTACCCCCCGCTCATGCATACATGTATGTGAGGAGAATCACGGGAGCATGTGATGACGATCATCCCGCCGCAATGCGAAAGGCAGCAAGGCGACATTCGACACATCCAGCACAGCGTCAGACCAATTCGGCCTCGCCGCTCCGGCATGCGTGCCTTACTTGCCACCCTCCAGCCAGCCGCGCGTCTGCAAAAGCTGGCGCTGATCCAGCGACCACACCTTGCCCGTCAGCTCATCCGCGGCCTTGCCTTCGCGCGCCGATTTGTCGTACTCGCTCGCCATCGCCTGCATCTTGGCGTCCAGGTCGTCCACAAAGTTCAGCACCAGCGCCTCGGGGATCATGGGCAGCTTGGGCGAGCCGAACTCCAGCTTTCCGTGGTGAGACAGAATCATGTGCTCCACCAGCACCTTCAGCCGCGGTGGAAAGCCCGGCAGGCTGTCGATGGTCTTGTCCACTCGCGCAATGCCCATCTGGATGTGCCCCAGCAGCGTGCCTTCCACCGTGTACTCAAAACCCGCATCCCAGGCCAGTTCCTCCACCTTGCCAATATCGTGCAGCACCACTCCGGTCAGCAGCAGGTCCCGGTGCAGCATGGGATAATGCGGCGCAATGCGATCGGCCAGCTTCAGCAGGCTCACCACATGCTCCAGCAGTCCGCCCAGCCACGCATGGTGCAGTTGGCGCGCCGCCGGCGCCTCGCGATACGCCTTTGCCAACGCGGCGTCACTCAGCAGCGTGGTCAACAGCAGCTTCAGGTGCGGCTCC
Organism: Acidobacteriota bacterium; assembly: GCA_021805025.1. GTDB lineage: Bacteria > Acidobacteriota > Terriglobia > Terriglobales > Acidobacteriaceae > Telmatobacter. Next base: position 63,343 of record JAJZGF010000005.1, read on the forward strand.
GTAAAGCTCTCCACAAAGCCCGTCAGCTCCCGCCACAGCGCGTCCACGTCGTATGTCGTCGAGGGCAGCAGGTCCGTCTTGTCGGTCTCCGCCCCGGTCGCCTTGCGCAACTGGTCTACTTTCATCTGCAGCCGATCGTCAAAACGCGCAACACTGCCCCGCGCCTTCACCACATCGCCGCGCTCCACGTCCTTGGCAATCCGCGGGTCGGCCGGATCCCACACCCGCGCCTCGACCTGGCCCGTCTTGTCGCCCAGAATCAGGTTCAGATACGGCTTGTTTGTCTTGGTCGTCCGCTGCTGCTTCAGCAGCACAATGAAAAAACTGTCAAACGCCCGCCCTTCTTCAAGGCTGGCCAGGTCCGCAATGTATAGGTCTTTCATCCTGCCCGTCAGATTAACGCACCGGGCCGTCGCTGCAAAGCAAACCTTCCCTCAAGCAATCCGGGCAAAAACAGCAAAAGCCCAGATCGCTCCGGGCCCTGCCTCCGTTCAAAGCTTCCGTTGATTATTGCGGCGTGGGTGCCGGTGCCGGGGCCGGGGCGTTACCCGGCTGCGCCTGGTCTTTGTCGTCCGCCTTCTTGCTGCGGTCGCTCAGACGCGTCTTCTCTCCCGTGGTCGTCGCCTGCTTCTTGTTCTTGCTCGCCACCTGATGCCCACCCAGTCCCAGCGGCGCGGACTGCACCTGCCGGTCCGCCACTTCCGCCGCATCCGGCGCATCCGGCGTCATCGCGTCCTTGGCCGACGTCTTGCTCGTCTTGGCAAGTTTGGCGGTCTTGGCCACTTTCTGCTCTTTGGCGCGATCGCTGAAGCGCGTCTTCTTCGTTGGCGCGTTCGAGGCCTCCAGGGGATTCACGGGCTCGGGTTCTGTGCTGGCCTCGGGCTTCCCCACCGCTCCCGCATCTTCCGTCTGCGCCGAAGCGGCGTTGGGAAGCGTCTCTTGAGGCGCCTGGCCATACCGGATTTTTTCCTTCTTCCCCGGCTTCATGGAAGCCGCTTGCGCCTGCTTCCCGGCTTTCTTCTTCCCGCTCTTCGCTGAGGCCGCCGTCGCCGTCGTCCCGGGTGTCGCTTGCGCCGGCGTTGTCGTCGTCGCTGTAGCGGGCACCAGTTGCGGTTGCGTGTTGCGGAATCCTCGACCCGTCTCGCGGAATCGCGTCCGCTCGACCTTCTTCTTCTTTTTACCGGTCGGCGGCTTATACGCCGAGTAGGAGATCGGGAAGACCCGCTCACTTGCGCTGGCGCCCGTATCCACATATCCGGGCTTGATCTCGATGTAAGCCTCATCGCGCATCTTCGTCAGATAGGCGCGCATCGCCGGCTCCATCAGGCTCATGAAATAAGTCTGCTCAACATCCTGCTGAACATTCTTAAAGGGCTGTACGCCTCCAGGATTGTGCGCCGTCACCTTGAGAATCACAAAACCCTGGCGCGTGCGAATCGGATCTGTGAACTGGCCCGTCTGCAGCGGAAATACCTGGTCCTCAAGCACCTTGGCCAGCGCACCGCGCCGGAACTGCCCCAGATCGCCCCCGGAAGAGGCCGTCGGCCCATCGCTGAAGCTCCGCGCCAGTTGGCTGAAATCTCCTCCCGCGTGGAGCTTGGCCTCAATGTCGTTCGCTTTCGCCTGCGCCGCCGCTACCTTCTGTTCCGTCGGCGGCTCCTGGTCCCCGGTCGAAATCAGAATTTCTCCCAGGTTCACGCTCTCCGGCTGGGCATAGTCCTGCTTGTGAGCCTCGTAATACCGCTCCACTTCGCCGGGCGTGATCGAGATCTTGTTGCCCACTTCCTGCCGCATCACATCCTGCGTGATAATCCCGTTCCGGATGTTCGCCTTGAAGTCTTCAAAAGAGACGCCCTGTTCCTTCGCCGCCTTTTCCAGATCTTCCATCGTCGACAGGTTGTACTGCTTGCGAATCTCGTTCAGCCGGTTGATTAGATCTGTTTCGCCGGTGATGCCCAGCTCCTTGCCCTTTGAAAGCCAAAGCTGCTGGTCAATCAGGTTCCGCAGCAGATCCCGCCGCGCATCCGACGCCTCCTGCATCGACGCTCCGCGCTGGCGTTCTTCCTGGTCCAGCTCCTTTTCGGCGCGGTCGTAGTCGGAGGTCGTAATGATCTGATCGTTGATGCGAGCAATGATCTGCTCCACCGTCGTGCCGCCATAGGGGCTCTGCGCCGCGGTGCTCTGCGATTGCGCTGTTTGGACACTGGAGAGCAGCACCGTGCCAAACACGAACGCCGCGGGAATACGAAGGATTCTGAAAGTCATAGGTCGGCACAGTGAAGGCGGCAAAAAATCCCCTTCTACTGCATAGACGTCATTGTAAATGGCTCGGGAGCGGCAGAGCGAATGGCAGGTGGAATCAGGCCGTTTTTCCGCATTTTCCGCCCGCGGCTAAACGCCTACGCCGGGTCCACTTCCACCAGCCTCGCATCCGCATCCAGCCGCAACACCTTGAAACTGCGAATCTGCCCGGCGCCCATCGGCGCAGGCGCGGCAGCCGCTGCCGGCCCCTTGCCCTTCCAGCGCGCCGCCAGCATCGACGTCAGCGACGAAAGATCCGCCTGGTCCCGGCTCCCGCTCTCGATTGCGGCCGGCTCTGCCAATGCGCGGCACGTCGCTCGAATCCCCTCGCCCAGCTCGACGGTAACCCGGCCCGCGGACACCTCCACCACCCGGCCTGAGACCACATCCCCCACCTTGTGCTCGGCAATGTACTCGTCAATGCTGGTCGGGATCAGTTGCTTCATGCTGAGCTTGATCTGCCGCTTTTCCATGTCAATGGCCAGCACCTGCGCCTTCACCACCTCGCCTGCGCGCAGCGCATCAGACGGATGATGCAGCCGCCGGTCGGCAGTAATTTCACTGATGTGCACCAGCCCCTCGACGCCCTCGGCCAACTGCACAAACGCCCCAAACGCCATCAGCTTCGTCACCGGCCCCGTAATCTGCGCGCCAATGGGAAACTTCTGCGATACCTCCAGCCAGGGATCGGCCAGCGTCTGCTTCAGCCCCAGCGAGATGCGCCGTTCCTCGGGCATGATGGCCAGAATCACCGCGTCCACCGCGTCGCCCTGCTTCAGCAGATCGCCCGGATGGCGCACCTTCTTGCCCCATGCCATCTCCGAGATGTGAATGAGCCCCTCGACCCCCGGCTCAAGCTCCACAAACGCGCCAAAGTCCATCAGCCTTGTCACCGTGCCCTTCACCCGCTGCCCCGGCTGATAGGTATGCGCCGCCGCTTCCCATGGCTCCGGCTGCAGCTGCTTGAGCCCCAGTGAAATCTTCTTCGTCGCCGGGTCTATCTTCAGGATGCGGACCCTGATCTCCTGCCCCGCGCTCAGCACGTCTTCCGGCTTGTTCACCCGGCCCCACGCCATGTCGCTCACATGCAACAGTCCGTCCACGCCGCCCAGATCCACAAATGCCCCGTAGCTCATCAGGCTGCGTACCGTACCGGTCAGCGTGTCGCCTTCCTTCATCGCGGCGCGGCGGCCCTCCTGCAATCCCCGGGCCTGCTCTTCCAGAACCGCGCGCCGGTCCACCACCACGTCTTCATCCGTTACGTCCAGCTTGGTAATGCGGCAGGTGATCTCAGTGCCTACCAGCTTCTCCAGCTCCGCGGCGTCGCGCGTGCCGCTGCGGCTCGCAGGCATGAACGCGCGCACCCCCACATCGACGGTAACCCCGCCCTTCACCACGCCCGTCACCGTGCCCACCACTGCCGTCTTCTCGGCAAACGCTGCCTCCAGCGCCGACCAGTCCCGCGGCTGCGCCACCTTGTGTCGCGTCAGCTCGTAGTAGCCCTCTTCATTGCGGCCCTTCACGCTCACGAGGACCGCATCGCCCGCCTTTACGCCCTCGGCGTTATTCTCAAAGGCCGCACGCGGCAACACGCCCTCGGTCTTGTAGCCGATATCCAGAAAGACCTGCTCGGCAGAAAGCGAAACCACCGTGCCTTCCAGCTGCTTTGAGCCCCCCGCGGGCTTGTGCGTGTGGCCGCGCTCGAACTCCTTGAGCAGCGCGCCAAAATCCTCCGCGGGCTCTGTGTTGGGTTCCGTCGTCTCTTCGTGGGTAGGCTGCGATTCTGGATCGGTCTCGTTGGTCATGGCGTGCACCACTTCATTCTCCCATGATTCATCGGGGGCGCATCCCGTGCATCGCCGTGCGTCCGTCTCAAGGAAACTCCGTCACCTTCGGCGTCACGCGCGGCTCCATTGAAGTCGGCCCGCCCTCATCGTCGATCACGTTCGATATCCCGCCCAGGCTGCCCAGCGCCACCGTAATCATGTGATGAAAGCGAATTCCCGGCCCGCGCGGCGTTTCGATCGCCCGGCTCAGCACCACATGCGGTTTCAGAAACACGCTGTAGATCCCCAGCCCCCAAGCCTCATGCCGGGTCACGCCATCGGCCACTTTGTAGGATGCCCAGCCATTTGTTCCCGGCGCACTCGTGTAGCTGGCCTGGTCCGGCGGATCGTAAGGAATCTCCGATTGATAAAAGTAAGTCCGCCCGCCGTTCCCGTTCCACGCCACCTGGAACTGCTGATGATGCTCCACAAACAGCCCGTAGATCGTCACGTCGTCGCCGTTCACCACCAACCCGTTGACGCTGGTATTGCTGGTCCAGCCCACCCCGCTCCCATGATCCGCGCGCCAGATCCAGGTGTGATCCACAATCGTGTCGCGGCTCTGGATGCGCAGATTCACCTCCGTCCGCCCCACTCCCGCACCGCCCACGCGGAAGAACACATCGTGCAGGCTGATCGGGTCTTTGGTGTGGCTGGCCTTGCTGCCCTGCGGCCCCACCTCCAGCAGCACGGGAGACGTTACCGGGCCCGCGTCGAACAGCAGCCCCGCAATCTCAATTCCCCTCACATCCGCCGTCGTCATCGCCGCCTTGCCGCGCGTGGGCCGCAGCGTGGCAAAGCCCAGCCCCAGCACAATCGCATCGGCTCGCGTCACGCGAATCGCCTCCGTCAGCTCGTAGATCCCCGGCGTCAGCAGCAGGTTCATGCCGTGCGCCAGTTGTGCATTCATCGTCGCTGCCGTATCCACATCCGGCCGGGCAATGTAAAACCGGCTCAGTGGAATCGATCGTCCCGGCGTCGAACCCACGCGCCAAGTAATGCCCACGCTGCTCTGCCGCAGCGCAGGCACGCGCACGCTCCAGTTACCCTGCGCGTCCACCTGCAGAAACGGCTTCTCCCGCACTGCCGGCGTCTTGTCCACTTTGGTATACGGCGGCGCGGGCCACTCGCCTGCCGGCGGATGCGGCACACCCACAAACACCATGTTCCAGTTCGCGCCCGTCCAGCTTCCCCACTCGCTGTTGCGCGCAATCCACTGCTGCTGCGGCCCCGCGCCCACATTGCCGTCCACCAGCGCATCGGCCATCCATCCCCCGCTGGCCCAGCCGCCGTTCTGGTGCAGCACAAGGTTGCCGCGCACATGCATCCTTCTGAAGGGCACGGCCTGCGACACCGCCCACTGCATCGTCCCGCCCGTCGGCGTCACGGAAAAACCCTCCGCCGCACGCCAGAAGGTGCATGTCGCATTGTTGTGCGGCAGGCTCGCATCCGCATGGACATTGCCCACGATGTGAACCGCATCCGGCGTCGCCCCCAGCCCCAGCACCTGCGTGTAAAAGCCCACCGGAACATCCACGTGGTACTCGCCCGGCAAAAACAGGAACGCATACCGCCCGCTGCCGAACTCGCTGTGCTGCTGTTCCGCGTAGACCCTGTCGATCTGCTGCTGCATCGCCACCGCCGGCATCGATGGACTGAAGACCAGCACATGCGCGCCCAGCTCCGGTCTCCCCGCAGCCGCCGCCCGCGCAACCCTGGCTTGCATCGCCAAAACCACCATCAGCAGGCAGCAAGCAAGGATCGTGCCGCCCAGCCCGCGCCGCCGCAAAAGTCGATTCCGCATCGCACAAATCTCCGGCTTGCATGGTATCGGGCCTGACCCGCATCCATATACCAGAATCGACAATCCCGCCTCGCGCGCGTCCCCGTCACCGCCTCTTCCGGTACGCTTGAAACATGAATGTCTTCGATGAAAAACGCACTGAGCTGGAGCGCCACGAGTTCATGATGGGCGTCGAGCGCGGCCGCCTTGCCGTCGCCCTCGACCTGCTCACCGACTCCCTCATCCTGGTCGGCCAGCATGGCGTCTACTGCGCCTCCAGCCGCAACCCCGCAAAGCCGGCCCTCGACCTGCAGGCCGTCCTCGCCGGCATGGAAGGCGCAAAAACCCTCATCCAGTCCGTCATGGAGGAGCTCCGCGCCCAGCGAGAAGCCGCCTCCGCTTCTGGGTCGACTCCCGGCCCCGCCCAGGCCTGACCACACCTAACCGCCTGCAATGCTCTTTGGCTTTGAAAGGGCACGACAAATACTCGCATTGAAAACACATAAGTTATTGATTAATCAATAGGCAGGATAGGCGAGATAGGCACATCTCAAGCACAAATTAGCACAAAAATCCGGCACGGAACTGTTGTACGCAGGGTCCGAAACTGCCCAATTGACTAACCGCTCGCACGCCGCATCATCCGGAGAATCCTGCATTGCACGGGGATTTGATAGACTCCGGTCAAGGGTGACGCAAACTCGACGACAGTCGAACGCAGATGAAATCATCCTTTTGAAGTGAGAGCGTTTGGATGAGTCCAGCGACGAAGATTTCCTCTGGTTCAACGAAGCGCTCCGCTGCCGCCGACACCCATCCGGAAGAGACTCCTTTCGAGGCGCTGGCCGGCATCTGCTCAGTTCTGGTGGTGGGCCTGTTCATTCTGACCTTCTTAGCTCAGAACTACGTCATTCCGTCCGGCTCGATGGAGAACACGCTGCTTGTCGGCGATCACCTTGTCGTCGACCGGATCACGCTCATACCGCCCGCTTCGTGGATGCCGCTCATAAGGTATCGCGAGCCGAGGCGCGGCGATGTTGTGGTGTTCTTCAAGCCGGTTTATCAGCCTGGGATCGATCAGACTGACGCCGACGGGACACCGCAGTACACTCAGCTTGTGAAGAGATTGATTGGCGTGCCCGGCGATCATATTCATCTACGCAATGGCATCGTGATTGTTGACGGTGTCGCACAGCCTGTGGGATTTGCGCAGCCGACGACGACGGATAACTTCAACGAGTTTCTCGACGATTTCCCCGCAATACCTCCAGCCGGGGTGCCGGGGGCAACAGAGTCGTGGGCCGTAAGCTTCCCGAGTTATATCCAGGGCGGCGACCTCGTGGTTCCACCTGGCATGTACTTCATGATGGGCGACAACCGGCACAACAGCCTGGACTCGCGCTACTGGGGCTTCGTGCCCCGCGCCAACATCATTGGCCGCCCGCTGTTCAATTATTGGTCGTTCGAGGCCGCAGACGGACAACTTGAACAAACAGGATTCGGTCATAAGCTCGCGTGGTTCGGCCACGTTCTGGTGCATTTCTTCCCGGATACGCGCTGGAAACGCACTTTCCACATTGTTCATTGAACCGAAATTGTGGAATCCGATTCGATCCTCGTGCGTTCCCGGTCGAGTGACCGGCAATGCGGAAGTATGGGCTTCTTTCGTCCGTAAGGCGGAGCACAAAACTAACACAAAAAGTTGACCGTTTTCCGTAATGGGCTGATTCATTGAGGATTCCTTGCGGACGGTTTTGAAAGGGCACGGCTTCAGCCGTGTCGCAAGGGCCTGCAAGACCCTCCGGCCTTCAGGCCCTGAGGGAAGTTTCCACTCACATCGCACCGGCCATTCCCTGATGGAGCAGCCTCGAAAACCGCGGAGAATCCTCAAAGTACGATATGCTGAGAGAGCGCGCCCGTAGCTCAGCTGGATAGAGCGAACGCCTCCGGAGCGTTAGGTCGGGAGTTCGAATCTCTCCGGGCGCACCATTTCTGCAACACCACATCCCCATAAATACAAAAAGCCCGGCAGCCATCGCCACCGGGCCCTTGCGTTCCCCGCCTGCGCCTTCAGAGCAGCCCGTGCGCCTGCATGTCCTTATACTCATTCAGCGCCTTGATCCCCTTCAGCTCGTCCTCCACCTCCGTCGCCGAGTAGTGCCTCAGCGTCGTCGGCGAATCCGCAAACGCATACGCCGTCAGCCCCACCACCGTCGCGCCCAGATTCAGGTCCCGCGGGTCCACCTTGTCAAACGTGTCGCTCGGCTTGTGGTGCAGTTGCATGTACTTCTCCACCGGCGTCCACAGCACAAACGACGGCACTCCCTGCGCCAGAAAAGGCCCTTCGTCCGTCGAGAACGTGTAGCGTCCCTCATCTGTCGTTCCCCCCGCATCCAGATCGGCCAGCAGCGGCTTCAGCACCGTCACCGCGTCCGCCTCGTCCTTGCGCCCAAAGACGTACCACCCCTTCGGCGCCTCGTCGCCCGTATCCGTCACAAAGTCCCCCACACACTTCGCCGCATCCGCCGCGTGCGCATGAGCGTAGCGCAGTGACCCGATCAATCCCTCTTCTTCGCCGCCAAACAGGATGAACCGCATCGTCCGCCGCGGCTTCAGCCCCGCTGCCTCCACCGCCTGCGCCACCGCCATCACGCTCGCCGCGCCCGTCCCGTTGTCCTGCGCGCCCGTCCCCGGATTCCACGAGTCCAGATGCCCGCCCACAATTACATACTCGCCGCCGTCCTCGCGCCCCGGAATCTCAGCCACCACGTTGTGTACGGTCACGTCCTTGCGAATCCGGTTCTTGAAGCTGAACTCAATCTCCACCGGGCCCTTCGCCAGCAGCCGCTTCAGCAGCAGCGTGTCCTCCATGCCCAGGTTCGCCGTCACAATGTTGGCTTCAGTCCCCTTGAAGTCCGTCAGGCCCACCATGCTGGGCGCGTTGTTCACCGCGCCCAGCCCCAGCACCAGCGCCCGCGCTCCCTCGCCCGCCAGCAGGTCCAGCGCGTCAAACAGCTTCCCAAACGGCTCGTCCGGGTGCTTCCGTATCGAGTCGCCATCCACCAGCACAATGCTGTCCTTGATCTTCGGCGCCGCGGCCTTCACGCCTTCCTCCGACGCATCATCCAGATAAAAAACCTGCCCGCGCACACCCCCCGGCGGTGTCGATGGGCTCCATCCCTCGCTCACCAGGTGCAGCGCCTGCTCGTGCGGCGCAATCATCCGCGCCGTCGCCACGCCCTCCGGCTCCCACGTCGCCGGAATCGTCCACGACTCGCCGTGCACATTCTTCAGCCCCATCTGCTTGAACTCATCCTCGGCCCACGCCACGGCCTTGTCGTAGTTCGCCGAACCTGTCAGCCGCGGCCCAATGTCATCCGCCAGGTGCCCGTCATACTCATACGCCTTGCCGGCCAGCATCATCTGCCCGCCCAGCCGCACCAGTTCCTGGTTCAGTTTCCCGTCCACCGTCAACTGGTTCTGCACCGTCTGCGCCGCGCACTGCCCGCTGCCCGCTGCCATCGCTCCACATATCAGTAGGAAAAGGGGAAGTCTCTTCATCATGCGCTCATCCTCCCGGTCGGCCTGCTCCCATGTCAAGGAGATTCATCGGCCACTCGCCCCCCCATTGCGTGCAAGCCCGAGCCGGGCCGCGCCACCGCTTCTGCGCATTGCCCCAACCTTCCATCCCATCCACACCCCGGGTCTCGCACCCCGTCTCTCGTCACTTCGGTAGGCTAATTTCGCTCCGCGGATGCGCCCGCCAGTCCTCCGCGCTACCATTCCTGCGTGAGCACTTTTTCCATTCTTTCCAACGCCACGCCCCTCGCCCATGAGAGCTTCGCTGCCCACCGCGAGCTCGAGACGCGCCTCAAAGCCACGCTCCGGGGCGACGTCCTCTTCGACCTCGGCTCCCGCGCCCTCTACGCCACTGACGCCTCCAACTACCGCCAGCTTCCCATCGGCGTCCTCTACCCGCGCGACGCCGCCGACGTTGAAGCCGCCCTCGCCGCCTGCCGCGCCACCGGAGCCGCCGTCCTGCCGCGAGGCGCCGGAACCTCGCTCGCCGGCCAGTGCGCCAACGTCGCCGTGGTCTTTGACTACTCGCGTTATATGAACCGGCTCGACTCCATCGATCCCCAGACGAAGTTAGCCCGCGTCCAGCCCGGCATCGTGCTTGACCGGCTCCGCGACGCCGCTGAACTCCATCACCTCACCTACGGCCCCGATCCCGCCACCCATTCCCGCTGCACCCTCGGCGGCATGATCGGCAATAACAGTTGCGGAGTTCATGGGCTCCTCGCCGGCAAGGTCGTCGACAACGTCGAGTCCCTCGACATCGTCCTCTACGACGGCACCCGCATGACCGTCGGACGCACCAGCGACGCCCAGCTCGAAAGCCTCATCCGCGCCGGCGGCCGCATCGGTCACATCTACGCCGGCCTCGCGCGCATTCGCGATACATACTCCTCCGAGATCAAGCAAAAATTCCCGCGCATCCCGCGCCGCGTCTCCGGCTACAACCTCGACGACCTGCTCCCCGAGAACGGCTTTCACGTCGCCCGCGCGCTGGTCGGCAGTGAGGGCACCTGCGCCACTGTCGTCTCCGCCACGCTCAACCTTGCCGCCAGTCCACCCTTCCGCGTCCTCACCGTCCTCGGATTTCCCGATGGATTTCTTGCCGCTGACGCCGTCCCGCTCGCGCTCGAACACGGCCCCATCGGCCTTGAAGGCTTTGATCATCTGCTCGTCGAGTTCATGCGCCGAAAGGGCCTCGCCCTCCGCGATCTCGATCAGCTCCCGCCCGGCGTCGGCTTTCTGCTTGTCGAGATGGGTGCATGGTCCGCGGAAGAAGCCCGCGCCAGGGCCCAGGCCCTCGCCCGCGCATCGCAGTCATGGCCCACGCCGCCCGCCGCGCACATCTGCACCCCTGCCGAAGCGGCCAGCGTCTGGCATGTCCGCGAGTCCGCCCTCGGCGCGGTCGTCTTCGTCCCCGGCGAGCCTGACCGCTGGGAGGGTTGGGAAGACGCCGCCGTCCCGCCCGTGCGCCTCGGCGAATACCTCCGCCGCATCACCGCTCTCATGACCGAGTACGGCTACCGCAGTCCGCTCTACGGCCACTACGGTCAGGGCTGCGTCCACATGCGCATCAACTTCGACTTCAGGACCGAGCAGGGCCTGCGCAACTTCCGCGAGTTCCTCGACCGCGCCACCGATGTCGTCCTCTCCGTCGGCGGATCGCTCAGCGGCGAGCACGGCGACGGCCAGGCGCGCGCCGCCCTGCTGCCCAAAATGTTCGGACCCGAATTGATGAACGCCTTCCGCGAGTTCAAGGCCCTCTGGGATCCTGACAACCGCATGAATCCCGGCAAACTCATCGACGCCATGCGCGTCTACGATCCCGTCGAGAACCTCCGCCACGGCCCCTCGCACGCCCACCCATCCACGGGTGCCCCATCCTTGCATCGTTCTTCAGACGCAAGGGCAGGAAACGACGAACCTCAGCAAGCCGTCCCTCCGGGTGCCCCAGGTCTCGCTTCTGAGACCTCGGAAACGCACTTCGTATTCTCCAAAGACAACGGCTCGTTCACCCGCGCCACGGAGCGCTGCGTGGGCGTCGGCGCATGTCGCAACACCACCGGCGGCGTCATGTGCCCCAGCTACCGCGCCACCGGCCAGGAGCAGCACTCCACCCGCGGCCGCGCCCGTCTCCTCTGGGAAATGCTCTCCGGCTCCCTGCGCAAAGAAGGCTTCCAGAGCAAGGCCGTGCATGAGGCGCTCGATCTCTGTCTCAGTTGCAAGGCCTGCAAAACCGAGTGCCCGGTCCAGGTCGACATGGCCGCCTACAAATCCGAATTCCTCGCCCAGCGCTACAAGGGCCGCCTGCACCCGCTCCATCACTACCTCTTCGGATTCGCCGACCGGCTCGCTCGCTTCGGCTCCCTCGCACCCGCGCTCACCAACGCCATCCTCACCGGCCCCATCACCAGCCCGCTCATCAAGCGCATCGCCGGAGTCGCCCAGCAGCGCCAGTTGCCCCACCTCGCGGACAAGAACTACGTCAAATCGAGAAAGCCGGGTGCCCCAGGTCTCGATTCTGAGACCTGGGAATCGACAGGCCCTGGGCCGTCACCGTTCCCCGCGACCACGGTGGTCCTTTGGCCCGACACCTGGAACAACTACTACCATCCACAAACCCTCGCCGCCGCGGAAAAAGTCCTCACTGAAGCCGGCTTCCGCGTCGAAGTCCCGCGCGGGCACATCTGCTGCGGCCGCCCGCTCTACGACTTCGGCCTGCTCGACGCCGCGCGCACCTACCTCGCCCAGATCCTTGCCCGCATGGCGCCGCAGATCAACGCCGGTCTGCCCTTCATCTTCCTTGAGCCAAGCTGTGCCAGCGTCTTCAAAGACGAGCTCCTTGAAATCTTCCCCAGCGATCCCCACGCACGAAAACTCAGCCAACAGGTCTGGCTCCTCGCCGACTGGCTCGCCGCGCACGCGCCGCACTTCGCGCCCACCGGTCTCGCCGGCGCCCACATCCTCGTCCACGGCCACTGCCACCACAAAGCCGTCTTCGGCGGAGCGGCCAGTGAAATCGCACTCTTCCAGCGTGCCGGCGCCGTCGTCGAACCTATCCAGGCCGGCTGCTGCGGCATGGCCGGACCATTTGGTTTTGAAGCCGACAAGTTTGAAGTCTCAAAAGCCATCGCGGAAGACGGCCTGCTGCCTGCCATCCGTTCCGCCGCTTCCACCACCGTCGTCGTAGCCGACGGCTTCAGTTGCCGCGAGCAGATTCATCAACTCGGCCACACGCAGGCGTTGCACTTCGCTGAAGTCCTCGCCCGCCACTGCGGCTGCGGCGGGTGAACGGATAGAAATCCGCGCCACTGCAAATACCCTGGTTGCAGCCGGAACAAACCCGGCGAGTTTGACGTATCAGGATCTATATCCGGGGCCGAACCCGGTGTCAGCGCCTCGGTGCGCCGTTCGCCTCAAGATAGGAGACTGGCATGATTCGAGATCGAGCACTCAAAGTCGCGTTAGCTCTCGTAGGAGCCCTATTCCTTGCCGCGGCTTATCCTCTCATGATGTTTCTGCGCGAGGAACCGGCTCTGTCGATGATGATGAGCCTTTATGTGACACTCGGAGTTTTCCTGCTATTGGCGATCCGCAACCCGAGCCGTCACCGCAGCCTCATCACCTTCACCGCTTGGTCGAGCTTCGCTCATGCCGCCGTCATGGCATATCAGGCCATGAGACACATGGTTGAGCGTAGCGAACTCATCGGAGTGGCAATGCTCATAGTCATCGGCATCGCGTTCGTCGCTCTCGCTCCTTCAAGCAAACCTTCCAACTGATTCTGACCGCTTGTGCTGGATTTGAATCCTGCTTCGCGGGACGTCTCGCATCTGCGGCACTGCTCATCGGGCGACGAATTCGAAGTCTCAAAAGCCATCGCGGAAGACGGCCTGCTGCCTGCCATCCGTCCCGCCGCTTCCACCACCGTCGTCGTAGCCGACGGCTTCAGTTGCCGCGAGCAGATTCATCAGCTCGGCCACACACAGGTGTTGCACTTCGCTGAAGTCCTCGCCCGCCACTGCGGCTGCGGCGGATAACACCGGCCGTGGATCTGCGACAGGGCGGCTACTTCATCCCTCTGCGTCGCGCATGCAGCGCCTCCAGCGCATCGCACGCAGTCTTCACGCCATCTTCGAGGCTCAGTTGTGCCGCTGCGGATTGCGCATGTTGCGCGAAGCCAGGCTCCGCGAGCATCGCCTTGATCATCGCCGCCACGCGCTCCGCAGTGTAGTTGGACTTCCGGATGGTGCGTGCCAGGCCGAGCCGCGTCATGCGCCGGGCATTATCCGGCTGGTCGTGCGAGTAGGGCATGATCAGCATCGGCTTTCCAGCCCGCAGACACTGCGCCGTAGTGCCCACGCCGCCCTGATGGACCACCAGCGCGGCGCGCGGCAGCAGCGCGGAGTAGGGTGCATATTCGGCCACGCAGATCGACGAGGGCAGCCTCTGCGGCGGGCGGTTGCGCGGATCGGACCCGATCAGCAGCACAGCGCGAATGCCCATCCTGACGGCGGCTTCCGCTGAAACCTCATAGAAATTGCCCGCGGCCAGCACGGCCGCCGAGCCCAGCGTGAAGACCACAGGCGGCTGCCCCGCGGCGAGGAACTCCTCAAGATGCGCCGGAAGCGCGGCGTTGCCCGCGTCGGAATCGTAAAAACAGAAGCCGGTGATCAGTACATTGGGCGGCCAGTCCTTTTGCTCCACGCCGAGAACGCGCGAGAAGAGCGCGAGCACAAGGTCGGGCGAGTGCTTCGCATCGAAGAGCGGGTTTGTGCCGCGCGGCAGGCCGAGTGCGCGGCGCAGGCTGCCGATGGGCTCGTGCCAGTTGCGCGTGGTAAACCGGGCCAGTTGCTTCATCCCCCAACCCATGCCGGGGAATTTGTCCACATGCGCCAGCAGCGGAAACGGCGGCAGCACCGGCGGATCAAAGCCGGAGAAGAACGAGAGCGGCGCGAGCACGTAACTGGCCCACGAAATGCCGGTTATCTCTGCGACAAGCGGGCCTGCGTAGTTCAGCTCGCCCAGCAGCATCAGGTCGGCGCGCGCCGGCTCTGTGGCCGCGGTGAGCAGGTCGTCAAAGGTCTGGCGCAGCGCAGGAAAAAGGAAGTCGCGCAGACCGTGCTCGGTGCCGTGCTTCGCGTCGTAGATCATCGCGACAAGAGCGGCGTTGGCAGCGTCAATGTCCGGACGGGTCGCGTGGAACTCGAGACCCAGCGGCACAATCTTCGGCCGGTAAAGCGCAGGCAGCGCAAGCACAGGCGTGTGGCCTCGGCGCTTGAGTTCAAGGGCCAGGGCAATCAGCGGGTTGATGTCGCCGAAGGTGCCGATGTTCGAGAGAACGATGCGCACTGGTGCGTCCGTGAGCGGTGATGGTACTTGCAGATATGAGGTTAATGCATGGGGGTGGGCCGCTCTGCTTCAGGCTCATTTAATCTTGCTGCAACGATAATGGCAGTGGGAGAGGCAGGTTCACCATGCGCGTGCTCCTGGTGGAAGACGAGGTTCGGCTGGCGGACAACTTGGCGGCGGCCCTGCGCGACGGGCCAGGCTTCGCGGTGGACTGGGCCGAGGACGGCGAGGCGGGCGACGAGTTTGCGCGCGGCGGCGTCTATGATCTCGTGATTCTGGACCTGATGTTGCCCAGACTCGATGGGCTGGGCCTGCTCAAGCGCCTGCGCGGACGCAAGGATGTAACTCCAGTTCTCATCCTCACCGCAAAAGAAGGCAAAGCCGCCATCGTTGAGCTGCTGAATGCGGGCGCGGACGACTATCTGGCCAAGCCCTTTGATCTGGGTGAGCTGATTGCGCGGGCCAAGGCGCTGATCCGTCGCGGCAAGGGCGCGGCGCACCCCATGCTCGCGGCGCTCGATGTGGAGCTGAACACGCTGGAGCAGACGGTGCGGCGCGCGGGCGCATTGGTTGACCTGTCGCCCACCGAATACCGCATCCTTGAGTATCTGATTCACCATCCGCGCAAGATTGTGAGCAAACGCGAGCTGCTGGAGCACCTCTACGACTACAACTGGGAGCACCACTCGAACGTGATTGAAGCGCACGTGTCAAACCTGCGCAAGAAGCTGGATGGTGCGCATCCGGATGCCGAGCCGGTGATTGAGACGATGCGCGGACGCGGATACAGGCTGGCGATGGGCGAAACGCAATAAGCGCGAAGGACGGAAACAGAACAAGGCCATGATGAGTTCGAGCAAGACCAGATCGATTGCGTTCCGGCTGATTGCGGCGGTGCTTGCAGTGGAGCTGGTCTCCGCGGTGCTGGTGATCTTTCTCTCCTGGGGCTACGAGCGGCACGCGCACTTTCGCGCGTTTGACGTGATGCTGCATGGACGTGCGGACACAGTGCTGGGCGCGGTGCAGGATGCGGAAGACCAGGCCGACAATGTCATGCTGGACCGTGCGGACCTGCATCTGCCCCCCGACGATGTGTATGAGGTCTACGATGAGCGCGGCCAGTTGCTGGGGCGCTCGCCAAACTGGCAGGGCAGCGGCGAGGGCTATGCGGCACAGGAACACAACGGCATCGTGCGAAGCATCGTCAACGGGCGGCACTATCGGCTGATGCGGCTGCACGGCTCGCGCATCGTGGATCCCGGCGAGCCGGGCGGCGGCACACTGCGGCAGGTTACGGTTATCTATGGCGCACCCACGGAGCTGGTGTGGCATGCGATTCGCGGGGCGGTGGAGTTTTATGCGGCAGGCAGCCTGTTGCTGCTGCTGGTCACCGGGCCTCTGATCGCATGGCTGCTGCATCGCGGACTGCTGCCGCTGCGCCAGTTGGCCGCGCTGGCATCCAATGTTTCCATTGACGCCTGGGAGTTTTCTCCGCCTGAGAGTGCGCGCGCGACGCCGGAGCTGGCTCCGTTGACCCATGCGATTGAGAGCGTGCTGCAGCGGCTGGAGCGGGCGTTTGTGCAGCAGCGCACCTTTGTCTCCGACGCGGCGCATGAGCTGAAGACGGCGGTGGCCGTGGTGAAGTCCTCGCTGCAGCTGCTGGGTCTGCGGCCGCGCACCGCAGCCGAGTATGAGGCAGGGCTCGAGCGATGCCTTTCCGATACGGCGCGATTGGAAGAGCTGGTGGCCAAGATGCTGACCCTGGCGCGCGTGGAGAGCGGAGTGACTCCAGCGGCCGCGGAGACGACCTGCGACATGGCGGCCTGCGCGTACGCCGCGGTGAGTGAATTGCAGACCGTGGCGGCGCTGCGCCGGGTGCGCATGCATGTGACTGCGCCGGAAGTTGCGCATGTGCCGATGGCGAGTGACGATTGCCTGCTGGTGCTTTCAAATCTGCTGCTGAATGCGCTGCAGCACAGCCCGCCGGAGTCAGAGGTGCAGCTGCGCTTGCACGAGCAGGGCGACGCAGTCGAACTGGCGGTGGAAGACCACGGCGACGGCATTGATCCCGCCGTGCAGCCTCGCGTCTTCGATCGCTTCTATCGCGGCGATCCCTCGCGCACACGCTCGACCGGCGGCGCCGGACTCGGCCTCGCGATTTGTAAAGCTGTGGTGGAGAGAGCCGGCGGCGCCATCGGGCTGACGAGTGAGACCGGCAAGGGAACAACAGTGGCTGTGCGCCTGCCGCGCGGGTGAGACGGCGCGAGCCTAACCCTTCGCGTCCTCGTGCTCCTCATGCCAGGCCATCTGGATAGCCTCAAGGCGCGGCTCGTTGGATTTTGCGGGGTCGTCGGCGAAGCCGGGCAGCTCCGTGACGTAACGATGCAGGTCAGTGAAGCGGACCGTCAACGGATCGAGGTCAGGAAACCTCTCCTGCAATTGAATGCCGATCTCTTCGGCGTCAGTCCATAGAATTTCGCGCGGCATAATTCCCTCGTTCGCTGGTTTGCATTGGGGGCAAGGTTTCCCATCTCACAAAAGCGAAAGATGAGCGCCCGACGGAACTACTTCTGCACGGCCATATCCAGCGGCTTGCCCTCGGAGGTGTAGTTGCGATTCCACTTGGGAATCTCCACTACATACTCGCCGGGGCCCGTGATGACGGCCTGGCAACCGAGGCGCGAGTTCAACTGCTGATCGGCGGCCATGTCGAGCCGGTCGAGTTCGTCGTCCTCCGCCTCGCTGATGCCCGGCGTGCCTTCCTTGACCCAGATGTGACAAGTGGTGCAGGCGCAGGAGCCGCCGCAGGCATGGTCGAGAAAGATGCCGAAGTTCTCCGCGACATCCAGAAACGACATGGGTTTTCCATGGTGATCGTAGGGCATGGTGCCATACTCAAACTCGACAGTCTTGCCTTCCGGTTGAAAGGTGACGCGAACCAGCTTGTCGGCGGG
>JAJZGF010000218.1 GCA_021805025.1 Acidobacteriota bacterium
GCGTGGCCCGCGGTGATGAGGCGCTCGGAGACGGCTTCAGCAATCTGCTCGTGGACCTCATCGATGGTGAGGTTGCCCTCGATGAGGACGACGCGGTCGGTGTCTCGCGCGGCAATCTCGCGGTACTTTTCCCAGACATGCTGATAAAAGGCATCCTGCTCCTGCTCGAAGCGGCTTTCGTCCGCGCCGGACTGGGCGGCGACGCGGTCATTGCGGCGGCGGGCGCGCTCCAAGCAGACGGCGAGGGACGGCAGCAGCAGCAGGGTCAGGTCAGGCTGCAGGTTGCCGCAGATGAGGCGGTGCATGTCGAGGACGAGTTGGGAGCCGAGTTGGCGGCCGCCGCCCTGGTAGGCCTCGGTGGAGTCCGTAAATCGATCACAGAGAACGATTTCGCCGGCGGCAAGGGCCGGTTCGATGACTTCGGCGATGGCCTGGGTGCGGTCGGCGAACATGAGGGCCATCTCGGTCATGGGCGCGAGGCCGGTGGAGCGGGAGTCGAGCAGCAAGGCGCGGATGGAGTCTCCGGTGGCGGTGCCGCCGGGCTGGCGGGTGACGATGGGGCTGAGGCCGCGCCGCTGGAGCCACGCAGCCAAACGCTTGATCTGCGTGGTTTTACCCGAGCCGTCGAGGCCCTCGAGCGTAATGAACAGACCACGTGGCATGGCGTGAGTCTACCACCCGGCCAACGGGGGAGACGATTGCGCAACAAATGTGTTACAAGAGTGCATTCCCCAAGCGAATCCGGAGTGTCCTCAGCGGCCCATGAGGCCGTGCGGAAACTCCTCCAGAAGCCCGATGGCGCAGTGAGCCACCGGGTACCTTTGTGGTGCGCCGGCCGTGGTTTTCCATTGCAGGCGCAGGGCGAAGGAGAGGATCATCCTTGGGTGCAACGGTGGCCTGGACGGATGCCGGATTTGCCTTGGAAAAGGAAGAGGCGCAGGAGACTGCACCGGACAGGAGTAGTGAACGTGAATCGAGACTGGCTGAAGAGCGTTGCCCTTTGCGGGCTGGTGGCAATGACGATGGGAGCCGCGCAGACCCTGCGTGCCCAGAACCTGACACTGGAAGGACAGACGGGCGGCTTTATCACGCCCACGGCGTACGTGGTCTACGCAGACAAGGGCAAGTTCTTTTCGCATCCCGCGGTGAGCTACCACTTTGTGGATGCTTCGAAGGTGATCGGCAACATCCACACCTTCAGCATCACCGAGGGTTTTGCAAATCGTTTTGAGGCGGGCTATACGCGGAGTGTGCATACCGAAGGCGACAGCGCTCTCTTCAGCAGCCTCTGGCACTACTCGGGGATGAACATCTTTCACGGCAAGGTTGTGGCGATCAAGGATGGACAGTTCGGACCCTGGACACCGGGCATTGGAGTGGGTGGACTGGTGCGGACAGACGACCGCTTTGTGAGCGGCGCGTTGAACCAGGCGCTGACCGGAACGCTGAAGTCCTATACGAATGGTGATATCTACGTTGCGGTGACAAAGACATGGCTGCATCCTCCGCTGCCGTTTCTCGTGAACCTGGGCTGGAAGGCGACGAATGCGTCGATCTATGGGCTGGGCGGACAGTCGACGCGGTTTGCCGGCAGGCTGTTTGGCGGTCTGGGGATTCCGCTGCCGGGTCCTTTCCACACTGCGATTGTTCCGGCCGCGGGATTTACGCAGGAGTCGCCGAACTCAAAGAACCTCAGCGCGATTCTGATCAACACATCGACCGGGCTGCCCGGAGCGCCGGCGCATGTGCCGACGACGCTGGACTACGCCGTGCGGATTACGCAGAAGGAGCATCCACACTTCGCATTTGATGCGGGCATTGGCCAGGTGGCGGGCACGATTGGCAGCACTGCGGTGCCGACGGGACTTCCCGCGCCAGCTCCGCCTGTCGCGATCGTGCCGGTGAACCTGCAGGCGCGGCACGTCTTTGGGATGGGCCTGAGCCTGCGCTACTGACGTCGCCAGCAACTTCTGTTGCCGTGTTGGGTTTGAGAGGAGTAAAGCATCTTCGCAAGATTCCCTGGTCTCATTTGCGGAGGGCTGAACGTGCGTGTCCGTGCAGGCCGGGAGGCAGTGAGATTCGGCCATGCAGGCACTGAAAGTGAAGGAGGATTTGCCATGCGGCTGCTTCGTACATCGCGCTGGCTCTTGTTGACGCTGCTTCTTCTGATCGTTCCCGCCTCGTCTTTCGCGGGTGTCTTTATCAGTGTGGGGTTTGCCCCGCCGGTGCTGCCGGTGTATGTGCAGCCGCCCTGCCCGCAACCGGGGTTGATGTGGACGCCGGGTTACTGGGCCTACGGTGATGACGGCTACTACTGGGTGCCCGGCGCGTGGGTGCCTGCGCCGTATATGGGCGCACTGTGGACGCCGCCTTACTGGGGCTGGGCGGGTGGGATGTACATGTTCCATCCGGGCTATTGGGGTCCGCACGTGGGCTATTACGGCGGTGTGAACTACGGTTTCGGTTACATGGGTGTGGGTTTTGTGGGCGGCATGTGGCATGGCGGCGTGTTTGCCTATAACACCGCAGTGATGCGTGTGAATACGACGGTCATTCGCAACACCTACATCGACCGGACAATCGTGGAGCGCAACACGATCATCAACAACAATCACGTGGCCTACAGCGGCGGACCGGGAGGGATTCAACACCAGCCCGCACCGCAAGAGCGGCTGGCAATGCGCGACCAGCACATGGCGCCTACGAACGTCCAGAGCCAGCACGAGCAGACAGCGAGGATGGAGCGAGCTTCGTACTTCAACAGCAATCATGGACGGCCCGCGACAGCAGCGGTAGCGCGGCCATGGAATGCGCAGAACAGGCCATCGGCGATGAATCAGCGCCCAAACAGCTTCAACAATCGCGGGACGGCAGGCGCGACCAACGGGATGCAGAACCGCCAGGGTCAGCCGAATCCCGCGTATCAGAATAGGAGCTACGGACAGCAGAGCGACAACGTCCAGAATCACCCAAGCGGCCAGTATCAGCGGCCCAACAACCAGGGCTACAACGAGCGGCAGGTTCCGCAAGGGCAGAACCGGCAGGCGCAGCAGTACCACCCGCCTGCGCAGAATCAGCAGCGATCGCAGGATCGCCCGGCCGACCGGCGGGACACAAACGGGCGTAACTTCCGGTAGATTGAGCGCAGTGCAATTCTCAAAGGCCCGCGGCTTCCGCGGGCCTTTCTGCGTCAGGCGGAGGCTGGTTCCATGCCGGCGATTTCGACTTCAATGCCGCCGAATTCGGGATGGTCATTTTCGCGAATGCGGTAGGCAATATCGATGCGGCTGCCCTGCTCGAGGCGCAGTTCCGCGGCGCGGAAGGCCATGCCCCAGCCGACGGCGCGAACGATGCAGGGGGCCGATTGCGCGGCGGCGGGCGAGAGCTCCAGGCGAAGGTGGCGGTCCTTCATAATGCGCCGGGGGGCCAGCAAGCGCACATTGCGCGCGACGAAAATGGGCTCCGGATTGCCGTGGCCAAGCGGCTCAAGCTTGCGCAGCCAGCCGGCGAGCACGGGCGTGATGCGATCAAGAGGCAGCTCGGCGTGGATGTGGAGCAGGCGTTCTGGCTCGCGCTGGGCAAGGTGCTCGGCTGCGTAGAGGCCGAGGCGGCGCTTGAGCTCGGGCAGTGCGTCGGCGGGCATGGCGAAGCCGACGGCAAAGGCGTGACCGCCAAAGCGGGTGAAGAGATCGGCGCAGCTTTCCAGGGCGCCAAGCAGATGAAAGCCGTCTACGGAGCGGCCCGAGCCGTGCGCTACGCCGTCTTCCAGGCTGACGACGATGGCGGGCTTGGCCGTCCGCTCCACGATGCGCGAGGCCAGGATGCCGATGACACCGCGGTGCCAGCCGTCGCCATCGACAATGAGAAGACGCCCGGAGGCCAACTCGGGGTCGGTCGCGAGGCGGTTCTCAATGGAGGCAAGCGCGAAGGCTTCAGTGTCGCGGCGTTCTCGGTTGAGTCGTTCGAGCTTGGCTGCCAGCTCCTGTGCGCGGGCCGTGTCGCGCGTGGTGAAGAGTTCGACGACGTCCGATGCCACATCCATGCGGCCGGCGGCGTTGATGCGCGGCGCAAGGCGAAAGGCGACATCGAATCCGGTGAGCGGCCTGGCCTTTGGGTCGAGGGTGGCAGCGGCGAAGAGCGCGCGCAGCCCTGCGCCCATGGGCTTGCGCAACTCTCGCAGTCCCAGTGCGGCGATGACGCGGTTTTCGCCCTTGAGCGGAACGGCGTCGGCGATGGTGGCGATGGCGGCCATCTTGAGAAAGCTGGGCAGGGTCTTTTCACGCGTGCGAGCTGCGTCACGACGTTCGAGCACCGCTTGAGCGAGCTTGAGTGCGATGGCCGCGCCGCAGAGCGACTTCTCAGGATAAGCGCAGCCCGGCTGGTTGGGATTCAGGATGGCCAGTGCGTCGGGCACGGCATCCTGTGCGTCGGGCAGGTGGTGGTCGGTAACGATCAGATCGAGGCCAAGACGGCGCGCTGTATCGGCTTCGGCAAAGGCTCTCATACCCGTGTCCACAGTGAGGACGAGCCGGACGCCGTCGGCGTATGCGGCCTCAAGCACGCTTGATTGCAGGCCGTAGCCCTCGCGCAGCCGGTGAGGCACGTGGAAGCGGACGATGCCGCCCAGCATCTCAATGGCTGTTTTGAGCAGGACCACGGCGGTGGTGCCGTCCACGTCGTAGTCACCGTAGAGCAGGATCGTCTCATGCTGGACGATGGCGCGCTCCACGCGATCGACGGCGGCGGTCATCCCGCACATCAGGAATGGGTCGTGGAGGTGCGCGGTCTCAGGGTTGAGAAAAGCGAAGGCCTGGCTGGGCTGAGTAATTCCGCGGGCGATGAGCAGCTCAGCCAGCACGTGCGGCAGGTGCGCGTCCCGGGCTAGCGTGTCTGCCTGTTCAGGATGGGACTCAGCCAGAATCCAGCGTTGCCGAGGAAGACCTGCGGGGCCGGCGGCGCCGTTCTGCATTGCGCCCACGTTGCTCACCGGGTCTATTCGTCCTCGTCGTCGTGGTGGTGTTCGTGGTCGTCGATGACGATGTCGTGGAAGGTGTCGATGTCTTCGAGCAGCGACTGAAAGCGCTCGTACCACTCGGTGGTGGTTTCATGCAGAAACGCCATGCCCTGGTAGATGAAGCCGAGTTGCACGTAGCCGACCATGCCGGTGTATTTGCGCAGCAGCTGTGCCTCGACCAGCTCGGATGACTCCTCATCGGGGTAATTCATTTCGCCCGCTTCTTCAATGAGCGATTCCAGGTCCTCTCGTTCGAGAGTCATCTCGCTGAAGGTGATGAAGGGTGCGCCGACGTGCTTGGCCATCTCGACGAAGTCTTTCCACGCGTCGGGGTTGCCCTGGCTCTCCCACAGAATGGAAGGGATATCTTCGGTGACGTAGCCGGGCAGGCGGCGAAGGCCGTGCCCTTCAATAAAGGCCACCATGTCGTCTTTAAGCGATAGAAGGTTGTCCGTACTCATAGTCAGGCCTTCATTCTCTCAGATGGGGCCGGGTTGGGCACTGTGGAAAGCGGATGGGATCAGCCGGGGAAGGGGATTTAGTCTGGGTGCAGGGGAACTGGAGAAGGAGAACCGCTTGCCAGCTTTTGAGCG
>JAJZGF010000049.1 GCA_021805025.1 Acidobacteriota bacterium
CGGGAAAAAGGAAAGCAGGAGTTTCCAATCCTCGTTAGCTGCATTGGCGGTCGTCATGCACCCAACGCTATCAAAATCAGGTCGCCATTGCAATAAACAAGTTAGCGCTTATGCGGCAGAGCCGAGGGATCTCCCTTTTGAATTAGACTTAACCGCCTCGTCAAAGGGTTGCCGTCAAGTTCGGTTCCGGCCTCTCCGACAGAATGGGTTGCTGCGATTCATGCTTATCGCTATACATCTTCCTATCCCCGGCAATACATAAAGCCTCAAGACTTGTTGCATCGTCCGGATAGACTGCGATTCCGATGCTGGCACCAACCTGTACAAAGTGCCCCTCCGCCTCAATCGGCGCTGCAAGTAGTTGTATCAAGGAGTTTGCAACCTGGAGAGCGTTGGCGTGGGTCGTCGGCTCTTCCAACACGATTGAGAATTCGTCGCCTCCGGTGCGGGCTACGGTGTCGCATCGGCGTACGCGTTTGTCGAATGAGGCTGCAACCTTCCTTAAAACCACATCGCCAACATGATGTCCAAAGCTGTCATTCACTGCCTTGAAGCCATCGAGATCGATTACCAGGAGAGACATCGTGGATCCCAGCCGTTGGGCTCTGTCGATTGCGACACTCAGTCGATCCAGATACAGCCGTCGATTCGGTAAGCCCGTCAGTTCATCATGTAATGCCAGATACTTGTTGTGCTCTATCTGGTCTTCCAGCATGAGCAGGATCATGCCCACGGCCACAAGATACTTCGGAAGATTCCAGACTTCGCTCTCCACATGAACAGATGGCGCGTACGCAAAAAGCAGCGGTCCCACAACAAATACGAGCGCCCATGTGCCGAATCCAACGATGGATATCAATGCCCCGGCTGAGGCGCGCCGGTAGGTATATCCAAAATGGATGCAGCATCCAAAGTAGACAGTGAACAGGATTCCGTTGATCGCAAGGTCAGGCCCGGTTGTGCCGCGATGCTGAAACAGCAAGAGAAAGATCGCCAGGCCTGTGAAGAGACTCACAAGCGACCATCGTAAAGGATGACTGAATGCCGGAAGCGCGCTCAGCGACAGTGCAATAGGAATGAATCCGACCAGAAGAGCGGCAGGAGTCAAGATCCAGGCCCAAAGCGGGCTGATGGACAGCAGACTCACGTACAGCGTTACGGAGAAAAGTAGACCGACCAGCATCCATCGGTTGCTCGGTTGCTCGTAATAGAGAATTGTGGAATACATGAATAGAATTCCTGCATCAGCAAGCGCCCCCAACCCGACAAAAGCGGCTGCATCGCCGAGAATCCCAGGCAGAGGAAGGAAGATGAAGGCCGCAAAATGAAGCGCGATCATCGCCCAACCAGTCAACCAAAGGCGGGAGACACGCGTCCGGCCTTGCCGCGCAATCGACGCAAAAGCGCATGCGAGCAGGATGACTGCTCCAAGGTCCGGAATCTGGCTCCAATCCATCGAGCTCTCCCTGAGATCCCCAGTTGTATTACCGATGGTTGTTATCCATCTCTACTTTAGAGAACTATAACTCTTTTCCGGCCAGGAGCAACCCCAAACAAAACTTGAGTAACGGTTCTCGTAGCGCCGTTCCGTTAATTGATTTGATGACCCATTGTCGGAATGTCTAGATTGGGGCGTCTAACTCACATACACTGAAAACGATGGCTGCAAGTCTCTATATCGTGGTTGAGGGCGAAGATCCAGGTTACGATATCTTTGTCAACGGACGCGCTCTTGCTCGCAATGAGGACTCCCTGGATCGGCTGGCTTCCCGTTTGCGCGTCAGGCCATTGCTGGATTTCTTTTCTGCGGATCAAAACTCAATGGCTTTGTTGCTTGAGCAAGGAGCCTTAAACCCCGATTGGGCGCGTAACTTACCCGAGCCGCAGTGGTTTACTGCACTAGAGGGGCTGGCGAGCGTGCAGGCCTTCATCGAATTTCTCGGGAGCAACACGGCAGCCTTCGGGTCGGAAACAGCCCCGGTCTTGAGCGAGCTGAAGGAATATGAACGCGTGCTGCAGAAGGCTGCCGGGCGCGGCCTGCGCTGGCATCTGGCCGCAAGCTGGCGCTGACTCGCGTTGTAACTTTCATGAATCCGTGACGACCTCATCCGCCCTTGGTGCAAACAAGTTTCCGATGCGTTGGATCTCCGCTCCAACGCCGCGCAGCTTCTCTTCAATCCGCTCGTAACCCCTATCCATGTGGTAGACGCGATCCAGGATCGATTCCCCATCAGCGACCAGCGCCGCGAGGACTAGCGATGCAGATGCGCGCAGATCAGAACACATGACTGCTGCGGCGGAAAGCTTTGCGGGACCGCGCACAGCGGCTGTTCGACCATCCAGCTTGATATTCGCGCCCATGCGAACTAGTTCCTGCACATGCATGAAGCGATTCTCAAAGATATTTTCCTTCACCACGCTTACGCCCTCTGCCTGGGTGGCCAATGCCATGTATTGCGCCTGCATGTCTGTCGGGAACCCTGGATACTCCTCCGTTGAAATATCGGCAGCACGCAGCTTGCCGTTAGACCTTATCCGCACGGCGTCTGGTCCTGGAAAATCGATTTGAGCACCCGTCTCTTCCAGCTTTGCAATCACTGCGCGCAGGTGTTGCGGGTTGCAATCCGCAACTGTCAAATCTCCGGCCGTGATTGCGCCGGCAACGAGGAAAGTGCCCGCCTCAATTCGATCCGGATGGATCCGATAACGGGCGCCGCGCAGGCTGGATACGCCCTGGATGCGGATGGTCGAAGTGCCGGCGCCTTCAATTTTTGCGCCCATCGCAGTGAGCAGTGCCGCCAAGTCTGTCACCTCGGGCTCGCGGGCGCAATTCTCCATCACGGTCTCGCCTTCCGCCAGCACTGCTGCCATCAACAGGTCTTCTGTGCCGGTCACAGTAATCTTGTCGAAAACCAGATGGGCGCCCTTCAACTTCGAGGCGCGGGCTTCCAGGTAACCGTGTGCCTGCTGAATTGTGGCACCCATCTGTTCCAGACCCTTGATGTGCAGGTCAATCGGGCGGCCCCCAATAGCGCATCCGCCTGGCATTGCCACACGTGCTATACCGGCGCGCGCAACCAGCGGACCAAGCACCAGGGAGCTGGCGCGCATGGTCTTCACAATCTCGTATTTCGCCACCGGGTCAGAGAGTGAGCGGCAGCTGATTGTTGTCCTGTGAGCCGATCCTCCCGTGCCCAACTGGACAGAAGCGCCCATGGATGCCAGCAGTTTCCGCTCTGTCTCGATATCCCGCACCTGGGGAATGTTTTCTAGCGTTACGTCCTCTTCAGTAAGAATTGCTGCTGCCATGCAGGGCAGGGCAGAGTTCTTTGCGCCGGAAACGCGAATCGTGCCCCGGAGAGGATTCCCTCCGCGAATAACAAATTTATCCATGAATGCTGTGTCGCTCCTGATCCTCTAGTGTAAATCGGGGATCCTTTTGCAGGATCACGGAACCGATGCGGAAAAGGGAGCAGAAGTCGAGAAGGGCGATGCCGGAGGCAGTATAGGAGGGCCGCTCGGCGGTATCTCCCAAAGGCCGGCCCACAAAAGCTTTATAGACCATCCGGATCTCTGTTGCCCTGCGGCATGGCAGAGATCCGAATGGAGAGGCAACCGGAACAGGTTATGGAGTTGTACCAATCTGGTAGTTCAACGTTGCCAGCGCAAGCCGGTACTGATATTCCGCGTCCGTATTTCCAATCGCGGCATCTGTTTGCTGGTACTGCGCTTGACTTAATTCCACAATGGAACTCAAGCCCATCTTGTAGCGGGTTTCTGCCAGTTTCAGCGCCAGGTTAGCCTCTTCCAGAAGTTGAGCCGATACCGTTACCCGTTGATAGGCTGTGTTTGCCGCCAGCCACGCTGTACGAACATCGCGTACGATTCCGTCACGCAGATTGCGGCTCTGCTCCGCGGTCGCCCGAGCTCGAATCGTCGCCTCTTTAGCCTCTGCGGTAAAGAGGAATCCGTTGAAGACGGGGACATTCACGTTGACGCCGACGGCTCCCCACCAGTTGGATGTAAAGTACTGGTCCGGGCGAATAGGCACGCTGCCAACTGTCCCGGCGGCGCTGATCGTGGGGAATAGTTGATCGCGCTGGGCATGGCTGTATTTGATTGCTGCCTGTTGGTCGAAGTTCAATGCTTGCAGATCAGGCCGTTGCTGAAGACCAAGCTGTATCAACTGCTCTGCATCGGGAGGCGGTGGTTGGGATGCAGCGCTGTCATCCACCAGGTCATAGATCACCTGATGGTCCAAACCGAGTACTGCATCCAGAGCGGCCATGG
This sequence comes from Acidobacteriota bacterium, assembly GCA_021805025.1. Classification (GTDB taxonomy): domain Bacteria; phylum Acidobacteriota; class Terriglobia; order Terriglobales; family Acidobacteriaceae; genus Telmatobacter. Next base: position 4,291 of record JAJZGF010000049.1, read on the forward strand.
TCGAGTCCGCATTGTTCTGCGCATCCAGAAGCAGCAATTTGGCCTGTGAAAGATTTACGTCCGCAAAGCTCAGGTCGAGGATGGACCTCAGCTTGTTCTTGGTCATCTCGCTGACCTGCGTGTCGGTCGTCTGACGTGTAGTTACATTTTGCTCGGCGACCTGCAAAAGAGCCTGTGCTTGCAGGGCATTGTAAAATGCCTGGTCTGTGGCAATAATGATGTCCTCTTCGGTTGCCAGGGCGCTTGCACTTTGCGCTTTTTCCTGCAACTTGGAGTAGGCGACGAGATTCCTGGTTCTGCCAAAGTCGGTAATCAGCTGCGTGAGATTAGCGCCCGCTCCAGCGTGCTCAAAGAGTCGCGAAGCTGTGAGAGAGCCAGCTGAGATGCGGCTTGCATTCTCTGCGTCCATAGCGGTGAGACTAGCCGTAGCTGTAGGCAGATTCGCAGAACGCGCTTCTCGAACAACCTGGTGTTGAGCAAGGGCCAGCAAATGGCTCACGCTCACCTGCGGATTGCTCTTTATCGCCATCTTCTCCGCATCATCCCGTGTCAGGCGCGGATGCGGGTTGGCCGAAGAAGATGTTTGACCCACCGCTGGCGCCTGGCTGGCTTGAGTTGGCACAGTGGATCCAGCCTCAGGTGGTGCGTTCAACGCAAGTAATCTCGCAGCGGGTGCGTCAGGCAGATTTGCACCGGCACCTGATTGCGCTAAGACAGGAAACCCAATACAAAGTAGACCGGCTGCAGTCACGCAAAGGAGGCATCGCGTCTTCCTATGGCTCACCATGAGTTTATGCCTCCTCCGCGACTGGTTGTTGTTCTTCGCGACCGGTATGGATGATTAGATAGACGGCTGGCACCAGGAAGATCGTCACAATCACCGAAGCTGCAAGCCCGCCGATCACGGCACGAGCCAGAGGTGCATATTGCTCACTGCCTGCTTCAAGTCCCAATGCCATCGGAATCATACCCAGCAGCGTCGCCAGCGACGTCATCAGGATGGGCCGCAAACGTACTTTGCACGACTGCACCACAGCCTCCAGCAATGGCAGTCCCCGCTTATGGAGAATGCCGGCAAACTCAACGATCAAGATGCTGTTGGAGACCACGATGCCAGTCATCATGATGACGCCCATGAGCGACATGATATTCAGCGTGCTTCCAGTAATGAGAAGAGTTAAGAGTACACCGGCAAGTCCAGGCGGAATGGCCATCAGGATGATGAACGGATCAATGAACGAGCGGAACTGCGCCATCAAGATCAGGTAAACCATGAGAACTGAGATGATCAATCCCACTCCGAACTCGAGGAAGGCTCGATTCATGCTAACGACGGCGCCGCGTACAGTGATGACCGTGTTGCGGTCGGTCTTGGTCTTCTTCAGCAGCCTGTTGATGTCGGACCCGACGCCTTGAAGCGCCTCTGTTTTTGTGGACACAAAGATGTCGATCACGCGGCGTATCTGATAGTGATCCACCTCTGTTGGAGTGTTGATCAGTTGAATGTTTGCCACCGAATCAAGGGGCGTATAACCAGCAGAATGATTCGTCTTCCAGGCCGCCGGTGAAAGGTCTTCCGCTCCGCGGGCCTCATCCGTGGGAGAGTATCCGAGGGGATGAACGCCGCGTAGGGGAATGTTCTGAAAATCCTGCATTGACATGTTATTAAGCGTGCGGTTTCGATACTGCACAGTCACCATGTAGTTATTTCCGCTCTTGGGGTCGATCCAGTAACTGGGGGCGATCATCCCATCGGATGTCATGGCTGTGATGACATCGTCCACAACGTCCTGCGCTGAGAGACCTATGAGGCTTGCTTTTTCACGATCGATATTCAGAGCGATACCGGGATAATCCAGGTCCTGAGGGATGTAGACGCCGCTGACGTTTGGCATCGTCTTGATCTTTGCGGAGAGACTCTTAGCCAGCGCGAACGCGCTATCCATGTCCATCGAGCTGATTTGAATGTCGATCGGAGCCGGCAATCCCTGGTTAATCACACCATCGATAAGCCCGCCCGCCTGATAATAGGTAGAAAGTTCGGGCATCTCACGCGAGAGTTTCTGTTGCACGAGATGCATATATTCATAACTTCCGATGCTATGGTCTTCCTTCAGGCTTGTCTGCACAAATGCCGTATCCATCGATGCATTCGTCGTGAAGATGGAGGAAAGGTCCGGGTAGACGCCGATATTAGAAACGATCATGCCTATATCGGACGGCTTAACGACGCTGCGGATGATGTTCTCGACTTTTGTGATGTATTGGTCGCTTACCTCAAGCCTTGTTCCACTGGGCATGCGCACGTCAATCACGAATTGCCCCGGATCGGTGCGGGGGAAATAGGCACGTCCCAGGAACGGAAACAGGCTGAGGAGGATCACGGCAAGGCCGCCAAGGATGACCGTAGCAGTTGTAACCGGCTTTTCCAACACACGGAAAGCAAGCTTCTCGTAGCTGTTGAGCATCCGCTGGAACTTCTCGTTAAATTTGCGCTCGAATCGTGCGAAGAAGCCCTGCTCCTTTTCCCCTCCATGAGAATCTTCGTGAGAGAGCCGAATGAAGTTCGCACAATAGAGGGGAACCACCGTCATCGCAAAGAAGTAGGATGCGAAGATCGAAAGAACTACACCGAGAGCAAGCGGAGTGAAGATGTACTTGCTGATACCCGAAAGGAAACTGACCGGGAAGAAAACGATAGAGGTGGTCGAAGTCGCGGCCAAAACTGCAAGGGAGACTTCCATGCCGCCTTTTTCTGCAGCCTCGTGCGGCGGAGAGCCCATTTCCATATAGCGGAAGATGTTCTCAAGCACGACAACAGAGTCGTCAATCAGACGGGAAAAGGCCAAAGCCAGACCGCCAAGAATCATCGTATTGATCGATCCACCCATTGCGTTGGTGAGCAAAAGGCAGACCAGCGCTGAAAGCGGAATCGAAAGGAGAACAGCAAAGGTGGCGCGCGGACTGCCGAGGAAGACAAGAATCATGATCCCGGTGAGCACGAGGCCTATGCTCGCCTCTTTGATCAGATTCTTGATGGCCAGTTTCACGAACACGGACTGATCGAAGACGACTGCAGTCTTCAGCGATTCCGGAACATCGACTAGGTGTTTGATGGCCTCTTTCATGCCATTGACAATGGTGATGGTATTACTATCACCGCCCTGTTTGAAGATTGGGACGTATACGGAGCGCTGCCCATCGATGCGCACAATGTTGTATTGCAGCGCACCGGAGTCCTCGGCCTTACCCACGTCTGCAACAAGCACGGAGGAATTGCCATAGGACTTCAGCGGCATTTCATTCATCGACTTTGCATCGGGGAACTGACTATTGGCATAGATGTTGTAGTCTTTTGAACCGATGCGCACATCGCCGGCAGGCAGAATCAAATTGGAAGAGTTGACGGATTTGACCACGTCATTCAGGCTGAGATCGCGGGCTTCCATCTTGACGGGGTCGACATAAATCTGAATCTGCCGATAGGTTCCTCCAAATGGTTGAGGAACAGATGCGCCTTGAATGCTGGAAATCTGGTTGCGGAGCTGGAACTGCGCAATGTCTTTGAGGCTGGTCTCGTTAAGTCCCTTCCCCTTTAGCGTGACGAGGCACACCGGCTGCATGGAGGCGTCCATACCCAGGACCACCGGGGGCAAGGTGCCGGGGGGCAGGCGGCGCAGGTCGGCCATGGCCAGGTTGGCCACGTCGCTGAGGGCCGAGTTGGGGTCGGTGCCGGGGTTGAAATAAATCTTGATCAGACTTACGCCGGTAAGAGACCGGGACTCGCTATGGTCGACGTTGGCGGCCAAGGTAAAGAACCGCTCAAAGGTGTCGGTGATGTCGGCCTCGATCTGCTCTGGCGGCATACCGTTGTAAAACGTAGCAACCACAACCACCGGCATCTCGATCTTGGGGAAAAGATCCACCGGCATTCGAGCGACGTTCACTACACCGACGAGTGTCACCATCAGACAGAGCATGATGATGAAGAACGGGAATTTGAGGGCAAACTTCGGCATTACCGGCTCTCCCCGCTGTTCTCGTTTTGTTCCGCAGTCATATCGATCACACCGCCATTTTCGCGGGCCATATCAGTGGTAGGCTCTTTGATAAGAAGGGGGCTGACTTCCTCGCCTTCTGCATATTTCTCTTGCCCGCCAGCAATGACTCGATCGCCGGCCTCAAGTCCGCTCTTGATCTCCGCGAGCTTCGGGCCCCGCAGTCCTACCTGGACGTTACGCACATGCACGCGATTGGAAGAGTCCAGCGCGTAAACCACATCCTGTTGGCCGTGCAGCAGAAGTGCCTCCACGGGTACAGTCACCACATTCACGGCTCGAGCCAGGGGCAGGGAAGCGTTGGCGTACATCCCGGGCGTAATCGAGAGATCGTTGTTCTCGACATCTACCTCAGTCTCCATCGTCCGCGTTTCAAAGTTCACCTGACGCGTAAAGCGCACGACCTTCCCGGTGAAGGCGCGATTGATCGCGTCCACTCTCACCTGAATCGAATCGCCCAGATGTACATACTGCACATCACTCTCCGGCACAGGCATGCGGAGACGAAGCAGCCCGCTTTCCGCGAGGCGCACAATCGGAATATCCTGGGAGTTGGAATTGGTGCCGCTTTGGATCAGTGCGCCAGTGTCTGCATAGCGCCAGGTAATCACACCGTCAATTGGGGCAAGTACGTCGGTATAGTTTTGGAGTGCCTGCACCCGTTGGTTATCCGATTGGGCTACCTGAACATGTTGCTGAGCGGCGGCCTCGGCCGCCTGAGCCGCATCCACGCGCGCCTCTGAGGCAAGATCCTTGCCCTGCGCATCATCCAGTTCCTGCTGCGCGATCAGGCCAGGCTCTACTTTTGAGGTATCCAGAAGCCGCTGATAATCCGCATGGAGCGCCGCGTGCAGCGCTTCAGCCTGCTTGATTTCGTGCTGCGCCCGAAGCAGATCGTCTTTTGCCTGCTGCATCGAGAATTGCGTGCCTTGGAGTTGAGCATTCAACTCCGGCACCTCGAGCACGGCCAGCACTTGCCCCTGATGTACCCGGTCGCCGATGTCGACATTGATTTTAACCATGAAGCCGGTCACCTTCGGGTGGACATCCACCACCTGATAGGGCTGAAACTGCCCCGCAAGACTCAACGCGTGCTGGATGGTGCCAATGGCAGCCTCAGCAACCTGGGCAGTCGGGACTGCCGCCGCGTTCGCTTCCGAGGCCGATGATCCGGAATGGCAGGCAACCAGACTAAATGTTGCTGCCAGAGCTAATCCAGAAGACAAGAGAAGGATAGTTTTCATCCGCATAACGTCGATTGCACCTATCTGTTAATTCGTCAGGACTTACGATGGTTCACCGATCTACAGTCCTGCGTAAATCTGCTTTTGAACGGGTCGATCTGACACACCCCGCAAGGCGATTCTCAGCGGGGCGATTCATACACGGAGCACCGCGGGGGGGAGCGCGGAGAATTCGAGCGTGCGAAGGGTTTCCAGGTTGCAGAATGCAGGAATAGACAGCAGACCTTAGGCCGAGGAAGACCACGGCAAGACACGTTGACACGCTCAGCATTATGCACAAGTTGCTCATTTTGATGACTGGTTGCTTTCTGCGCCGGGGAGCAGCGCGCCTAACCGCACTTCACAACCCATCTCCTATTTCGATGCAAATTGAGGAGAAAGGTCGTCTGTGAGGCAGGGATAATTAACGAAAAAAGATGGCTTCCTGGCTGCCTTCCGCAGAGGCCCAAAGCTCACGCTTCAGGAAGCCTGCAGGACGTTCGGCTTGAATAACATACCGCCCCTGGATCCCCATCGGGCCTTCTCGGCTCGCAACACACCTGAGGCAGCGCCGCAGCGCATTCTATCGCCAAAAAAAGTGACGGCCATCCTCGCCATCTATGGATGCCTTCGCAAGAGAGTCCCGCTCATCAAGGCCCAGACTGGACGAGCGGGACAGAAAGTCGTCAGCTGTACCAGAGAATCTGAGCTGCCTCCAGGGGCACAGTCGCTTCGGGGTGGCTGGGAACAAGGCGCGGCGTGTAGTCGCTCCACGGCCGATCTGCCGGGACCGTCCCGGCATAACGCCAGGTATTCCCGTCCATCAGCTGCTCGACGCGCTCAAGCGCATAGCGAAGTGGTTCCCCGCCATCCTTGCCTTCGGCGTACAACTCGACCTGCACCGCAGATGGCGTCAATTCATCCAGGTAAACCTGCACCTGGAACTTGTGTCCATCGGCCTCAGTTTCCATATGCACGGCACTGAACCGCAGCCTCGACCAGTGTTTTTGGATTTCATCACGCCAGCGCACAAGTTCCGCGGCTGTAGCGGGGCCGTTCCCCGTTCGCTTCCGGTAGGCTTCAGACAGAGGTACGTAGTGCTTTGCGGTATACTCGCGAACGCATCGATTGGCAGAAAACGCAGGGGTAAGCCGCGCCATGCTTTCGCGAATTCGACGGATCCATGCAACCGGAAGGCCTGATTCGTCCCGGCTGTAGAACTCTGGAGCGACCTGTTGCTCCAGCAGGTTGTAGAGATGCTCCGCCTCTGCGCCATCCCATGCCGGATCGTCGCCGTGCTCCAGGCCGTCGCCCAGCGCCCAGCCTACCTCCGGTGTATACGCCTCGGACCACCACCCATCCAGTTCAGATAAGTTAAGGCAGCCGTTCACCAGCACCTTCATGCCACTGGTTCCGCAGGCTTCCCATGGGCGCCTCGGGGTATTCAGCCACACATCCACACCCTGCACCAGATGCTCGGTCAGCCGCATATCGTAGTCGCTCAAGAACACTACATGCTCTCGTGCCGCCGTGTGCCGGATAAACTGTATCCACTGGCGGATCATGGCCTGGCCCTGTGCATCCTGCGGGTGGGCCTTGCCGGCGATCACAAGCTGTACCGGTCGCTGTTTGTTGGTGAGAATCGCAAGCAGGCGGTCCGGGTTGTGCAGCAAAAGATTGGGACGCTTATAGGTGGCAAACCTGCGCGCAAAACCCAAGGTCAGCGTATCCGGCTCAAAAATGTGGTCAACAGCCGCGATTTCCTCTGAAGAAGCGCCGTGACCTGCGATTTGCCGCGCCAGGCGTTTCCGGATGAATTGGACGAGCCCTTCGCGAGATGCCCGTCGCATCTGCCAGATGTGTGCGTCCGGCACGCGACGCATTCCTTCTTCAATGTCGTTCGGGTCTCCGTCCCAGCGCTGCGGGCCGCAAGCCTCGGTCCAAAGCTCGTCGGCGGCAGTCGAATCCCAGATGGGGACATGCACACCGTTGGTGACGTAGCCGATTGGAACTTCAGCCTGTGGCCAGCGCGGAAAGACATTCTGGAAGATCTCCCGGCTCACACGTCCGTGCAGCCGGCTCACCCCATTTACCGCTCCACTGCCGCGCAATGCCAGTAAAGCCATGCTGAACGGCTCGGTCTCGTCGAGCGGGTTCTGCCGGCCCAGCGCCAGAAGATCCGACATGGGGATTTTGAGCATATCCTGCACGTAGTCACGGAAATTTCTCTCCATCAGTTCCGGCGTAAACCGGTCAAATCCGGCCGCGACCGGCGTGTGCGTTGTAAATAGATTTCCCGCGCGGGTCGCCATAAGCGCGGTTTCAAAGTCCACGTGCGACTCTTCCATGTAGTCCTTCGCCCGCTCCAGCACTGCAAATGCCGCGTGCCCCTCATTCAGGTGGCACACCTCAGGCTCAAGCCCGAGCGCACGCAAAAGCCGCCATCCTCCGATACCTAGCACCTGCTCCTGACTGATGCGCAACTCCGGGCCACCGCCATAGAGTTCACTGGTGATGCCCCGGTATTCCGGTAGATTGGCCAGGTCGTTGGTGTCCAGTAAATAGAGCCGCGAGCGACCTGCGTCGACCTGCCAGGCGCGAATCCACAGGCGGTATCCCGGTACGTCCAGTCCTATGCGGAGCCACTCTCCATTGGCTTGCCGCACAGGACGAATGGGCAATTGTCCCGGATCGTTAAAGGGGTAAAGCGCCTGCTGGTGCCCGTCCGCGTCAATGCGCTGCCTGAAGTAGCCCACCTGATAGAGCAAACCGACGCCGATTACCGGGACTCCCAGGTCGCTTGCGGCCTTCAGCTGGTCCCCGGCCACATTGCCCAGCCCGCCAGAGTAGATAGGCAGCGCATCGCTAAGCATGTATTCCATGCTGAAGTAGGCAACACAATTGAATGGTGCCTTGTCGTAGGCCCGCTGAAACCAGCTCGCGGTCTCCTCACGATTCTTACGCCGGCGATGAATTTCGTCGATCCGTCGAATAAACTGCGGATCAGACATCAGCACGTTCAGCTTTTCGCGGGACACCGTCTGCAGCATCACCCACGGGTTGCGGGTCTGCTCCCACAAATCAGGGTCCAGTTGACTCCAAAGTTCATCCGCAGCGTGATTCCACGACCAGCGCAGGTTGAGTGCAATCTCTGTCAAAGCGTCCATTGCAGAGGCATTCGGTCCGGTATCCGGTTCCATTCCATGCTCCATTGGATTCATGACAACCGTTTTTACGTGTTGCCAGTCCTTAAGATGCAGGGAATCGAGGAAACGTCTTTATGCCCAGGAATTTACTTGGCCGCTTCTCTAAAATTTCTACAAGGGTCAAATCAGCGTGCGAGATCAATTCAAAATCACGTCTGGCCAAAAGCCGCGGGCCCACCCCCAAGGTGCGCCCGCGTGTAAGCCTGGTTGTTGAATTGATCTTTATCCGCGATGCAAGGACGGTACCGGCGCGGACTGTTCCGCGAGATAAAGGTCCACTGCTGCCGCGGCCTTGCGACCTTCCGATATGGCCCAGACCACCAACGACTGGCCCCGACGCATGTCTCCGGCCGCGAAGACTCCGTCTACGGAGGTTTTGTACTCCGTGGTCGCCACGTTTCCGCGTGCGTCAAGAGCCACGCCCAACTGGTCGAGCATCCCGTTCTTTACCGGGCCCAGGAAGCCCATTGCCAGCAGGACTAGATCCACATCCATGGTGAACTCTGATCCGGCGATCGGCTCAAACTTCGGCGGATTGCCGACGCGCACCGTGTGAAGTTGCTTTAAGTTGCCCTTTTCGTCGCCCGTGAAGCGGATGCTGTTGATGCTCCAGTCGCGAATGCCACCCTCTTCATGCGCGCTCTCAGTCCGCAGTTGCAAAGGCCAAAGGGGCCAGGGCGTGGATGCTGCGCGCGTCTCAGGAGGCTTGGGCATGATTTCAAACTGGTGAACACTCTTCGCGCCCTGGCGATGACTGGTTCCCAGACAATCTGCACCCGTGTCGCCGCCTCCGATAATCACCACTCGCTTGCCCTTTGCGCTGATGGCGATTGCCTCATCGACCACGTCTCCTTCATTGCGGCGATTCTGCTGCGGCAGAAACTCCATGGCAAAGTGAACGCCCTTCAATTCGCGTCCCGGAATCTTCAGGTCGCGCGGCGCCTCGGCTCCGCCGCAGAGCAGAATGGCATCGTAGTGCTCGGTGAGGGCTTCCACGGGCACATTGCCGCCCACCTGTGCATTGGTAAGGAAGGTGACACCCTCGGCACGCATCTGCTCGATTCGCCGGTCGATCACATGCTTTTCGAGCTTGAAATTCGGAATGCCGTAGCGCAGAAGCCCGCCGATGCGGTCATTCTTCTCATAGACCGTGACGGAGTGGCCTGCCCGCCGAAGTTGCTGTGCCGCGGCCAGGCCCGAGGGGCCACTGCCCACCACCGCCACGCGCTTGCCCGTGTTCTGTTCGGGCGGTTCGGGATGGATCCATCCCTCTTCCCATGCCCGTTCCACGATACTGCGCTCCATCAGCTTGATGGACACCGGCGGCATATTGATGCCAAGTACACATGCGGCTTCGCAGGGCGCCGGGCAAATCCGTCCGGTGAACTCGGGAAAATTATTAGTTGCGTGCAGACGCCGGATCGCGTTCTCCCAACGGCCGCTGTACACCAGGTCATTCCAGTCGGGGATCAGATTATTGACCGGACAGCCGGTATGGCAGAAGGGAACTCCGCAATCCATGCAGCGCCCCCCCTGCTCCTTCTGTTTCTCCTCGGGGAATGGCTCGTAGATTTCAAACCAGTCGTGAATGCGGTCTTCGGGGTTGCGGCGCTTTGGCTGCTCACGATCAATTTCCAGAAATCCAGTGACCTTACCCATGCTGCACCTCTGCGGTTGCCGCCACCAGAGGTGACGAAGTGATAGGAGCTACGTATACCGTTTCCACGCGAGGCACATCGAGAACGCGCTTGTACTCATGCGGAAATACCTTGATGAAACGCGGCTGCGCGTCGGCCCAGTGCTCCAGGATCCACGCTGCGCGCGGGCTACCCGTCAGATCCCGATGCCGCTCCAGCAGTCCGCGTACCTCGGCTACATCGGCGTGCGTCGCCAGCGGTTCCAGGTCCACACTCGCTTTGTTGCAGCGTCGCGTAGAAAAGTCGCCTTGATCGTCGTATACAAAGGCCCGGCCACCGCTCATACCCGCGGCAAAGTTACGTCCCGTTGAGCCAATTACCAGCACAGTCCCGTTCGTCATGTATTCGCACCCGTGATCGCCCACGCCTTCCACCACGGCCGTAGCGCCCGAATTGCGCACCGCAAAGCGCTCACCTGCGATGCCGTTCAGGAAAACCTCGCCGCTCGTTGCACCGTACAAAACAACGTTGCCCACGAGGATGCTCTCTTCCGGCAGGAAGCTCGAAGTCTTGGGCGGATACGCAATGATGCGCCCGCCAGAAAGACCCTTGCCTAGATAGTCGTTGGTATCCCCTTCAAGTTCCAGTGTGACACCGGCTGGAACAAACGCGCCGAAGCTCTGCCCAGCCGAGCCCGAGAACTTGAAATGGATTGTGCCTTCCGGCAACCCGGCCGAGCCGTACCGCCGTGCAATCTCGCCACCGAGCATGCCGCCCACGGTTCTGTGTACGTTGCGGATCGCAAAGTTGCCAGTGACGCGCGTCCTGGATTCAAGCGCCGGCGTGGCCTTGGCAATCAGCGCATGATCCAGTGCCTGATCGAGTCCGTGGTCCTGACCCTGCACTTTGCGCCGCGCCACCCGCGAGGGCACGGTTGGGACGTACAGGATCGAGGAAAGGTCGATGCCTCTGGCCTTCCAGTGCGCATCTGCCACGGCAGCGTCAATCCTGTCGACGCGGCCCACCATCTCATCCACCGTGCGGAAACCGAGCTGGGCCATGTGCTGCCGCATCTGCTCCGCGATAAAAAAGAAGAAGTTGATCACATTTTCGGGCTGGCCCTGGAATTTGGCGCGCAGCACTGGATCCTGCGTCGCGATGCCGACCGAGCAGGTATTCAGATGGCACTTGCGCAGCATGATGCAGCCCATGGTAATCAGCGGCGTCGTGGCAAAGCCGAACTCCTCTGCTCCCAGCAGGGCCGCAATCACCACGTCGCGCCCGGTCTGCAGCTTGCCGTCTGTCTGCACTTTGATGCGCCCGCGCAGATCGTTCAGCAGCAGCACCTGCTGCGTCTCGGCGAGGCCTAGCTCCCACGGCAACCCCGCATGTTTGATGGAACTCAGCGGTGAAGCGCCCGTTCCGCCTGTATCGCCTGAGATGAGCACCACATCCGCGTGCGCTTTCGAGACACCTGCTGCTACAGTTCCCACGCCTACTTCGGAGACGAGCTTTACCGCGATGCGCGCCTTCGGGTTCACGTTCTTCAGGTCGTAAATAAGCTGCGCGAGATCTTCAATCGAGTAGATGTCATGATGCGGCGGCGGCGAGATCAGGCCCACACCGGGGATCGAATGCCGCGTCCTCGCAATCACCTCATCCACTTTGTGGCCTGGCAGCTGGCCGCCTTCACCGGGTTTTGCGCCCTGTGCCATCTTGATCTGCAGTTCATCCGCATTCACCAGGTAGTTGGTGGTCACGCCGAACCGTCCGCTCGCCACCTGCTTCACGGCGCTACGCCGCGAGTCGCCGTTGGCATCGGGAATAAAGCGCGATTCATCCTCTCCACCTTCGCCCGTATTTGACATGCCGCCCAGCCGATTCATCGCAATGGCCAGCGTCTCATGCGCCTCTTTGCTGATCGAACCGTAGCTCATCGCGCCGGTTGTGAATCGCTTGACGATCTCCTTTGCCGGTTCCACCTCTTCAATCGGAATCGGATTCTCGACGTACTTCAGCTTCAACAATCCTCTGAGCGTGCACAGGTTGCGATTCTGGACATCAATCAAGTCGGTGTATTCCTGGAAGGTCACCGCGCTGTTCGACCGCACCGCATGTTGCAGTTTGCTGATCGTTGTCGGATTGAGCAGGTGATATTCACCGCCTTCGCGGTACTGATAATGCCCACCGACAACCAATTCCGTCTCCGACTCAGTCAGCGGCTGGAAGGCATAGGTGTGCTTCATCTGTGCCTCACGCGCCAGCACATCCAATCCCACGCCTTCAATACGGGAAGCGGTGCCGGGGAAGTAGGCCTGGACGAGAGGCTCATTGAGACCTACAGCCTCAAAGACCTGCGCCCCGCGATAGCTCTGCAGCGTGCTGATACCCATCTTCGAAAAGGTCTTCAGCAGGCCCTTGTTGATGGCCTTGATGAAGTTCTTTTCCGCCTGGTTGCCGGTAACGTTATGCGGAAGCAGGCCACGGCGCTTCAGGTCATGCAGCGTCTCAATCGCCAGATAGGGATTGATCGCGCTCGCGCCGTAGCCGATCAGCAAGGCAAAGTGCATCACCTCGCGGGGCTCACCGCTTTCAATAATCAGCGCCACCTGTGTGCGCGTCCTGTCGCGCACCAGGCGGTTGTGAACCGCCGCCATCGCCAGCAGGCTGGGAATCGGTGCATAGGTTGAATCCACGCCACGATCCGAGAGAATCAGCAAGGAATAGCCGGAGTTCACCGCATGTGCGGCTCTGCTGCTCAAATCATCGAGACTCTGCCGCAGCCCCACCTCGCCATCCGCCGCGCGAAACAGGGCAGGCAGAGTCGTCGCAAGAAGGTCGCCCGATGAGATGCGGCGCAGCTTCTCAAGATCCCGATTACTTAGGATGGGATGCGGGAGCTTGAGAGTATGGCAGTTTTCCGGAGTCTCATCCAGGATGTTGCGCTCCGTGCCGATATAGCTGATCAGCGACATCACCATCTCTTCGCGGATGGGGTCAATCGGCGGATTCGTGACTTGCGCGAAGAGCTGCTTGAAGTAGTTGAACAGCGGCTGCGGACGGTCTGACAGACAGGCAAGGGGCGTGTCGGTTCCCATGGAGCCAATCGGCTCTTCGCCCTTTGCGCCCATCGGCCCAAGCACGATGCGCAGATCCTCTTCACTATAGCCGTACGCGCGCTGGCGGCGCAGTAGCGTCTCGGGATTGGATGCGATCAGCCGCGCGGGCTCAGGCAACTGTTCCATCGTTACCTGTTGCTGCTGCAGCCACTTTCCGTACGGCTGGCGCGCTGCAAGATCCCGCTTGATCTCCGCATCCGAGATAATCCGCTTCTGCACCGTGTCCACAAGGAACATGCGGCCCGGCTGCAATCGGCCCTTCTTGCGAATGTCTTCGGCAGGAACCTCGATCACGCCCGCTTCAGAGGCCAGCACGACCAGATCGTCTTTCGTCACGATGTAGCGCCCAGGGCGCAATCCGTTGCGGTCAAGCGTAGCGCCGATCACTCGTCCGTCCGTGAACGCAATTGCCGCAGGTCCATCCCAGGGCTCCATCAAGGACGCGTGATACTCATAGAACGCACGCTTGTCCTCATCCATATCGGGATTCGCGGACCAAGCCTCAGGGATCAGCATGGCCATGACGTGGGGAAGGGAGCGACCTGATTGAAAGAGGAACTCGACGGCGTTGTCGAGCGATGCCGAGTCGCTGCCTCCCGGCACAATGACCGGAAAGAGCTTGTCAATCTGGTCGCCATGCAAAGGACTTTCCAGCACTGACTGCCGTGCGTTCATCCAACTCACATTGCCGCGAATCGTATTGATCTCGCCGTTGTGCGCAATGTAGCGATACGGGTGTGCCAGCTTCCAACTCGGAAATGTGTTGGTCGAAAAGCGCTGGTGCACCAGGCAAAGCGCACTCGTCACAAGCGGATTCGCCAACTCGAAGTAGAACTTCTCAATCTGAGGCGCCAGCATCAGCCCCTTGTAGATAATGGTGCGGCAGGAGAATGACGGGATGTAGAAGTCCTCTTTCCCTTCAATCTCCGATTCCTCAATCTCATTTGCGGTCCGGCGTCGAACGCGATACAACAAACGCTCGAAGCCGTCCTCGTCCGGGCCCGCGGGGCGTCCCACAAAAAGCTGCTCGATGTATGGCTGCGACGCACGCGCCTCGCGGCCAATCGCGTCGCCATTCACCGGCGTGTCGCGCCAGCCAAGCACAGTCAATCCCTCTTCCTGCGCGATGCGCTCAAACACGCCCTCGCACTGCAGGCGGCTGTGCTTGTCCACCGGCAGAAAGCACATTGCCACACCGTAGGCTCCCGGCTCCGGCAGTTGCATGCCCAACTCACCGCATTCCCGCGCAAAAAATACATGCGGAATCTGAATGAGAATACCTGCGCCGTCGCCCGTCTCCGGGTCGCTGCCCGCCGCGCCGCGGTGTGTCAAATTGATCAGCACCTCAAGGCCCTTGCGGATAATCTCGTGGCTCTTCTCTCCACGAATGCTCGCCACTAGGCCCATGCCGCAGGCATCGTGTTCATTGCGTGGTTCGTAAAGACCCTGGGCTTGAGGAGTACGGAGACGGGAATCCGGTATGTTCATGGCTACCTTCTGATTGAGCGTATTTCAGTGCGTCGAGCGGTTACTGGCAGAAAGATACACAGCTGGCATGGCAATTCCCGTCGGGCGTCGCCATTGTGCTCTGTTTGAAGGCTCGCAACCGCGAACCCGGCCGTGTCTGGGATATTGCTGACAATTTTAATATAACGGAAAATGAACCGTCGAATTGAAGTCTTTTAGTTTCAGCGCATCATTTTCCGGCGCCGTACCAGAAAACGGGAAAGATCTCTGACGTGGAAGACTCCGCACAGCCATGCGATACACCTCTACGAGCTTGAATCCGATGCTTCTCCGGCACCCTGCCTTGAGTCGAATATCACAGCCGGCAGATCAGCAATTCGCGCTCGTAGATCATCTCCGGCGGAAGGTGGTCATGAAGATTAATGAAGAGCTCCTCATGTGAAATCACTTCCTTCTTCCACGCAATGCGATCAATCTCCAGCAACCCATTGAATGTCGTCCGTGAAAATTCAATTCCCGACCAGTCAATATCATCGTAATGGGGTACCCAGCCGATCGGCGTCTCACGGCCCTGTGTCCGTCCGTGCACGCGATCCACAATCCAACGCAGGATGCGCATGTTTTCCCCATAGCCCGGCCAGATAAACTTTCCCTCGTCATCCTTGCGGAACCAGTTCACATGAAAGATCCGCGGTGTCACTTCCAGCTCGCGCTGCATTTTGATCCAATGCCGAAAATAGTCGCCCATGTGGTAGCCGCAGAAGGGAAGCATCGCCATCGGGTCACGCCGCACCTGTCCCACTGCGCCGCTGGCCGCCGCCGTGGTTTCCGAGCCCATTGTCGCGCCGATGTAGACCCCGCTCGACCAGTTGAACGCCTGGTAAACAAGCGGCAAAGTGGTGGATCGCCTGCCGCCGAAAATGATCGCACTGATCGGCACTCCGTCCGGCGACTCCCAGTCAGGGTCGATCGTGGGGCACTGCGATGCCGGCGCCGTGAAGCGCCCGTTAGGATGCGCGGCCGTGCGCCCGGTCTGCTTGCCAATCTCCGGCGTCCAACGCTCCCCGCGCCAGTCGAGGCATTCGGCCGGTGGCTTCTCCGTCATGCCTTCCCACCACACGCCGCCGTCCCGCGTCAGGGCCACATTGGTAAAAATCGAGTTGTGCGCCAACGTGGCCATCGCCACAGGATTTGTCTTCTCGCCCGTCCCCGGCGCTACACCAAAGAACCCCGCTTCCGGATTGATGGCTCGCAGCCTTCCTCGCGCGTCCGGGCGAATCCAGGCAATATCATCCCCAACGGTCCATACCTTCCAGCCTTGCATGGCCTTGGGCGGAATCAGCATGGCAAAATTGGTCTTGCCGCAGGCTGAAGGAAACGCCGCTGCTACATAGGTCTTCTCGCCCTCGGGGCTCTCCACACCCAGAATGAGCATGTGTTCAGCCATCCAGCCCTCGTCACGGGCAATATTGGAAGCAATCCGCAGCGCGAAACATTTCTTGCTCAGCAGGGCATTGCCGCCATAGCCCGATCCGTAGGACCATATCTCGCGCGTCTCAGGAAAGTGCACAATGTACTTCGTCTCGTTGCAGGGCCACGGCACATCGGTCTGTCCGGGCCTGAGCGGCATGCCCACCGAATGCATACAAGGGACCACGCGTTTTTCGTCCTTATCGATTTCGGCAAATACAGGCGCTCCAATGCGGGCCATCGTCCGCATCTGAGCCACCACATAGGCAGAATCGGTGAGCTGAACGCCGATGGCTGACATCGGCGACCCCACCGGCCCCATGCTGAAGGGCAGCACGTACATGGTCCGCCCCTGCATACACCCGCGGAAAAGCTGCTTCAGACGTCGCCGCATCACAAACGGGTCTTCCCAATTATTTGTCGGGCCCGCGCTGTCCCGGGACAGGGAACAGATAAAAGTGCGGTCTTCCACACGTGCCACATCGCTCGGGACCGACCGCGCATAAAAGCACCCGGGCCATTGCTTCTTATTCAGCCGCACAAACGTTCCAGTTGCCACAAGCCGGTCACAGATCGCGTCGTACTCGACCTTTGACCCGTCGACCCAGTGAATTGATTCCGGACGGCAAAGGTCTGCCATCTTTTCAACCCATCGGATCAAATGCTTATTGCTGGTGGGCGGTTCCGTTTGAAACCTCTCTGCAAGGACGTCCTGTGCGGTCTTCATGTCTATAGACAATCTCCTAAAACACCCATGATTCATCCGCGCGGCCAACACACGGAGATACCGGAATCAGGCACTCCTCACCATTGCAGCCGCGATAGCCCCAATCAGTCCGCTCTCCGCGGCAGAATGGGAGCGAAGCAGGGTAGTACCCCTGCTAAATTGTTGGTGATTTCGGCACAAAATAAGAGTCAACCGCACGAGCCATCGATGGCCGGTCAAGCTTCAGTTCCACTCCTTCGTACCGCGCCGCCCAGACCATCTGGTTGATCAGATCACGCGGGTAGCAGGAGCGCAACTCCTGCTTCAAGTTGTTCTTGACAAAGTCAATCAAATCCGTGATCAGGGCGTCTTCCGGAACAATACTGTGTTCGGCCGCGACACGCCGGAAGATCTCTCGGAAGTGGTCATCCGTTACTGCACCGATATAGATCTTTGTCTGAATTCGGCGCAAAAAAGCCGGATCCATGACTCGTGTCGGATCGAGATTCGACGCAAAGACAACCAGCATCTCAAATGGAACTTCGATCTTGCTGCCACCGGCCAGTGTCAGGAACTCAACGCGGCGGTCCAGCGGCACTACCCAGCGATTCAGTAACTCTTCTGGTAGCACCCGTTGCCGCCCGAAGTCGTCAATAATCAGCACTCCATTGTTGGCCTTCATCTGCGGAGGACCCACATAATACCGGGTCGACTGATTGAACTGCAGGTCCAGCATATCGATCGTGAGTTCACCTCCCACAATCACCGTGGGACGATGGCAGAAAACCCAGCGGTTGTCGGTGTCCATACCGCTCGAAATCGTTTTGCGACGGTGTATCACGGGATCAAAGACGGAGATAATCTGCCCGTCCACCTCAACCGCATGAGGGATCCAGACCTCGTCCACTGCTACTACGCGCGACATGGTTTCAGCCGCCGCTGTCTTACCCACACCCGGTGGCCCGTAGAGAAAGATCGGGGCGCCGGAATTCAAGCCTGTCCCGAACTGGGCAAGCGTCTTGGCGTCAAACACCAGGTGAGAGAAGGCTTTCTCGACGTCCGCAGGGCCGACCGTCAGATTCCGGACGCTTTGCTTGCGTACGAGGTCTACATAGCTTGCCAGAGAGACTGGCGCTGCGCCCGAATACTGGCACTGGCTAAGCAGTTCCAGGGCTCTTGACCGGCCCTGGGAGGTGATCGCGATCGTAGGGACGTTGACGTTCATCCCCGTTACTTCGCACAAAAGCTTCCCGCGCATCCGAGAGAAGAGCTCGTTCGCCACTTCAAAGCCGATGCACATTTTGTCTGCAAGGTCCAGCACCGAAAAGGGCCCGCTGAGATAGAGCGCCTTCAGGGAAATGTCCTCAAGCGTCGCCTCGCGAACACCTAGTTCGGAGATTCTCCGTGGTCGTGCGGTCGGCGAGACGAATTGCAGGGCGTCCATTGGGGTGTCAGTAAGCAAGGGAGGCCTCCACCTTTACGAACGTGATTCTGAGCAACTATAGCGCGACCTTTCGCACAAGTCACTTGGTTTGAGGGCCACTCCCACAGGACACCTCAATAGCGTCACTAGATGGATATCACGTCCGATAACGTATATTCTGTATACTCAATTCGTCAAAATCAGTATCTGTCGCTACCGGCAAGCCTCCCCCATCCAGGGCCATTGCCCTTGCCTACATCTTGTACCGGCCGAGATCCTCGTCATTCAGGCCTTCGAGCCAGCCTTTAAGCTGGTCGGATGTTGCACCCTCTGGGTTCAGCGACGGGTTCAGCTTTGCAGCCTCAAGC
>JAJZGF010000050.1 GCA_021805025.1 Acidobacteriota bacterium
CGTTATCGCCGCCGTCAACGTCGTCTTGCCGTGATCGATGTGCCCGATCGTGCCCACATTCACGTGCGGCTTCGAACGATCAAACTTTTCCTTCGCCATAAAAGCCCCAAATCCCTTTCGTAGCTCGTACTGCCCATTTCATCCCGGGGCGCCGGCGTTCCGGCTCCAGCCCCAAAACCCTGCCTCTTACTTGCCTTGCGCCCTGCCGATGATCTCATCGGCAATCATGCGCGGCGCCTCTTCGTAGCGCGCGAACTGCATCGAGTACGACGCCCGGCCCTGCGTGGATGAGCGAATGTCGTTCACGTAGCCGAACATCTCCTTCAGCGGCACAATCGCCTTGATAAGCTGCGATCCGCCCACGTGCTCCATGCCTTCAATCCGGCCGCGCCGCGAGTTGATGTCGCCGATGATGGTCCCCATGTGCTCCTCGGGAACCGTCACTTCGACCGCCATCACCGGCTCCAGCAGCACCGGCGAGGCCTTGCGCGCAGCCTCCTTGAACGCGATCGAGCCGGCAAACTTGAAGGCCATTTCGTTCGAGTCCACTTCGTGATAGCTGCCGTCGAACAGCGTTACCTTGATGTCCACCAGCGGGTAGCCGGCCAGGATGCCCAGTTCAATGGCGCCCTGCACGCCCTGGTCGATGGGCTTGATGTATTCCTTGGGCACCGAGCCGCTCTTGATGGCATTAATGAACTCGTAGCCCTTGCCCGGCTCGTTGGGCTCGATGCGCAGCTTGCAATGTCCGTAGTTGCCCGAGCCGCCGGTCTGGCGAATATACTTGCCCTCGGCCTCGGCGGATTTCCGAATCGTCTCGCGGAAGGCAACCTTGGGCTCGCCCACGTTGGCTTCGACCTTGTGCTCGCGCTTCATGCGATCCACCAGGATCTCCAGGTGCAACTCGCCCATGCCGCTGATGATGGTCTGTCCCGATTCATCGTCGGTGCGCACCTTGAAGGTCGGATCCTCGTCGGCCAGACGCGACAGCGCCACACCCATCTTTTCCTGATCGGCCTTGGTCTTGGGCTCGATAGCCACCGAGATGACCGTCTCCGGGAAGGTGATCGCGCCCAGCGCAATCGAATGGTGCGGATCGCAGAGGGTGTCGCCGGTCTTCAACTCTTTCATGCCCACGCAGGCGCAGATATCGCCGGTCAGAACCTCGGTAACATCTTCGCGCTTGTTGGCGTGCATCTTCACCAGGCGGCCTACGCGCTCCGTCTTGCCGGTGCGGGGATTCTGCACCGTGTCGCCGGTCTTGAGCGAGCCCGAGTAGACGCGAACAAAGCACAGCTTGCCGAAGGGATCGTTGATGATCTTAAAGGCCAGCGCCGAGAGCGGCTCGCTGTCGTCGGCCTTGCGGATCTCGGTCACCGTCAGATCATGGGGATTAATGCCTTCGACGGGGGGCTTGTCCAGCGGGCTGGGCAGGTAGTCGATGACCGCGTCGAGCAGTGTCTGCACGCCCTTGTTCTTGAAAGCCGAGCCGCAGATCACCGGGAAGACCTTCAGATCAATGGTGGCCTGGCGGATGCCGGACTTCAACTCGGCGATGGTCGGCGTCTCGCCTTCCAGAAATTTCTCGAGCAGGACATCGTCGGTTTCGGCGATCACTTCGATCAACTGCAACCGGAACGCTTCGGCCTTCTTCAGCAGGGCGGCGGGAATCTCCTCAATCGAGAACTCCGCCCCCATGGTCTCGTCGTGCCACAGGATGGCCTTCATCTCGATCAGGTCGATGACGCCCTTGAAGTTCGCCTCGGCGCCGATCGGAATCTGCAAGGCCACCGGCCGCGCGCCCAGGCGCTTGCGGATGGTCTCCAGAACGTGCTCGAAGTCCGCGCCGTTCTTGTCCATCTTGTTCACAAAGCAGATGCGGGGGACGCGGTACTTGTCGCCCTGCCGCCAGACCGTCTCGGTCTGCGGCTGCACGCCGCTCACTGAATCGAACAGCGCCACGGCGCCATCGAGCACGCGCAGGCTGCGTTCCACCTCGGCCGTGAAGTCCACGTGGCCGGGGGTATCAATAATATTGATACGGACGTCCTTCCACATGCAGGTCGTCGCCGCTGAGGTGATCGTGATGCCGCGCTCCTGCTCCTGCTCCATGTAGTCCATGGTCGCCGTGCCTTCATGCACTTCGCCGATGCGGTGCGTGATGCCCGTGTAAAACAGGATGCGCTCTGTCGCTGTCGTCTTTCCGGCGTCGATGTGCGCCATGATTCCGATGTTCCGGCAACGATTCAGAGGGATGGTGCGAGCCACGGCAATTCTTCCTTGCGGGCGGTCTTGCCCGCGGTTATGTTTGCAATCTCAATCAATCTCCCGGACCGCTTGCGCCGGGATCGAAAACATCACGCCCCGCAGCTACCAGCGGTAGTGCGCAAACGCCCGGTTGGCCTCTGCCATGCGGTGCACGTCTTCCTTCTTCTTCATGGCGGCGCCGCGGCCATTGGCCGCATCCAGCAGCTCATTGGTCAGCTTGTCCACCATGCCCTTTTCGCCGCGCGCGCGGCCATAGGTCAGCAGCCAGCGAATCGCCAGCGAGGTGCGCCGCTCAGGATTGACCTCGATCGGCACCTGATAGTTGGCGCCGCCAACACGGCGGGTCTTCACCTCAAGCAACGGCTTGCAATTCTCGACAGCCTTTTTGAAGAGCTTCAGGGCATCGTCGCCGCCGCCCTTTTCCTCCAGGTTCTTCATCGACAGGTAGAAGATGCCCTGGGCCGTCGACTTCTTGCCGCCCCACATCATCGAGTTCACAAACTTGGTGACCAGCGTGGACCCGTAGACCGGGTCTGGCGCCACTTCCCGCTTCGCAATGTGCCCTTTTCTCGGCATAATCCTCTAGTTCCTCGCGCTTGCGCGCTGCTTCTGGTACCCCAGTCCGGGCTCTAGCCGCCCTCCCGGAACCGTCGTGAATCCTGCTTGCCGCCCGGCGCTACTTCTTGCCCGGCGCCGCGCCGCCCTTGGCGCGCTTGGCCCCGTACTTCGACCGGCTCTGCTTGCGGTTGGCCACGCCCACCGAATCCAGCGTGCCGCGCACCACGTGGTAGCGCACACCCGGCAGATCTTTCACGCGGCCGCCGCGGATCAGCACAATCGAGTGCTCCTGCAGGTTATGGCCGATGCCGGGGATATACGTCGTCACTTCGATGCCGTTCGTCAACCGCACGCGCGCCACTTTGCGCAGCGCCGAGTTCGGCTTCTTGGGCGTCTGGGTGTACACGCGGGTGCACACACCACGCCGCTGCGGTGAAGCCTGCAATGCCGGCGACGCCGTCTTGTACCGCGGGGCCGTGCGCCCCTTGCGAACGAGCTGATTAAAAGTAGGCAATCCGAAACTCCTTACCGCAAAACCCGCGAAACCACCAATTTTCGGCCGCCGCGCGCAGAACTTTGGGGCTTCTCCCTGCAAGGCCGCAGCCAAAAACGGCGCGCTCACGCACAGAGGCCCACTCGTTACTGCTTCGCGTCTGCCTTCGTTCCACTTCCAGACGAGAACCAGGACGGTGGCCGGTCGTTTCTCCATCTCTTGCAGAAGAAAGCCCGCTCCGTTTCGCCGGTTCCGGCTCGCATAGCCCTCCAAGGTGGAGAAACGCGCGAGCACCGATGCGATGTTGCCCCTGCCCTTCGCAAGATAAGAGCTCTATTTCAGGGGGCTCGCGGCTGGCTCAATTCAAGACCCAGCCTTGGGATGCAATCCTGACTTGTACAGCCGAGCCAGGCCACCCATTCGCTTCCGCCGTTAAGACACACGTACGGAGGCGTTCTTGCGGAACCTTCTAACAATATCAAGAATGAGGGAAGAGGTCAATTTTTTCTTGGCGCCGCAATCACTCGGTCCGATGAGGCAGGATCGGCGTTCGCCAGGCCCGCCTCGAACCGCCCCTTACGGCTCGTTGTACCCGCCCGAATTCAGCACGGATGGTACCGTCGAATTGGGCTGCTCTGGTTGCATAAATCCGTTGCTGTTCTGGAAGATCTGGGCGGTCCAGGTGACCTGGGTTCCCGAGCCCGGCGGACTCAGAAACCCTTGCAATCCTGAAAGATCCGGGACCGTCAGGCTCGTCGCCCCGTGCAGATAATTTGCTGAGGCTGAGACGCTGACGCTGTAGTTGCCCAACCCGCCATTGGTGGTCCAGTACACGCTTCCGGTGTCGTAGACTCCCGATTGACCCGCAAATCCCGTGTAGCCGCTGAAGTCGAAGGTCGGCCAGGGGTCAGGCGTCGGCCCGGCATAGATCCATGGTGCGGGCGGATCAAATGTCATCGGCCCGCCGCTGGTTGAATTTGCCGTGACCACCACCTCCGCCAGTTGCGGAAACGCAGGGCCTCCGCTGGAAGGCAGGGCCCGTATCGCAGCGGCATTCAAGGTGTAATAGTCCCCGCTCTCCAGCGCGGTCGCGGGCAGCGCGTCATACTGCGTCGTTCCGTCTCCCAGCAGATAACTCACAGGGCCCATGTTCAATGTGACCGTCACCAGTCCGGGCAGAAACCCCGTCGGGACATTCCGAAAGGTGATCGGCTGGGGCGTGGTCTCATCGGCCGCCCCCAGCACCACCGCCGCTCCGCCATTCAGTGATCCCGGCACCGTCTGGTTCGGGAAGGCGCGCGCCGCCACCACCGTCTCGATGAAATTGCTGGAGGATGCCGTTGCGAAGACCTCCACCCGGTCGCTTCCCACCGGAGCGGCGAAGCTGCCGCTGGCATTCACCGTGGTGGCGCCCCATGCCGAAGCGCTGTTCCCATTCTCCGCAATCGCGCTCACGGACGTAGCGGACGGAATCCCGCTCGCATTCACGTTCACTGCCAGCGAGCCCGTCTGCCCGGTGGATCCTGATAGCCCGACTCCAGACCCCAAAACACTGGACGGGCACGGCAGGGTGAACGAAGTGCCATCCGTCGTGCTCGCTTCCACCACAGACTCATACGGCGCAATCATCTGCTGGCCGCCAAATGCCACCGCGGGAGGATTGCAGACGTACGCTACCGCGAAGTTCGTTGTCCCACTCGGCAGCGAAAGGCTCAGGCCGTTGGAACTCACCGTCTCTGTCGTGAAGGCTCCAGAGCCAATCTGTGCCGCCACCACCGTCGGCGTCGCGGGCGAGAAAGTAAAGTTGACCGTCGCGGGACCGCCGCCCGACGATCCGGAGCCACTGGAACCGCCGCCACAACCGGCAACCAGCACAGAAACCAAAGCGGGAACCAAAACACGGAATCGGCCCAAGGACATGGCGTCCCTTTCCGCCTGAAGAGGGCGAAACCAAATACTGTGCGCCCAAGTGCTCCAGTCTCACTGCACTGCGCTGCGCCGCGCTGCACGTGCATATCTGTATGACGCAAAACCTGCGTCAACTTATGGCAGCACTCTTGCCAGTCGCAGTCTGGGATGCTGAAGAATGACTTTCCAGATGCCCCGGATGCGCAGGAAATGCTGCTTTTCCCAGTCAAACATTGTGCGCATGAGCGCAATGAACCCCGGAGATTGCCGCGCCTGTGGGCCGCGACCGCCTCCGGGGCAGTTTAGAAAGCGAAGTTGGAGTTCGGTTTGCCCCTACACGATCCCGTGCAGCACCCAGGCTCCATTTTCCAGCGAAAAATCGGCGTGCCGCTTGTTCGAGAGTTTGTTTCCAGGGTTATGAGCAAGGTCCTGCACAGACTGCGGAACCCCGGTCAGATCAACGCCTTCTGTGAAGTCCGCGCCTTTGGCCGACGAGACGCCCGGCAGCGTCTCATCCGCCACCTGCTGCAGATCCCGCGCCTTCATGTGACTCGTCGCGACCGTCTGCACCGTAATCGAATAGCTCGCGTCCGTCTCGCTCTGCGGCCGCCACTGGATCGCGTCGCCGCCTCCGGCCACCTTCACGGCCTTCTTGCCGTCATCGGTCAGCGTATAGTCGGCCCAGAACTTGTTGGGATACACCTTGGTCAGCTTCCAGAGCCCGGCTGTGATTCCCTGGCCCATCCCGTCCTTGCTCAGGTTGATCGACACGCTATCGGCGGGCGCGCTGTCATACTTCGCCTGGATCAGTTGCAGCGCCTGATCCTGGGTCAGTTCAGGAGCAGACTTGCAGCCGGCCAGCACCAGTCCGGCCACCAAAATTCCCGCTACGCTCAAAGCCTTCATCTTCCTCAAATTTCTCACTTTCCCTCCATCCACCGTCGGCAACGGGTGAAATCTATCCGACCCGCCATTTTTATCTTACTTTCCACTGCTGTCAATGGAGTTGCCTGTGACCGGGCGCACGCGTGTCAGATTTATTATTGGAAACCGTTTTCCCGCGTCCCTGCGCCCGCCGGATCTTTGCCCGTAAGCCGCTCCTGCAATAGCCGCAGAAATCCCGCCTCATCGGACCGCAGGCACACCTCGGCATTGGCCGGCCCCGCCGTCCGCCGCGTCAATCCCTTGTCATCCACCTCAATCCGCATGGGTTGCGCGGGACACATCTCCGGCCGGAAGGCATACGTCACCGCCACCGGGTCAAACAGGGTCGGCGTCGACGAATGCGTCCCTGCCCGCCACTGGTGATAAAGCAGAGTCACCTGGTCGGTCACCGGCGAACCGTGTGCGAAGATCGTCTCCCGCTCCGGTTCCTGCAGGTGAACCTGCGTCGAATCCAGCGGCATCATGAAGACCGGCACGCCCGCGGCCAGCAGCGCCTGGGCTCCCGCCGGGTCGCGGTTGATGTTCCACTCGGCATCGGCTGGCCTACGCTCGCCGTTCTTGCCATCATAGCCGCGGTCGATGCTCCCGCCCATCAGCACCACCCGCTTCAGCTTGCGAAAGGTCGCCGCATCCCGCCGGATCGCTTCCTGCACATTGAACAGCGGCCCGATCGCAATCAGCGTCACCTCGCCGGGATGTGCGCGAATCTGGTCAAGCAGAAACGCCACCCCATCGCGATGCGTCCGCTCCTGACCGCGCCGCGCATAGGCCGCCTGCGTCATGGGGTTCGCGGTTTCGGTCTGTACCCCGGCACCCACAGGAATGTCACTCCGACCCACCGCCGCCAGGTAGCGGTCCACGAGCCGCGCGCGCAGTTCCGTATCCCCAAACGTAGTGGTCACGCCCAGAATCTTCAGCTCCGGGCTGCGCAGCGCCAGCGCCAGCGCAAAAGCATCGTCGATGTCGTCGCCAATGTCGGTGTCAATCACCACCAGTTGCGGCGCAACCACCGCCTGCTGGGCCCGCGCACTCCGCACCAGGCCGCTCGCCAGCAGCATGCCCGCCAGCAAAGATGCACCCATCACACGTCTCATGCACGTACCTCGAGTCCCGGTTCAGATGCCGCTCCATCCATGCCTAGCGGTGCTCTTCCAGGCGCGCTACGATGCGTTCCACGTCATACACGCAGCCGCCCCACACGCCGCCGCTGGCCTCGACCAGCGCGGCCCAGAGCCGCGTGTCCGCGGGCAGATCGGGATGCGGCGCTAGATCGGGCCGCGGTGCGCGCTCGGCCAGTCGGCGTGCGCCCTCGTCCGCGTCAAATGCGCCCGACGCGTCGCCCACCAGATTCACGCCGCCCGTCAGGTGCGCGCGGTCAATCACAATCTCAATCACGTCGCCCTCGATAAGCCTGCCCACCGGCCCGTCCGCAAGCGCCTCCGGCGAGATATGCCCGATGCAGGCCCCCGTCGAAACCCCGCTGAAGCGCGCATCCGTCAACACCGCCACGTGCTTGCAGTGCGGCAGCGCCTTCAAGGCCGACGTCACCTGATAAATCTCCTGCATCCCCGCGCCCTTGGGTCCGCCGCAGATAAGCGCCAGCACATCGCCCTCGCCAATCGCTCCCGACTTGATCGCCGCAATCGCCGCCGCCTCTGTCGTGAACACCCGCGCCGGGCCGCGATGCCGGTACACGTTGTCCTCTCCAATCAGCGAGGGATCAATCGCCGTGCTCTTGATCACCGCGCCCTCGGGCGCCAGATTCCCCATCGGAAAGCAGACCGTCGCCGTCAGCCCGCGCTGCCTCGCTCTGTCGGGCGTCATGATCACGTCATCCGCGTCGATCCCATCCTGCTCTTTAAGCGCAGCCCGCAACGCGCGCCGCCGCTCGCTCTGCTCCCACCAGTCAAGATTTGCGCCGAGCGTCTCGCCTGTCACCGTGCGAACGCTCTCATCCAAGAGCCCCACTGCACGGAGTGCCAGCATCACCTCCGGCACGCCGCCCGCAAGAAACACCTGCACCGTCGCAAAGCCGCGCGGCCCATTCGGCAGAGCATCCACAAGGCGCGGAACCTCGCGGTTCACTGCCGTCCAGTCCTCCACCGTGGGCCGCCGGAGCCCCGCATGGAACGCCACCGCGGGCAGATGAAGCAGCAGGTTCGTCGATCCGCCAAAGGCCGCGTGCAACACCATCGCATTACGCACGCTGGCCGCCGTCAGCACATCCCGCACGCCCATGCCCGACTGGTGCATCCGCATCAGCGCCCGCGCAGAACGCTTCGCCGCGTCGAGCCACACCGGCTGCCCAGAGGGCGCGAGCGCCGTGTGCGGCAGCGACAACCCCAGCGCCTCGCCGACCACCTGCGCCGTCGCCGCCGTGCCCAGGAACTGGCAGCCTCCGCCAGGCGACGCGCAGGCCCGGCAGCCCACCTCTGCCGCGTACTCGAGCGAAATCTGCCCCTGCGCAAAGCGCGCGCCAATGGTTTGGACCTTGCCCGCGTCCTCGCCCTGCTCCGGCAGCAGCGTCACGCCGCCCGGCACCAGCACCGCCGGCAGTCTGCCCGCCCCGGCCAGCGCCATCATCATCGCGGGCAGTCCCTTGTCGCACGTGGCCACGCCCAGCACGCCCTTGCCCGTCGGCAAGGAGCGCACCAACCGCCGCAGCACCATCGCCGCATCGTTGCGGAAGGGCAGCGAATCCATCATCCCCGCCGTGCCCTGCGTTCGCCCGTCACAGGGATCGGTACACGCGCCCGCAAAAGGAATCGCGCGCAGCGCCTTCAACTCCCGCGCGGCTTCTGCCACCAGCAGGCCCACCTCCCAGTGCCCGGTATGAAAGCCCAGCGCAATCGGCCGCCCATCCTCCGCGCGCAGCCCGCCGTGCGTGCTCAGAATCAGAAACTCCGGGTCCAGCAGCCGCGCAGCCTCCCAGCCCATCCCCGCATTCTGGCTCAGGCCAAACAGATTCCCAGACGGCTCGCTCAGCAGCATCTCCGCTGAAAGCGGCAACTGCCCCGCAGGCCCCGGCGCATGGGTGCGCACGCGACCCACGCCG
Source organism: Acidobacteriota bacterium (assembly GCA_021805025.1). Classification (GTDB taxonomy): domain Bacteria; phylum Acidobacteriota; class Terriglobia; order Terriglobales; family Acidobacteriaceae; genus Telmatobacter. Next base: position 9,228 of record JAJZGF010000050.1, read on the forward strand.
CTGTCCCCGGATTCCAGTACCGACGCAAATGAGATGGTGGCGATGAGAAGACACTCCTCGTTGGACTCAGCCAGTATAGGGCCGCGCTGCGCAGGCCGTTTGCCCGCAGTGTTTGCCCGAGCCATGCGCCCGTGCAATACTCCGTGTGTCCTATAACTTGGTGCCGGGTGCACCGGGCCTCGCTTTTGAGACCTGGGGAAACCCGCTTTGTTTCACGAACGCAGGCCGCTCTTCCCGATGAATCCCCTCTACCGCAAAATCTCGCTGCGCCTCGTGCCGTTCCTCATGCTGCTCTACCTCGTCGCCTTCCTCAACCGCGTCAACATCAGCTTCGCCGCCCTCACCATGAACCGCGACCTGCACATCGGCGAAGGTCTCTTTGGCGTGGCCGCGGGCATGTTCTTCCTCGGCTACTTTCTCTTTGAAGTTCCCGGCAACCTCATCCTGCTGCGCATCGGCGCGCGCCGCTGGATCATGCTCCTCATGGTGTCCTGGGGACTGGTCTCGCTCGCCACCGCATTCGTGCATGGGCCCGCGGCCTACATCGTTCTGCGCTTTCTGCTCGGGTCGGCAGAGGCCGGCTTCTATCCCGGCGTCATCCTCTACCTCACCTTCTGGCTGCCCGCCTCGGTGCGCTCCAGCGTCATGGCGCTCTTTGTCACCGCCATACCGCTCTCAAACCTCATCGGCGCGCCCATCTCCGCGCGCATCCTGCTCCTCGACCACCGCGCGGGCCTTATGGGCTGGCAATGGCTCTTTCTGCTCCAGGGAATCCCCGCCGTTCTTCTTGGCCTGCTCGTCTATGTCCTGCTGCCCGACCGGCCCGAGCAGGTCCGCTGGCTTTCGCCCGAGGAAAAGCGCACGCTGGCCGCCGACCTCTCCCGCGACGCCGCCCCGCACGCCTCGCGCGCCCACTCGCTCCGGCAGGTCTTCACCGCGCAGCCCGCCGTCTATCTCTGGAGCCTCGCCTACTTTTTCATGATGATTGGCCTCTACGGCCTTGGCTTCTGGATTCCCACTGTGCTCGCCTCGCACGGCATGACGTTGAAGGCCCTCGGCTGGGCCGCCGCGCTGCCTTATCTCGCCGCCGCCTTCGCCATGGTCCTGTGGAGCCGCAGTTCCGACCGCCATCGTGAGCAGCGCGGCCATCTTGCCGCGGCGTTCCTCACCGGCGCAGCGGGATTCGTGCTCGCCGCTATCGCGCCCAATGCCAACTTCGCCATCGCTGGCTTTTCGCTGGCGGCCATCGGCGTCCTCGCCGCCATGCCCGTCTTCTGGAGCGCAGCCACGCTCTCCCTTGCCGGACCCATGGTCGGAGCCTCCATCGCCGTCATCAACTCCATCGGCAACCTCGGCGGCTTCGTCGGCCCCGTCCTCATGGGATGGCTCCACCAGGCCACCCATACCTACCTCGCCGGCCTCGCCACCATCGCCGCAGCCCTCCTCCTCGGCGCAATCACCGCCGGGCGCCTCTGCAAAGCGTAGCACGGAACCTCGGACCGTCTGCCGACCTTAACGCGGCTCAGACTTAGTCTCCGAGTGGCCAGTGGGCCTCAACGGCTTCTCGGTCTCGGAAGCGATTTCCAAAACTTTCATCCATCAGGCAGCGACGGACGGTAGAACGCAGAATTGCTTCGAGCTTTTCGTAGAGGTCAGTGTGCTCATTTTGGGGGAGCACAAAATTGAGACCGGAAAGAAACGCTTCTGCATGTGAGAGTTTAGAGCGTAGCTTCCATGCCGCTTGGGCCTCGCACTCCTCAAGACAAACTTCGCATTCCTGTGCGAGTTGGACAACGCGCTTATAAAACTGCCGTCCGCTGTCTCTATCCTCCGTATTGATGAGTGCCTCCAATCCTGTTGTCACAAGGGGGAATCGCATATCCAGGAGATAGGACCTCATCGCGTATTCGTGATACCAATATGCTCGACGCACGCGATCATGCATGGGTTTGTTCTTCGAAAGCCATGGCATCAGCGCACGCAACCTTTCCGCATCTCTCACCGAAAGCCAGTCTCGCTGTCCCCGACTGACAAATACGTCAGGGCTTATGCCACCGTACTGAACAGCAGAGATGGCCGAATCTGGAAGGCCGTAATGATGCACCTTGGTGCAATAACGGCTCCCAACGCTAGTCGGTTGTATCAAGCGGGAGAGAGCCATCACAGCATGGAGGCTCTCCAGACCTTCATAGGGCCGCATCTCAGAATCGGGAACTTTTCGAACGAAAGCGTACAAATGCCGGTCGCGTACCTCACCTCCGATATTGTGATGGGGAGGTTCGCAGGCTTTCTGGACATTTATTGCAAGCTCTACATCTAACCTTTCAATCCAAATATCGTCGCTCAGAACAAAGCGTTCCCCAATCTCCGCCACGACTTCAGGTTCGCCGCCCCGCTGCAAAGAGGATGGTCCGATTCCAAGGTGAAGAATGACATAGCAAGGCTTAGGAAATTCATTTTCAGGTCCCAATTTTCACCTCTCTTGGCTCTTCACTCCCCCGCCGCCGCCTCCGCCACCGCCACCAGCGAATCCGCACACCCGTAGTACAAAAACCACCGCTTGTGGAACCACGCCAGCCCCTCGGCAAACGTCGTTCCCGCCGCGTACTGGCCCGTCTTCTCATACGGCAGCTCCGGCTTCAGCACGGGCTGGTCTGTCTGCTTCAGCAGCAGCGCGGGGTTGTTCGCGGCAAACAGCGCCTCGCCCGCCGCATACGCGCCCGCGCCCAGCGCCGGGTCGCCTCCAGTCGCCGCGTTCTTGCCGTTGTAGAGCACCAGGATGCCCGCATCGGTCATCACCGGCGGTGGACCCGTCTCAGGAAACGAGCTGTCAAAGTGCCCCGCCCGCGGCCGCAGCAGCTCCACCGGCTCGCCGCGCTGGTCCTCCACCGGCTCCCAGTGAATCAGGTCCATCGAAGTCGCCAGGCGAATCGAGCCCTCGCCCCAGTACATCCAGTAATGCCCGCTGATCTGCGCCGCCACCAGCCGTCCCTTTACGAGCCGCGTCACAATCCCCGCCGACTTGTACTGCAGGTGCGCATACTTGCCGCCCTTGGCCGTCAGAAACGCGGGCCCGTACTTTGTCCAGTGCATCAGGTCGCGCGACGTTGCAATTCCCACCGAATACGTCTCGCGATTCCACTGCGTATACGTCAGCACATACATTCCGTCCGGCGACTCCACGATGCGTGGATCTTCCACGCCGCCCGGCCACTCGCGCGCCTTCTGGCCATCTTGTGCCGGATAAAATACCGGTTCGCCCATGCGCTTGAAGTGAACCCCGTCCTTGCTCTCCGCAAGGCCGAGCCGCGAAGTGTGCCCGCCGATCGCCATCGCACCCGTATTGTCCTCCGCGCGATACAGCACAAAGACCTTGCCATCGCGCACAATCGCCGCCGGATTGAACGTGTGCAGCGCCTCCCACTGCACCGGCTTCTTCGCAATCGGATCCATGAATGTCGACGCCGCACTCGGCGTAATCACCGGATTCCCCTCCGCCGGCCGCGCAAACGGCCCAATTTCCCACGGTCCGGAACTCTGCGCATGCAAGGCAGACGCGCAGGCCAGCGCCGCCAGAATCCAACTCCATCGGGTCTTCATTCTTTTTGCCTTCCTTCGTATGCCGTGCGGTTCAAACGGCTGAGGTCAAACTCGTCCGGCTCACGCTGTAAAAACTCAACGCCGCATCGCCCTGCTCCAGAAGGCGCGTGCGCTCCAGCGTGCCGTAGCGATCCTCGAGCCGCTCCTTGCGCCGGTGCTCGGCAACCACCACTGCGCCCTCGGCCAGCAGCCCCAGCGCAGCGCCGCCCAGCAGCCCCAGCGTCTTCTTATACTCCTCCGCGGCGTCATACGGCGGATCAAGAAACACCACGTCAAACCCGCGCTCCGCACCGGACGTCGGCTTGAGCCAGGCAGTCACGCTCACCGCGTGCACGGCAACCTTGGCCGCCACGCCCAGCCGCTCCACATTTGCGTGCAGAACCTTCAGCGCCGCCGGCGCGCGCTCCACGCACACCACGCGCGCAGCATCGCGGCTCGCGGCCTCCAGCCCCACCGCGCCCGATCCCGCATACAAATCCAGAAACGCCGCGCCCGCAATGCGCGGAGCCAGCACATTGAACAGCGTCTCCCGAAGCCGGTCGCTGGTGGGTCGCGTCGCCAGCCCTGCCGGGGCCTGCAACACACGCGACCGGTACCTGCCTGCAACGATGCGCATCGCGAACCAGCATAAATGAAATCTGCCCACCTGCCCTGAGCCTCTACAATTGTCTTATGCGAGGCTGGTCAATCCCGCTGGGCCGATGGATGAGCGTCGAGCTGCGCATCCACGCGTTCTTCCCGCTGCTGGCAGGCGTGTGTCTGGTGCTCAGCGCCAATGACGGCATTCTGCGCGGCCTCGGCCTTTTTCTTGTAGTTGTCCTGGCGGTGCTGGTGCGGGAAGTGGTGCGCCTGCTTACGGCCGCGTTTCTCGGTCTGCGCCTGCGCGCCGTGCTCGTGCTGCCCATCGGCGGCCTCTTTGCCTACGCCAATCCTGAGAGCCAGGAAGGCTCCAACCAGGGTGCAGCCCAGTTCGCCCTGGCCTTTGCCGGACCGCTGGCCAATGCTGCCACCGGAGTGGCGCTGGCCGTCCTGCTGCTTGGCGCGGGCGGCGGCGGCATCCGGCTTTTTGACCCGCCCTGGATCACCTCCGCGTATCTGCTGCGCAGCATGGTCTGGATGCAGCTTTCCCTCGCCGTGCTCCACCTCCTGCCCGCCTATCCGCTTGACGCCGGACGCCTGCTGCGCGGCAGCTTTGCCCGCAAACACGGCCTGGCGCCGGTCGGTCGCGCCGCCGCCGGAGTCGGCCAGGTGCTTGCCCTCACCATCATGATCGCGGGCATGTTACTGCAGAGTCCGTGGCTCATCATCGCAGGTTTCTTCATCATGATCGGCGCGCAAATTGAAGACCAGGGCGTCTTCTTCCAGTCCGTCGTCGATACCGTCCACATGCGCGAAGTCATGCTCACTGACTTCGCCACCCTCTCGCCTTCCGATACACTGACCGACGCGCTTGTCCGCTGCGTTCACTCGCTGCAGGAAGATTTCCCTGTCGTGCGCGGCCCGCATCTCGTGGGCATCGTCTCGCGCCAGCGCATCGTGGATGCGCTGCGCAACGACGGCAACGGCTACATCCAGTCCGTCATGTCGCGCGCCTTTCAGGTCGCCGGCCCGGAGGACACGCTCGGCACCACCATTCGCCGCCTCAGCGCAGGCCATGGCCTTTCGCTCATTCCTGTTACCGAGAGCGGCCGCGTCATCGGCATCGTCAGCGTACAGAATCTGATGAGCTCCATGACGCTGCTCGCCGAGCAGCGCCGCATCGAACGGGAAGAAGCCGGAGACTAGCGCCTCCATGTCCGGCGACGAACCCGCATCCCTCAGCCCCGGCCTCTATCTGGTCGCCACTCCCATCGGCAACCTGGGTGACATCACGCTCCGCGCCCTCGACGTGCTCAGGCAAGCGGACCGCATCGCGTGCGAGGACACCCGCCAGACCCAAAAGCTGCTCAACCACTTCGCCATCACCACGCCCACCGTCAGTTGCCATCAACACAATGAGATTTCTCGATCGACGGAGCTTATCGGGGAGATCCAGCGCGGAAGGGCAATCGCCGTCGTCTCTGACGCGGGCCTGCCCGGCATCAGCGATCCCGGCGCGCGGCTCGCCGCGGAAGCCATCGCCGCCGGCATTCCCGTCATCCCCATCCCCGGCGCAAACGCCGCGCTCACCGCACTCATTGCCTCCGGCCTGCCCACGGCGGAGTTCTGCTTCCTCGGCTTCCTGCCGGAGAAGGCCGGCGCGCGCCGCACGCGTCTTGAAGCCCTCGCCGCACAACCGCGCGACACCGCGCAGACCCTCATCTTTTATGAGGCTCCGCACCGCATTGCCGATACCCTCGCCGATCTCGAAGCCGCCTGGGGGCCGGCTCTGCGCATCGCGGCCGCCCGCGAGCTCACCAAGCTGCATGAAGAGTTCCTGCGCGGCTCGGTCGCCGAAGTGCGGCGCAATCTCGCCGCCCGCGAACGAATCCGCGGTGAATTCACATTGCTCATTGAAGCGCCGGCTCAGGGCACCGCAAAGCCCGCGGGCTCCAACACCGAATCCATCTCAGCCCGCCTTGCACGCCTGCAGTCCGAGTCCGGCATCGATGAGAAAGAATCGCTCAAGCGTCTGGCCCGCGAGCTCGGCCAATCCAAAAGCGAAGTCTATCGCGAGCTGCAGCGCGAACGCGCGAAGCGCAGGTAGCCGTTCCCGCTATCGGCCCGGATTCATGGCAGATTCGTCACCAGGCTGTTGCCGCTGTTTTCCGCCACAACATGCACACGGTCCCTGCCCGCCAGCTCTGCCACGCGGGGCAGGTCGGTGTCGTAGGCCAGCAGATAGTAGCGCGCATCGCTGCGCCAGCGCGCCGCAAACTCCTCATCGCCGATAAACGCGCGCGGCGCATCCGGCGCATACGATCCATACTCCAGGTTGTCCTTGCGGCCGTTCCACAACAGCGCCGTGCGGTCGGTGTAGAAGAAGACCGACGAAAACGCATAGTAGGCATCCGCCTCGATCAATGCGCCCGGCGGACTCTGCACCAGCCGCTCGGCCAGAGGATACGAGCCCAGGTAAGAGTCAAAGCGGACCAGCGCCAGCCGCGAGGCCTGGAAGAACACAATCATCATCGCCGCCAGCACGGCCACCGTCTTCCCTGTGCTGCGCCGCGCCAGCCACAGCCCCGCCGTGCCGCCGCCAAACGCCGCCGTCGCCACGGCCAGCGGCAGTTTGAGATACGCGAACGCCGCCAGCGTCAGATCGCCCATGTGGCCCAGCGACAGCGTGTACATCTCAGGGTGCTGCACCAGGGCCTGCGCAATCTCGCCTGTCACGTGGATGCGCGCCACCAGCGCCAGCAGCGTCCCCAGCCCAGCCGTCAACCCCGCACACACTGCCATGAGCGCGCGCGAACCCAGGCGGAACAGCCTTCCCTCGGCCAGCGCGGAGCCTATCAGCAGCGCCATCGCCGGGTAAGTCGGCATCGAGTAGTACTCCTGCGTCGTCGAAAAGGTGAAGAACAGCATCACCATGCCGATCCAGCAGACGGCCATCAGGCGCATGCGTCCCGCGCGCGTCTCCGGCGCATAGCTCAACCGTCCCGCGCCCGCCAGATACGCCGACCAGGGGAAAAGCCACACCAGGTTCAGGGCCCAGAACAGCGCCCGCGGCACCGTGTTGTAGTCCCGTGGATAGCGCAGGTTCAAAAACCGCAGCAGATGCTCGTTGAAGAAATAGAACCAGAAAAAGCCGCGATACTCGCCCGGCCCGCTGTGCATCGAGAAGGCAACCAGCGGAGGATTGCGCACCATCGCCAGCAGGTGCCACGGCGCGGCAATCAGCAGCGCGCACAGGGCAACCCTGCCCAGCGCCAGCCGCCGCCACGCGGTCCAGTGCAGCAGTTGCCGTGTAACCGCAAGATACGCCGCAATCGCCAGCGCAGGAAAGACAACGGCGATCAGCCCCTTCAGCAGCAGCCCGCAGCCCAGCGCGACGCCCATTCCGGCGATCCACGCCCCGCGCCGGGGTTCATCCGGCTCCAGCAGTCGCATCGCCGCCCAGATCGCCACCGTAATCGTCAAGGTCAGCGTCGCGTCCGGAATCAGAATGCGTGTAAACAGGTAGAGCCCCGCGGCGGTGGCCAGGCTCACTCCCGCATACACTCCGGCACGCTCGCCCATCGCCCAGCGCCCAAAGCGATACGTCACCCAGCACAACAGCACAGCGGCCAGCGCCAGCGGCAGCCGGGCCGCCCAGTCGCTCACGCCCAGCACGCGATACGATGCCGCCATCATCCAGTAGATCAGCGGCGATTTCTCGAGATACGCTACCCCGTCCAGCCGCGCCGTCACCCAGTCGCCGCTCGCCAGCATGGTGCGCGCAATCTGCGCCTGCACGGCGTCCACATCGTCCATCAGATGCGGGGGGCTTACGATGTTTGCGCAGAATACGAGGCCGGCTGACAGGACAACGATGGCTCCGCCGCGTAGAGCTCTTCCGGATCGGCGGCCACGCTCGGCGCCATCGCCGGCGCCTCCACGTTCCACCGCCGCATCCACAGCATCAGGGTCAGCAAGCCCCATAGATGGTACCCCCAGTTCGCCTTTCGTTGCAGATGTTCATCCAGGAGCCGCTCAATCGCCGGCCAGTGAAACAGGCCCGAATCAGCCAGCGCGCTCTCACTCAAAGTATCCATCAGCAACGGGCGCAGCACGCCGCGGAACCACTCATGCACCGGAATATCGAATCCAATCTTCGGCCGCTGCAGCACATCCGCAGGCAGCGCGTCTTGCATCAGCCGCCGCAGCACCACCTTGCTCTCAAATCCGGACATCTTGAACCGCTTCGGCAGCCGCGCCGCAAACTCCACAATCCGGTCGTCCAGAAACGGCGGACGCACCTCAACGGCATGCGCCATGCTCATCCGATCCACTTTATAGAGCAGGCCATCCGGCAGAGCGTAGCGCTGATCAAAGTCAAGAAAACGCTCGAACGACCGTCCCGGCCGTATCTGGCTCAGAACCTGCCGCATCGGAGCCGCATCCGCATAGGCAAAAAACTCGCGCTTCTCTTTCTCGGTAAAGGTGCCGTTCCAGAACACGTGCGCGGCCTCGGGTGAAAGCAGCGAACCCTCCAGAAACCGCTTCAGCTTGTACTCGAAGCTGATCTTCTCATCGGAAACCGGAAGATGCCGCGCCCAGCCCAGCGCCCCTGCGCGCAGCGCCCGCGGCAGCAGCGCAAGCCCGCGATTGTACCGGTCCGCCGCATAGGTCAGGTAGCCGCCAAACAACTCATCGGCGCCTTCGCCGCTCAGCGCCACCGTCACGTGCTGCCGGCTTATCGCAGACAGATACCACACCGGCACCGCGCCGGCATCCGCGCTCGGTTCATCGGAGTAATACGGCATCTCGCAGATCACATCCGCAAGGTTCGCCCCATCGTTCAGGTCGAGCTCCGTATGGTCTGTGCCGTAGTGGCGACTCACCGCGCGCGTGTACTCGCCCTCATCGAACGATTTGCCCTGGAAGGTGATGGAGAATGTCTTCAACCGCCCGGCATACGCCTGGGACGCATAGTGCGTCACTGTGGACGAGTCCAGCCCGCCGCTCAGCCAAACGCCCACCGGCACATCGGAGACAAGCTGCTCGGCAATCGAAGCCTTGAGCAGTCCGTCCAGTTCCTCGCAGGCTTCGTTCAGTGACCGCGGCACAGGCCCCGGCGCAACGGCCCGCGCATAGGCCCGCTTCGTCGCCAAGCCTCGGTGCCACTCCAGCAGGTGGCCCGGCATCAGCTTCTGGATGCCCTCAATCAGCGTCCGCGGCCCCGGCACATAGTTCAGGCTCAGGTAGCAGTTCAGCCCCTCCAGATCAATGCGCCGCGGCACCTCAGGATCAGCGAAGATGCACTTCAGCTCTGACCCGAAATAGAGTTCGCCCTGGTGCTCGGTGTAGTAGAGCGGCTTGATGCCCATGCGGTCGCGCGCGAGCACCAGCCGCCGCTCCCGCTCCAGCCAGATGGCCACGGCAAACATCCCGCGCAGCCGCGCGAAGCACTCCGCACCCCAGGCGAGAAATGCCTCCAGCACCACTTCTGTGTCGCAGCGCGAGCGAAAGACGTGCCCCAGTCCTTCCAGCTCCGCCCGTAGCTCGCGATAATTGTAGATCTCGCCGTTGAAAACGATCGTTGCGTCGCCGTCCCGGCTGTGCAGCGGCTGGTCACCGCCCTCCAGGTCGAGAATCCGCAGGCGGGTCGCGCCCAGCGATACCTGGGCAGATTGATACTGGCCCCGCTGGTCAGGCCCGCGATGACGCAGGGCGTCGATCGCCTCCGTCAGAACCCCGGAAGGAACACTTCGCCTTGCGTGTGTATACCCGGCGATTCCACACATCGCGCGCTCCGGTAAAAAGGGTTTGTGTTCTTTCGACGCCTGCCTGGAGAAAAGGTGAAGCAACGGAAGTGCCATGTCGGATCGCCAGGCTACCCGCTTCCGGTCCGGCAACGGAAATACAGCACTGCAGCAGAGTCGGCAACTGGCGCTGTGTTCCCGGCGCCTTTCATGCGCAAAGCCGTAACGCGCACCGTGCCGCTTTTGTCCTTGCTTTGCCTCTGATTGTACCGGACCGATGCTCCGCGGCTCGCGTCCGGCGTGGCCGCGGCCGGTCCACTCAGCTTAAAAGGGTATATCGTCGTCCGAGATCTCGGACGACTGCGCATATTCGTCCTGGCTCGCAGGCGGGCGCTGGTCAAAGCTCGCCGTCGAACCAGAAGAGGCCGCCGGTCGGCTATACCCGCCCGAACCCTCTTCCCGTCCCGAGAGCAGCGACAGGTCGTTCACGATAATCTCCGTACGGTAGCGTTTGGCGCCCGTCTCCTTGTCGTCCCAGGAGCGGGTCTGGATCTTGCCTTCCACATACAGCTTGGAGCCCTTCTTCACGTAATCGCGCACAATCTCCGCCAGCCGCGTAAACGCTACCATGTTGTGCCATTCGGTGCGGTCCTGCCAGTTGCCCTGTGCGTCCTTCTGCCGGTCAGAAGTAGCCAGCGTAAAGTTGGCCACCATGGTGCCGCCGCTCGTCGAGCGAATCTCCGGATCCTTGCCCACATTCCCCAGCAGGATCACCTTGTTCACAGACTTTGCCATACTTCCGCTCTCCCCTTAGCCCTTCAAATAAAGTCCAGGATCATCGCGCGCATCGCCGGTTCGCTTGGTCTCTCCACGCATACACGGATTCAACCCGGGCCTGCGCAATGCCGGCGCATAGCCCGCGGTAGTCCCACCATCCGCGGACCGGAAGCTCGATTATAGACCAGTCCTGCTTCTCGGCCTCGTCCGGTTGCGCCCCTGCCGCCCTCACCCGGCGCCCAGCATCGCCAGCGCCTCAGCGGCATTGTCGGCCACGCGCAGCAGCGCGCGATTATGCGCCTTAAGGAAGCCCGCCGCTACCGCCGTATCCAGAAAATCCAGCAGCCCGTTCCAATAGCCCGCGGTGTTGATCAGCACGCACGGCTTGGCATGAATCTTCAACTGCGCCCAGGTCACAATCTCCATCAGCTCGTCCAGCGTCCCGTAGCCGCCCGGCAACATCAGGAAGGCATCGGCCAGCTTCGCCATCCGCGCCTTGCGCGCGTGCATCGTGGGCACCATTTCCAGCCGCGTCAGCCCCGTGTGGGCAATCTCGCTGCCCGCGAGCACCTCCGGCAGCACGCCAATCACTTCGGCCCCGCCCGCCAGCGCCGCATCGGCCACCGCGCCCATCAGCCCCACACTCGCCCCGCCATACACCACCTCCAGGCCAGCGGCTGCAATTGCCGCGCCCAGCGCGCGCGCTTCAGCCAGGAACGCCGGATCGCTCCCCTCCGCCGAACCGCAGTACACGGCCACTCGTCGTATGCTGCCCGGAGTCTCGCTCATCGTGCCTCCAGCATAGCGCGACTCCTCCATCGCCATCCCGCCGACCACCCGCAGTCCATGCGCTGCCTCTTTTCCTGATCGCGCCGCAATCCAGCCCCGCAAGGCCGGCCCGCCGCGCACGCACACAGCGCCAGCGTGTACCCTGAGAGTTGGAGCTTTTGCAATGCAGACATTTGCCATTCTGGTCTGCTGTGCGGCCTGCATCGCAGTCCCGGCGCAGCCCAATCCCCAGGCCACCCACAAGCCCGTGGCCGTCACCGTCGATGTCCCGATCCCCGTCGAGGCCAAGGCCAAAGCCCTGCTCCCCGGCGTCTTTGACGGCTGGGTTGCCGCGGGCGCGCCCATCCCGTTCACAGACGCTGCGCAGGCCGGCCCCGGCGACGCCGCAGCGCTCAAGGAATACGAATTCAATTACGGCGCAGGCGTCACGTACAAGCGCGACGGCGAAACGCTCACCGTCCGCGCCCTGCGCTTCAATGACACCAGCGGCGCCTACGGAGCCTACACCTACTACCGGCAGAACGGCTGGCCCAAAGAAGACATCGGCGCAGGCGCAACCTCTGATCACAACCGCGTCCTCTTCTGGCAGGGCGACACCGTCGTCGACGCCACCTTCTCGCACATCAGTCCCATGTCGGCTGCCGAGATGCGCAACCTCGCCCAACAGCTCCCGATTCCCCGCGGCAACAAGGCCATCGCGCCGCCCATCCTGGCCAACCTGCCCCAGACTTCGCTCGACAAGCAGACCACCCATTACGCCGTCGGCCCGACCGGCTACGCGGGCTCCGGCGGCGTGCTGCCTTCCGCCCTTGTCGGCTTCGACCGCGGCGCGGAGACCGTCACCGCCAACTATTCGCTCACCTCCGGCCCGGCCACCCTCACCCTCATCGACTACCCCACCCCGCAGATGGCCGCCGCACAGGAAGCTGCCATCCGCGCCTACATCAAGGCCGGCAGCAATGCCCAACCCGCGTGGCCCAAGCCGCTTTCAGACTCCGACCAGGCCTCGATCGAAGTACGCCGCAGCGGACCCATCGTCGCCCTCGTCAGCGGAGACGCAATCCCCGACGAAAGTCACAAGCTCCTCCAGATGGTCAATTTTCAAGACGCCCTGACGTCCATCCCCCTGCCAGGCCAGTCTGAAGTCGCCAAAACCGGCAAACTCCTCATCGGCATCGCCACCCTGGTCATCATCGGGTCCGCTGCCGCCATCCTGCTCGGTCTCTTCCTCGGCGGCGGACGCGCACTCTATCGCATCGCCCGCGGCAAGCCGGCATCTTCGGTCTATGAAACCGAGTTCATCCGGCTCAATCTTGAAAAATGACGTGCTCTTCCAGACCTGCACACAACCTTTGCAGGATGGGTCCATCGTCTCCCTATGCGTGTGGAAAACAAGGCGTAAACCCGAAGAAAACCCCCGAAATCTCCGCAAATCCGGCACCTGAGAAGGCGCACAAAGGGCGAAGATGCTCGGGTGCTTTCGCGCCAAGCCTTCCTTCTAAAGTATTCATATATATGGAGTTATTTCCTGTCCGATTTATTCTTGACACTCCGCCCTTAGAACCCTACTATGCAGCCAGAAAGTTCTGATGGTTTTGCCTCCGTTGGAACTATTCTCCCTGAGGAAGGAGCTGCCCTGTTGCCGGGCGGCTCTTTCCGTTTTTGCCGTCCCTTGCAGCCCCTGTAACCGCCTCAGGGCGTCCGTTCAAACCAGCATCGGCCGACGGCGCCCGGAACCCCACCCGTTCCCTCACCGACAGCGCCGCCAGCAGGCACGTTAAGAATCCGATTCGCCTGCGGGGAATGAACGGGCTGCCCTGGGTGGCAGCCGGTGTCACCCTCACAGGGTCCGGCAGCAGAGTGCACACCGCCACGGCCAGCAGTAACCCCAAAGCCCACAAAATCGCGATCCGGTATGCAAGCTGAACGGTCCGGAAGATGAACGTCTGCCTCCGGCCTGTGTGCGCGCAACGTGCAGCGGGCCTTGAAAGCCTCGCTCAACTTTACCGAAGACCCATGCAACGATACAATCGTGAAGGAGCGCGCCGACGTAGCTCAGTTGGTAGAGCAGCTGATTCGTAATCAGCAGGTCGTCAGTTCAAGTCTGACCGTCGGCTCCATCTCTCCCCGCGCAATCTCCGCGCATCCTCCCTGCCACCCGGTCTACTCGCGCG
>JAJZGF010000219.1 GCA_021805025.1 Acidobacteriota bacterium
TGGAGTCAGAGCCGGTGGGTAGAGAGGAACTCGCGCCGAGTCGGCCGTTGGGGGAGCCACACCCCGTGACAAGAATCACCAACAGGGTTGCCGCTGCGATCGATTGAGGTCCGCCGATGGACTTGCAGACGGACATGGATTCCCCACGAGAATCCGCCAGGAACTCCACGGTACGGGATGCGTTACCGAAGGGAAATAGGGCCTCATAGCGGATGACACTATTATGCATCAGTGCGTACTGCGCAGGGATGCATCTTTCAGGGCATGGCCCGTGGCAGAATCCTGGATCCATCGGCTAAGATTCCGGGTGCAAGGGCTGTGCCTGCGCTGCGGTTTGCGTGAAAGTGGGAAATGATGAGAGAAGCGGTGATTGTGTCGGCGGTGCGGACCGCTGTGGGAAAGTTTCAGGGGTCGCTCCAGGCTCTCCGCGCGCCGCAGCTGGGCGCGCTGGTGGTGCGCGAGGCGGTGCGTCGCGCCGGCCTGGGAGAAGCCGCACAGAGCGGGACGAACCAGGGAGCAGCCGTTGGGGCAGGGCTCGAATTGATTGACGAGTGCATCATGGGCTCCGTGCTTCAGGCGGGCCTTGGCCAGCACCCGGCGCGGCAGGCGGCAATCTTTGCCGGCCTGCCACCGGAGGTCGGGGCGCTCACCATCAACATGGTGTGCGGTTCGGGATTAAAGGCTGTGTCGCTGGCCGCCCAGGCCATCCAGACCGGCGATGCGGAGATTGTGGTTGCGGGCGGCATGGAGTCGATGTCCAATGCGCCCTATCTGCTTCAGCAGGCGCGCAACGGCTACCGCATGGGCAACGGCACGGTGGTGGATGCGATGATTCACGACGGCCTGTGGGATGTGTACAACAATTTCCACATGGGCGCGGCGGCAGAGATGGTCGCAGAGAAGTGCGGCATCTCGCGCGAGGATCAGGATGCCTTTGCCGCCGAGTCGCATCGCCGTGCGGCGGCAGCCACTGCTGCAGGGCATTTTCGCGATGAAATTCTTGCCGTCGAGATTCCAGCTGCAAAGAAGGGCGAGTGTCCGCGCCTGTTCAGCAGCGATGAGTCTGTGCGGCCGGATACGAGCGTGGAGATTCTTGCGCGGCTCAAGCCCGCCTTCAAGGAGGGTGGAACCGTGACGGCGGGCAACTCCCCCGGCGTGAATGATGGCGCGGCCGCTGCAGTGGTGATGAGCGCGGACCGTGCAAGCGAGCTGGGTCTGAAGCCGCTGGCAGTGATCCGCGCACAGACCACCAGCGGGCGCGAGCCGGCATGGTTCAGCCTGGCGCCGATTGAGGCGGCGCGTAAAGCCGTCGCCAGGGCCGGCTGGTCCCTTGCTGATGTGGACCTGTTCGAGTTGAATGAGGCCTTCAGCGTGCAGGCGCTGGCTGTGGTGCGCGATCTCGCACTCGACCCGGAGCGGGTGAATGTGAACGGCGGGGCGGTCGCCATCGGTCATCCCATCGGGGCCAGCGGAGCGCGCGTGCTGGTCACACTGCTCTACGCCATGCAGCAGCGCGGCGCGAAAAAGGGAATCGCCGCGCTGTGCCTGGGCGGGGGCAATGCTGTAGCCCTGGCGGTGGAGCGGGTGTGAATCGCCGCACGGCCTGACTTCGCTGCAAAAGGAGAACTCGGATTAGTCGCAGACCAGTGCGTCTTCAGGGAATGCAGACGTCTCTTCGCGCTCGGACTCCGGTTCGGTTTCACCACCGTCGAGCTTTGCCTGGAAGAAGGCATCCACCTGGGCCAGCACTTCTGCTCCCGTGCGCATCTGGTAGATGGCCGCGCGCAGCTTAGCCCCGCCAGGCACACCGTGCGTGAACCAGGAAGCGAATTGCTTCATCTTGCCTGCCGTCTCGCCGTGACGTGCGTCGCGCGGTAGCACCTGGCTTGCCGCGGCTTCGTCCAGCAACATCTGGAAGTAGGCGCGGATCATGCGATAACGGTCCTGCACGGTGGGCAGCTCGTAGCGGCCGGTCGCGGTGTACTGGGCAATCTGACGGAAGATCCAAGGGTTCGACGGTGCGGCGCGGCCGATCATCACGGCATCGCATCCGGTCTGCGCCACCATGGCGGCGGCATCCTCCGGCGTGCGGATGTCGCCGTTGCCGATAACCGGAATCCTGACCGTTTGCTTGATCTGTGCGATCCACTCCCAGCGCGCCTGGCCCGTGTAGCCCTGTTCGCGCGTGCGGGCGTGAAGAGCCACTGCGTTGAGGCCCTCGGCCTCAGCCATGCGCGCCAGTTCGACGCAGATAATCTGGTTGTCGTTCCAGCCCAGGCGGAACTTGACGGTGAAGGGAATGGTCACTGCCTTGCGCACGGCGCGGAAGAGCTCGCCGACGCGGGGCAGGTCGCGCAGAAGGCCGGAGCCGCCGTTGCAGCCGACGACACGCTTGGCGGGGCAGCCGAGGTTGAGATCGACAAGATTGAAGCCGGTGTCTTCAACGATGCGTGCGGCATCGGCGAGGGTTTCCGGGTTGGACCCGAAGAGTTGTGCGCCGATGGGGTGCTCGTCGTCGTAGAAGGTGAGGTAGCGCTTGCGCTTGGACTCGCGCATGCGGCTCAACCCGTCGGCGGAGGTGAACTCGGTCATCAGGAGGCCGCAGCCGGACTGGGTGTTGGTGACGTCGGCCTCGATAGCGGACTCGCCAGGGCCTGCCTCGTCGGAGCCGGCTGCAGCGGTGAAGAGGCTGGCGTGGCGAATGAAGCGGCGGAAGACGGTGTCTGTGACTCCGGCCATGGGCGCAAGGACGGTGGCAGGAGTGACCCGCACCGTGCCCAGGCACACTGCGGCGGGCACACGTGCGTCGGCGGGCATCGCGTGCTCGCGCGGATTGTCCCAGTCCTTCTTGACCGTGAAGCCCTTGCCTGCCATCTGCGCCTCGTGCTGCTTGTTGCCGTATTTCGGGTTCGAAGTCAGCGACCCGCCAGCCGGGAAACGGAGACCGGTTCCGGAACGAACGTGGGCCCCCGCCATGGCGGGGGCCCAATCGTATCAGCCGGTTGCGGACGCCGCTTACTTGGCCGGAGCGGCCTCGCCTGCCTTGGCGTACTTGCGGCGGAAGCGCTCAACGCGGCCAGCCGTATCGACAAGGCGCTGTTTGCCGGTGAAGAACGGGTGGCAAGCCGAGCAGATTTCCACGTGAATGTCGCCCTTGTGGGTCGAACGGGTCTCAAAGTTGTTTCCGCAGGCGCACAGTACGCGCACCGCGTCGTAGTTGGGATGAATCTTTTCCTTGGGCATCTCTCGAAACAGACCTTTCCTGCAGTTCTTTTATTGTAGGGGGATTTCGACGGCAGCGCAATTGCCGCGCCTATCTCTTATCTCTTCATCGCCTTCTGGATGCCGGCTTCGACGAGCGGATCCATGATGGCGTGGCCGGCCTCGTTGGGGTGAACGCCGTCCGGGCTGAGGTTCTTCGGCAAGCCGTCTTCGGCGTCTTTCATGGCGGAGTGGAAATCGACGTACACGTAGTGCTTTTCTGCCGCGTACTGCTTGATCCACGCATTGAGGGCGTCGATTTTGGGTGCGGGTTGCATGCCGCGCTGCCACCAGTAATCGATAGCCGGGAGGACGGAGCAGAGAACGACGCGGACGTGGCTGGCGGTGGCCAGGTCGGCCATGGAGGCGAGGTTGTCCTCAATCTGGTCGAGGGTTTCGGGGCCGGTGTTGCCGGCGATGTCGTTGGTGCCGGCCAGGATGACCACCACTTTGGGCTGAAGATGAATCACATCCTGGCGGAAGCGGAGGAGCATCTGCGGGGTGGTCTGGCCGCTGATGCCGCGGTTGATGTAGGGCTTGCCGGGGAAGTCCCTGTCGAGGTGCCAGCCCTCGGTAATGGAGTCGCCCATGAAGACGACGCGCTTTTCACCGGGCGCGGGCGGGCCGAGCTTTGCGTCCTCGTCGCGAAAGCGGGCCAGCCAGGGAAAGTCTGAGAGCATGAGCGCGTCGTGCTGACGCCAGTAGGCGTTGTCTGGGTGGCCGGAGGGCGTGGTGGCGGCAGGCGCCGGGGCTTCGGGCTTGCTGCCGGGCTCCTGCGTGCCTGCGAGCTGGGCGGCAAGAAGCGCCGGAGCAAGGATGAAGGTGGCGGCAAGGAGCGAGCGCAGGGCGGCTGAGTTCATGCAGGGAACCTCCGGTTCAGGTTAAGAAAATCGATTCTCCTACGCTGAGGGTGCGAGTGGCAAATGCGGCGGGTATCGTACGCTGTTCTGCGAGAAAAGAGGCAGGCAAAATGTGGAAAGCCGCAGGTTCTGGGATGGGGCGCGGGCGGCGCATGGAGTACCCGGCGACGGTCTGACCGGTTGTTAGTGCTCTTTGGCATCCTTTTTCGGGACCATGGCAATATCAACGACCGGGTCCACTCCGTTCGTGATTGCTGGAATAGTGGACTCGAAGTCCTGATAGCCCTCAGCAGAAGCTCGCAGCACGATTGCTTTTCCAGCAGGCAGCCAGCAGTGATACTTCCCGGCGGCGGACGAGGCAAATTTCGCCCACTTGTTCTCAGGGTCTTCAATTTGCCACATTTTGATCTGCACTGCAACAGGCTCCCCCGAGACCTTGTCGAAGGCGTCTCCGGAGATGATCAGAGCGGGAGGGTCCAATTGGACTTTCACAGTCGCCGTCGGCTGGTCGGGGCTGACCGCAAAGCGCACGAGGTGCTTGTCGAAGAACTGTCCAGTTCCGGCCGGATATCTGGTGTCGGCTGAATTGAAGTATGGCGCCAGGATGTAGCTGCCAAAGCCAAGATTGGGGGCGGAGAAGTTCCCTTTTTCGTCCGTCATCGTCTCAACGCCGTTTGTCCTGGTTCTGCTTGTCCCGATCACGGAGACCATGAAGCCCTTTGCAGGTGCGCCATTCGGATAATCGAGTTCGCCCTTTACAGCGCCGCGGGTAGGTTGCTGTAACTGCGCGCAGATCAATGAGGCGCCGCACAGGAACGGTAAGCAAGCCACTTGAAATGCTCTAAGAATTATGGTCCACCTCTTCAACTCTCTCGAAGTTTGCTGCTTCAACACCTGCAACGCCACTGCCAGCGACGCGATGCGTGTTTCACCCACCTGCAGGTGCACATGCTCGGGCATCAAAACGTAGCGCGGAACCACGAACTCATACTGTCGACGCACAATTTCGAGCTCGTGCTCAAAGCACATGTAGGCAGCAGTTGCATTCAGCAGCGGCTGCCTGCGAAAGCAACTCAAGGTAATGAAGTGCAATGCACCGGCTTTCTGGTAACGGACGAGCTTGCCCTTCATGGCGAAGAACGAGTGTACGTGGTTCCCTCCGTTTCGGCCAACCGCAGGCCGAAAGGATGGGGTACCCTCATCTGCGGTATGTCAGCATCGCGAAGGGTGAGCCACCCGCCCAATCCGGCGGTTAATTCCTGAGTTTGCGACCATGCGTCCGTCGCGCTGGATAGTAGCCGCTCCTGCCGGGTGTTTGGGGTTGCTGTGAAGGCGTACGGATGGGGCGCAGTTGTGTTGTCTGCGGGCTTTTCCACATTGGGTGGGGGGTTAGATCGGA
>JAJZGF010000051.1 GCA_021805025.1 Acidobacteriota bacterium
CTCTGTGGGACGAGAGCGTGCTGGCGGAATCTGTATTGAAGCCAGAAAGCTATAACCAAATGTTCACGGATGTGAAGCTCAAGAGCGGCAAGGAGACCCACTATGGGCTTGGCGTGCAGGTGGAGACACGCGACGGGCATCGCTCCATCGAGCACTCGGGCGAGGTCTCCGGCTTCGTCTCTGACAACGAAGTGCTGATTGATGATGGCGTGGCCGTGGCCGTGCTCACCAATCAGGACGCCGTGGACGCGGCCAGCACCATCGCGCATCTTGCGGCGCCGGTTGTCGCGGGCTATCCGCTCACAGCGCCCGAACAGCAGGCGCTCGACATCTATCACGGTCTGCAGCAGGGTAGGATCGATCGCAGCCTGCTGGCGCCCCACCTGAGCGACTACTTCACACCGGAAGCTCTGGCTGATTTCCAGTCGAGTCTTGCGCCTCTGGGCGAGCCGCTCGCATTCAAGCAGGTCGGCGATCAACTGCGCGGCGGCATGACCTTCCGCGCCTTTCGCATCACCTATCCCGACCGGCGCCTGGTGCTGACCACCTACACATACCCAGACGGGAAGCTGGAGCAATATCTGATTGCGCCGGCGGACTAGGGCTTTGTCGCTGCGCGCAACCTCTGAGTCTCCGGAGCCCCGCTTTTTGAGACCCGCGATTCCTCCTGCGGCTGCCGTACGCGCCACGCCCTCGCTTCCTTTACACTTGAAGCTGACCTATGTTTGAAAACCTTACAGACAAGCTGCAGCGCGCCTTCAAGACCCTCCGCGGCCAGGGCACGCTTACAGAAGAAAACATCGCCGAAGCCCTGCGCGAAATTCGTGTCGCCCTGCTTGAGGCCGACGTCAACCTGAATGTAGCCCGCGACCTTATCGAGCACATTCGCGCCAAGGCCGTCGGCACCGAAGTCATGACGGCGCTCTCGCCCTCCGAGCAGGTCATCAAGATTGTGCGCGATGAGCTGATCGAACTGCTTGGCCGCGATACCGCGCGCTTCAAGTTCGCCTCGCAGCCGCCCACCGTCATCCTGATGGCCGGTCTGCAGGGCTCCGGCAAGACGACCACCAGCGGCAAGCTGGCGGCATGGCTCAAAAAGGGCGGTCACCGCCCCATGCTCGTCTCCGTCGACGTCTACCGCCCCGCCGCGCGCGAGCAGTTGAAAGTCGTCGCCAAATCCATCGAGGCCCGCCTGTATGAGGGCGACCAGAAAGGCGAGGCCCCCGGGCCGAAGCTCGTCGAGCGGCTCGCCGGCGAAGCCCGCCGCGAGGCCCGCAACATGGGCTGCGACACGCTCATTGTGGACACCGCCGGCCGCCTGCACATCGACGAAGAGCTGATGACCGAGATGGAGCAGTTGAAGAAGCTGCTCAACCCACAGGAAATCCTCTTCGTGGCCGACGCCATGACCGGTCAGGATGCCGTCAACTCCGCGCAGGACTTTCACTCACGTCTCGGCCTCACCGGCGTCATCCTGACCAAGATGGACGGCGACGCGCGCGGCGGCGCGGCGCTCTCGATTCGCCACGTGACCGGCCAGCCCATCAAGTTCATCGGCGTGGGCGAAAAGCCGGACGCCTTCGAGCCCTTTCATCCGGATCGTATTGTCGGCCGCATCCTCGGCATGGGCGACATGATTTCGCTCATCGAGAAGGCCGAGTCCACGCTAGACCGCAAGAAGTCGGAAGAGTTCGCCAAGAAGGCGCTGCTCGGCGACGGCTTCTCGCTCGAAGACTTCCGCGACCAGTTGCGCCAGATCAAGAAGCTCGGCTCCATGGAATCGATCCTCAAGATGATGCCCTCGGTCGGCCCCTTTGCGGGGATGCAGCAGGCAGCCAAGAATGTCGACGAGAAGCAGTTCGTGCGCCTGGAAGCCATCATCAACTCCATGACGCCTAAAGAGCGGTTGAACCACGAGATCATCTCCGGCTCGCGCCGCAAGCGCATCGCAGCAGGCTCCGGCACCAACGTGCAGGATGTGAATCAGCTTCTGCGCCAGTACGCGCAGATGGCGCGCATGTTCAAGCAGATGGGCAAGGGCGGCCTTGCAAAATCGATGATGCGCGGCGGTATGGGCGCGCTGGGCATGGGCGGGAAGCAACGCTTCGGGCGGTAAGAGCTGGCACTCGGAAGCAACTCGACGAGATTGCGGCCAATGGGCGGCCAGGCGCAGGCGCACCCTAGCCGGAGTGACGCAGCGGCTCCGGTTCCTGCAGGAGAACCAGCTCCGGCTCGATGCTCTTCCGGAACTCCGGAGTAAGCCACGCCATCTGCGCAACATCCACTTTGAACGGCAGGCGCGATTCGTCGAGAGCCTCATCCAACCTTGCCGCCTCGTGCAGAGACAGCGCATCGCCATCGATGACGAGATCCAGATCGGAAAACCGTCTCACGCGATGGCCGGTCGCCCGCGACCCGAATGCCAGAACGCGGCGATTTGGCGCGTATCTGCGAAGAATTGCGGCGAGTTCCCGCCACTCGTGCGGCTCGATCACGATCGGTGGCATCGGGAGCGTCGCGGGTTCATTCGTCATCGCGCGCCTTCCTTCGTTCCAGCTCTTTTAAGAGGAATTCCGCCTCTGCGGCAAAGGCGGGAATTTCGGCGACGACTAGTTGCGCGACTTCCTCGTTGTAGACATGGCTGGTGAGATTCCGCGCCTTGCGAAACTCAAACCAGACATCCCAGCCAGACTTGAGCAGACCAGCTTCACTTGCCGTCCGAATCAGCGATGGGAAGGTGAGCTTCTGTTCCAGCAAGACCGTCGAGCTGCGCATCAGGTAGCGTTCCATCATGCTGGCGCAAAGGCCGTAGGTGAATTCAAACCGCTGGATGACGGCATCGCGGTAGAGCGTATCGCCGGGCTCGCGTCCAAGCGCCGCCAGGCCCTCTTTGAGCCGATCTACGGCCTTACGCAGCGGAGAATAGTCAATCGTGCCCATGCGCACATTGTATGCCAGAGGCAATCTGCGAAAATGAGTGAAGCATGAGCACCCTCCAGGACCAACTCGACGAGATCACCGCGAACACGCGCCATCTGGTGCAGGCCGAGCGGCTCGCCATTGGCGAGCGCGCCGTCGAGGAACTCTTCGCCACCGGCATCGAAGAACACATTCTGGGCGTCGGCGCGGTGGCGCCTGAATTTTCGCTGAAGGATGCGGGCGGCAAGCTGGTGCGCTCGGCCGACATGCTCGCGCTCGGTCCGCTGGTCGTCAAGTTCTTTCGCGGACGCTGGTGCCCCTACTGCATGACGGAGCTGGAGGCCTGGCGTGATCTCTACGGACAAATCCGCGAGCACGGCGCGCTGCTGGTGGCCGTGAGCCCGCAAACACAGCGCCAGAGCGACTTCATGGTGGGCCACCACGGACTCCCCTTCCCCGTGCTGCACGACGCGGGCAACGCGCTCGCCGAGCAGTTCGGCCTAGTCTACACCGTGCCCGACTCCATGCGCGAGTACTACCGCTCCATCCTCGTCAACATTCCCTTTGTAAATGGCGATGAAAGCTGGCGGCTGCCGCTGCCCGCGACCTATGTCATTGGACGCGACCACAAAGTCCTCTTTGCCGAGGCACACGCCGACTTCCGCGTTCGCCCCGAGCCGGAAGAGGCCCTGGCCGTGGCGCTGGCTATGCACGGGCGGTAGAATCTGGCTACTTTTTCGTTCGGATATCCAGCAGCGCCTTTGCTTGTTCCTCTGTCACACTGCGCAGCAAAAATACTTTGCTCCTCGACAGCTGACCGGACAAAAGCTCCACTGTTGCGCGCGGAATGCCAAATGTTGCTGCCAGAAAATTCACCAGCGCCTCATTCGCACGCCCTTCAATAGGCGGCGCCTGCACGGCAATCTTCACCTGCGCCGCGGCGCCCTCGCCACAGACACCGACGACGGCCGTCTTCTTTGCGCCGGGCTGTGCGCGCACGGCCAGTGTCACGCCATCCTTCGTTTGCCGTATCATTCCGGCGGCCCCGCGTAGGGCGCGCGTTTGCCGAAGAGTGCCGTGCCGATGCGAATGCGCGTTGCACCCTCTTCGATCGCCAGGGGAAAGTCGCCGCTCATGCCCATGGAAAGCACGTCGAGGGTGAGCCTGGGATGCGCCTGCGCCCAGCGGTCGCACAAAGTACGCAGGCTGCGAAAGCAGGCGCGCGTCTCGGCTTCCGGCGCACCCCACGGCGCAATGGTCATGAGTCCCTGCGCGTCAAGGTGCGTGAGGTCCGGCAGGCGTTCGAGCAGTTGTGCGGCTTCGGCGGACTCCGGATCGATGCCGGCCTTCGTCTCCTCCGTGCTCAGCTTTACTTCGATGAGCACGGGCAGACGCTTGCCCAGCCTGCCTGCGGCTTCATTCAGCCGGTCGGCGAGCCGCAGCGAATCGAGTGAATCGACGCCGTCGAAAAGTTCGGCCGCACGCGCAGCCTTGTTCGATTGCAGATGGCCAATAAGATGCACGCGGGGACGTGGTAGCGCTCCCTCCGCCCAAAGCTCCGCAGCACGCGGTGCCTTGGCCGCAAATTCCTGCACGCGATTCTCGCCAAAGAGCGTGAGCGCCAGCGCCGCGGCTTCGGCCATCGTTTCCGCTGGGTACGTCTTGGAGACGGCCATCAGCTCAATCTCCCTGCGCGCGCGGCCTGCCTTGCGGCATGCGGCCTCGATCGCGAATTCCAAGCGCGCGAGATTTTCAGCCAGCGCCGTCATTGAGCTTTCGTCCAGTCTGCCCGGCACGCCTCAGTGTCCGCACTCTTCGAGGAACTTCTCCGCTTCGAGAGCCGCCATGCAGCCTGAGCCCGCTGCTGTAATCGCCTGCCGGTAGCGCCGGTCCTGCACATCGCCGCAGGCATAGACGCCGGGCACAACGATGCCATTGTGCGTGGTCAGCACGTTGTCCTTCGTCCGGATGTAGCCGTCTGTATCCAGATCCATCTGGCCATGGAACATCTTTGCGTTGGGCTCATGGCCTATACCGAGAAACAGCCCGCTGATGTGCAGCGTGGTCTCCACGCCGTTGGTCACATCCCGCAGGCGCAGACCCTTCACTTCTTTCTCTTCCACACCCAGCACTTCTTCGACCACGGTGTTGGTGCGCAATTCGATATTGGGGTGGGCAATCGCGCGCTCCAGCATGATCTTGCTGGCGCGGAAGGCGTCGCGCCGGTGCAGAAGAGTAACTTTGCTGGCAAAGCGCGTCAGGAACAGCGCCTCTTCCATCGCCGAGTCGCCGCCGCCCACGACGGCGATCTCCTTGCCGCGGAAGAAAAATCCATCGCAAGTGGCGCAGCTTGACACGCCGTGGCCGATGAGCGCCTGTTCACTGGGCAGCCCCAGCCAGCGTGCGCTGGCGCCGGAAGCCACAATCAGAGTGCGCGTGCAGATTTCCCCCGCCGACGTGTGAAGCCGGTAGGGGTGGGTGTTCAGATCGGCCGCGTTCAGGTGGGCCAACTGAAAGGTGGCGCCAAAGCGAGCCGCCTGCTTCTTCATGTTGTCGATCAGCTCCGGCCCTTGAATACCCTCCGGCCAGCCGGGAAAGTTCTCCACCAGCGTGGTGATGGAAAGCTGGCCGCCGGGCTCGTGGCCCTCCAGAACCAATGGGTTCAGGCCGGCGCGGGCAGTGTAGATGGCGGCGGTTAGTCCGGCGCAGCCGGAGCCGAGGATCACGGTGTCGCGAGTCTCTGTCATGGATTTTCCAAGGTCGATTTTACCCGGTCGGGGGCGCCGCTCGCGCAATGCTGCATGGGCCGCACTTCATTATGATGAAGCACATGGCAAATCTGACTCTTATCTATGGAATGCGACTGCTGCCCGAGGGCGAGGTCACGGAGATTCACGACGCAACGCTCAAGCTGGCGAACGGCCACGAGGCACACGTGACGATGCATGTTCTGGAAGGCTCACGCGAGGAGATCGAACAACAGCTGAAGCAAAGCCTGGACGCCTTTTTCGACTTTTACCCGGAGCTGTGAGCCCCGCGCTCAACGCTCCGTTGCCGCCATTTAAGGCTCAACGCGCGCCGACAGCTTCCTCATCGGCGATGCGCGCCGACGTCCGGTTCTCCACTTTGCCGTCTTTGTTGCGCCGCACGCGCAGGTTGCCCAGCGCATAGTCCACAAAGCGCGGCTCAAAGTGCGGCGGCTCACCCATGAAACGGCATGTGGCTACAACCTGATCGACGATGAACTTTGGCTGGTAGGCTGCAAAGTCAAGCTCTTTCTCGAACCTGAGGACTTGCACCACGTAATCAAACGCTGAATCGGTGAGCTTGAGCCCTTGCCGTTCTGCCTCTTTCTCGAAAATCCGCCGGTAGTTCTCACAGCTCGGCGCGCCGATCTCGATCTTGTAGGGAAGGCGGCGCAGGAAGGCAGGATCCATCAGGTCTTCCGGCTCCAGATTGGTAGAGAACATCACCAGCTCTTCAAATGGGACGCTGAAGGTCTTTCCCGTGTGCAGCTTGAGGTAGTCCACCCGATTCTCCAGCGGCACAATCCAGCGATTCAGCAGGTTAGTCGGGCTCACCAGCTGGCGGCCAAAGTCATCGATAATGAAGCAGCCGCCGAGAGCCTTCACATGCAGAGGCGCCTCATAAAAGTTTCCGACCTCGTCATACCGCAGGTCCAGCATGTCCAGCGTCAATTCGCCGCCGGTCACAACAAATGGTCTCTTGCAGGGAACCCAGCGGGCGTCAAATGATTCGCGTCGGACGACCGAAGATGGGTCGTCGTCCTCCATCGTGCTGGCGACCAGGGGCACGTGGATGCTGGGATCGTGGACGCGGATAATCTGCCCCTCCACGATGACGGCGTAGGGCACATAGATCACATCGCTGAACACGTTGGCAAAGGAGTGCGCCACAGATGTCTTGCCATTCCCCGGAGGTCCGTAAAGCAACATGGCGCGGCCGGAGTTCAGCGCCGGACCGCATTGCTCAATGATGCTGTCGTCAAACGTCAGTTCGCCGATTGCCTTGCGAATCCGGTCATAGCTGACGATCTCATTCGTCAGCTTCTGCATGTTTACCTGCTCGTTAAACTCATCGAGCGTGACCGGAGCCGGCCCCGTGTAGCGCAGGCGATTCAGCGCATCAATTGTCCAGCGCCGTCCTTCTTCTGTGAACGAATAGCTCAGATCGATCGGGTTGTCGGAATAGCGCGAACCCAGCGTCTGGAGCAATTGGCGGCCCACCGCCATCTGAATCAGATCCAGCACGATGTGGTAGGGAAGCTTGATAGCCTCCACAAACTGCCGGGTCGTCTCCAGACGGTCGCGGTAGATCAGCTTAAGGAGCAAACCCATCAGATCAATCTCATCGATCCCAATCGACTTGATGTCGCCCGGCTCCTTCGGAATTCGGTGCAGGAAGGACTCCAGCGTGCGCTTGTCAATGGCTCCCATGGCGACCAGGTTGTCGCCCAGCCTGCCGCCTTCTTCGGTCAAGCGGTGCACGGCCTGGGCAACCTGCTCCTCGGTCACCAATTTCGCTCGAATGAGCAAATCGCCTAAACGAAGTCGGGTTGAAATGACGCCCTCCTCGGGGATGGCCTCGGGGCACACTTTGAGTGCCGGGAGTTCCGCGCTGATTACCACTTAAAACCAATCCAGCGGCAGAAGACAACTACACACAAGTGGGATATGACGCCGGCAGGCAGATCCTCGGGGACGCCCGCCGGGCATGCGCCTGCGGCGGCGCCAGGATTTGCCGCCACTTCGAGCCGGTCTACCATGGCAACTTTTCCACCGGTAATATGAGATTTTTCTTAACATTGGCCGCCTGGGGTGGCCCCGCCTCTGCATGGGATTCGACAGGGAGGGCCGCACGTGCCACGCCTCGATCGCTCGCAGTG
This sequence comes from Acidobacteriota bacterium, assembly GCA_021805025.1. Taxonomy (GTDB): domain Bacteria; phylum Acidobacteriota; class Terriglobia; order Terriglobales; family Acidobacteriaceae; genus Telmatobacter. Next base: position 7,826 of record JAJZGF010000051.1, read on the forward strand.
GCTTATTCTGACGACATTTCTGGGCGCTGGAGTGTTGGCACTTTCGCCGGCCCATATGCAGGCTGGGGGGCCAAAATATGTGGCTGGAGCGACATACTTTAACCCCGCCGTTCTGGGCCAGCCCGTGCACTGGTCCGGGGGGGCAGGTCCACTACTACGTGGACCAGGGGCCACTGAATGGCGCAGTCACCAACCAGCAGGCCACCGCCATGGTGGATGCCGCGGCCGCTCTTTGGAGCGCAGTGCCGACGGCCAGCGTGTCCCTCACCGATGCCGGCCCACTCAACGAGGATGTCAGCGGAGCGAATATCATTGCCGGCAATCAGACCATCACCCAGCCCAGCGATGTGGCTCCCACGGCCACCAGCTATCCGGTCGGGGTCATCTATGACGCCGACGGCTCGGTCATCAATGCCATCTTTGGCGCAACCGCGAGCGACCCCGGCAGTTGCCAGAACGACGGCGTCTGGTCCTGGCGGGACAACATTCAGCCCGACGCCACCATCGCTCACGCAATCATCATCCTGAATGGCCTGTGCGCCAATACTCCAAACCAGCTCACCATGATGACCTTCCAGCTTGAGCGAGCCTTCGGCAGCATCCTGGGACTTGCCGCCGCACAGGTAAACCCCGGCGCCATGACCAACGGCGAGCCCAATGGCACGCTCGGCTGGCCGGTCATGCAGCCGCTCAGCGGCGCCTGCGGGCCGAGCGGCGGCAATTGCATTCCAGACCCCACCCTTCTGCGATTCGACGATATTGCCGCGCTGAATCGCATCTACCCCGTCACGGCAGCCAATCTCTCCACCTTACCCGGCAAGCAGATCACCGCGGCCAACACCGTCTCCATCACCGGCACGCTCACCTTTCGCAACGGGACCGGCATGCAGGGGGTGAACGTCGTCGCCCGGCCTGTGGACGCGAACGGCAATCCGCTCTACGAGTACACGGTCACCTTCGTCTCCGGCGGCTACTTCAACGGCAAACACGGCAACCCCGTGAGCGGCTGGACCGACGACGGCGGCAACCCGCTGACGCGCTGGGGATCCAGCGACCCTGGTATGCAGGGCTATTTTGATCTGCGATACATGCCTCTGCCGCCCGGCATGACCGCCGCGAACTACCAGATCACTTTTGAGCCCATCAATCCCCTCTACATGCTCTCCGCCTCGGTCGGCCCTGACGTGGATGGCTCGCCCTCGCCCTCCGGCACCATGCCCACTCTCTCCGTACCGTCACTTGCGGGTGGAATGTCGCAGACGCTCACCGTCAACATCGGCGACTCAGCCACGGGTGGCGCTGCGGACGCTATCGGGACCGAAGCCCAGCCGCGCAACCTGCCGCCGAGCGGTCTGTGGTCAGGAAGGGTGAGCCAGGTGGGCCAGACCGACTGGTATCTTTTGCCGGTCCGCGGCGGGCGCACATTTACCGTGGTCACACAGGCTTTGAACGAGTCCGGCATACCCACAGAGAGCAAGGCTCTGCTCGCATTGGGCGTGTGGGATGCCTTCGATCCCATCGGCTCGGCATCCGTCGGCTCCGCCCCTGGACTCAACGGCTCGGCTACCGGCGAAAGCTGGCTCAGAGTTGCTGCCAGCGCCGACGACCTGGTGCGACTGGGGATTGCCGACATGCGCGGCGATGGCCGCCCGGACTACGCCTACAACGGCTGGGTTCTCTACGCAGACACCGTGCTGCCCACCCATCTGCCCACAACTGGCGGTCCGATCGTCCTTCGCGGCATGGGCTTTCGCCCCTCGGACACGGTGCTCATTGGCGGTCAACCGGCCATAGTCATCAGCGTCTCGCCCAACGAGATTACGGCGATCGCGCCGGCAGCGGCGCCCGGCGTCACAGGTTCGGTCGATGTCGAGGTGGACGATCTGCCGATCTTTTATGCGGCAGCGATCATCTCCGGAGGCATCAGTTGTGACGCGGGTGCCGGCGACTCCATCACCCTGGTCACCGCGCCCGCCAACACAGTTCCTCTGGGCGTGCCGCTGCCCTTCACCGTCACGGCGCTCACCTCCAACCTGACCCCGGCCGGCGGCGTGACCGTGACGTATACGCTGAGCAGCGGCACGGCGACACTGGGTTGCGGGCAGTCTAGCTGCAAGGTGACCGCCAGCGGGGACGGGCAGGCCACGTTGAGCGTCACCCCCACCAGCAGCGCTCTTGCCGTCGTCACGGCTTCGCTCACCAACGGCGTCACTCTGCAGGCACACTTCACCGGCGGGTCGCCGCCTGTCCTCAGCGCGCTCGCACCCACGGTCTCAGTCGCCGCCGGAGCCACCATCGGCTGGACTACGCAGGCTCTGGCCCTGAACAACGGCGCACCCTCCAGCGGCCAGACCGTGGCGTGGCAACCGGCCGCAGGCATCACTGCCCAAAGCAGCACCCCGGTGGTCACCGGAACCAACGGCATCGCAGCGAAGGCGCTCACCGTGGGTCCGCTTGCTGAGGGCCAGCAGTCCAACGCCACGGCCTGCCTCAACGGAACCACCCAATGCGTTCAATTCACCGCCACCGGCGCACGCCCGGAGTATGCCTGGCTGGAGGCAGTTGCCGGCACCGCCCAGAGCCTTGCAGCCAACGGTACGCCGGGCCAGATTGTCCTGCGCGTGCGCGACATGGACGGCAACCCAATGGCCGGCGGCACCGTCACTTTCTTTCAGTCGCTCTACGCCTGGGCGCCGCCCTGCCCGCCCCATGGACGCTGCGCAGCCAGCGAGTTGCTGGCGACGCAGGTCTCCACGGCCACCTCGGCGCTGGATGGCACGGTCACCTTTGCACCGGCATCGCTTCCCGGCGTCGCCACCGAGATGACTGGACTGGCCGCCACCGGTAACACCAGCACGCTCAGCGTCCAAGTGGAGCAACATCCTTAATTCCGGCGCACTTCGCGCGTTCTGCCTGCAACCCCGCATGGGTTTTAGCTTGTGTTGGCTCAGGGATTTAGTATTCTGTTAATAATCCTTTTTGCTTCGGCGAGCCACGCACAACCTCTATGACTCCAGTCGCTCTTGCGGTTGACGATCTCCGGGATCAGTATCTGCGCGAGATGGCGCTTGTCCGCCAGACCTGTGACCGCACCGGCGACGGCACCGCCGCCATCCGCAGACGCTCGGCCATCGTCGATCGCATCCTCATTGAAATGTGGCGCAGGGCCTTTGCCGGACAAAGCGCGCTGAATTTGGCCCTGCTTGCACTTGGCGGCTATGGCCGCAAGGACCTCTTTCCCTGTTCCGACATCGACGTGCTCTTCGTGTTTGCCGACGAGAGGACCGAAGAGCAGAGCAAGGACACCGTTCGCGCCATCATTCAGGGCATGTGGGATATCGGGTTGCGCGCCAGCCCCGCCTCCCGCACAGTAAAGGAAGCCGGGCGCTTCGACCCCGACAACCTCGAATTCACCCTCGCCACCCTTGATCGCCGATTTCTCGCCGGCCACTTCCCGCTCTACCAGCAGTTGCATCAGACCGTCTTCCCCGGCCTGGTCCTGAGCGAGTGGAACACCATTACGCAAAAGCTGGGTGAGATTGCCCGCGCCCGCCACACCAAGTACGGCAACACCATCTTTCATCTTGAGCCCAACCTGAAAGAGTGTCCCGGCGGCCTGCGCGACTACCACCTCGCCGTCTGGTTCGCGTTGCTCTTTCACCTCAAAGAGACAAAGGAGTGGCCCCGCCAGCGTGGCGGCGTCTTCCAGAGCGCCCGCGGAGACGCCGAGGCGGCCTTCGACTTTCTCGCCGCCGCGCGCTGCTTCCTCCACTTCCGCCACGGACGCGATGACAATACCCTCGATTGGCAGTCACAAGACGAAGCCGCGGCCAACTCCATCGGTCTGGAGACGCGCGGTACCGCCGACCCCGCCTACTGGATGCGCACCTACTACCGCCACGCGCGTGTCATCTACCGCCGCGCCGCGCTGCTCATGGAGCATCTGCCCGCCCCGGTCAGCTTCTACCGCCAGTTCCGCCGCCGCCGCACGCCCATCGCGGGGACCGATTTTATCCTCGACCAGGGCCGTATCGACATCCTGCCCGGCGCGCAGTTCAATGACACCGCCGCCATTCTTCGTGTCTTCTCGCTGATGGCCACCCACGGCTACGCGCTCTCGCAGGCCGCCGAAGACCGCATCACCGACGCCCTTCCCGCGCTCGCCATCCACGTCCCCGAGGGGCCGTATCTCTGGAACGCGTTGCGCGAGGTCCTGCTAGGCCCTCATGCGGCGCACGCCCTGCGCACCATGCACGCCCTGGGAATTCTTGAGATGCTCATCCCTGAGTTCCACGGCATCGATGCGCTGGTGATTCGCGATTCCTACCACCGCTATACCGTCGATGAGCACACCTTCCTCACCATCGACAATGTACACGGCCTGCGCACGCCCACCCACGACTACGAGCACCGCCTGGCGCAGCTACTGCCTGAAATCGACCGCCTCGACCTGTTTTTGCTTGCGCTGCTCCTGCATGACACCGGCAAAGGCCGCCGCAGCGGCGAACACACCGGCCAGAGCGTCGAGTTGGCTGACAGCTTCCTTGCCCGCCTGGACTTCGATGCCGAAGAGCGCGAGTCCGTCCTCAAGCTCATCCGCCTGCATCTCGAGATGTCCAACGCCCTCCGCCGCGACATCTTCGACCTCGAAAATGTGCGCGGCTTCTCTGACAAGGTCGGCAGCCCCTCGCTGCTCAAGATGCTCACCCTGATGACCTATGCGGATATCAAGGCGGTGAACCCCGAGGCGCTCACCCCGTGGAAAGCCGAGAGCCTGTGGCAGCTCTACATGACCACCGCCAACTTTATGGACCGCTCGGTCGACGAGGTTCGCTATCACGCCGCCATCGACCCCTCGCTCCTCAACCGCATTCGCTCCATGGTCCCGGCCAGCCAGTACGACGCGCTCAAGCAATTCCTTGAAGGCCTGCCCCAGCGCTACTTGCAAACCCGCCTCCCCGAGCACATCCGCAACCATTTCCAGCTCGCCCTCAACCTCGACAATGACCCCGTGCAGCTCGACCTGCGGCCCCATCGCCAACTGTTTGACCTGACAGTGATTGTGCGCGATCGCAGCCGCCTCTTCGCCGATGTGGCCGGCGCGCTGGCCGCCTGGGGCATGAACATCGTCAAGGCCGGAGCCTTCTCGAACGACGCCGGCATCGTCGTCGACAGCTTCCAGTTCACCGACGTCTTCCGCACCATCGAGCTCAACCCCAGCGAGAAGGACCGCTTTCTCGCTAACCTCCACGACGTCGTCGCGCAAAAGGTTTCCGTCGACCAGTTGCTCGAAGGCCGCCGTCATCTCAACCACAACAGCAACGCCAAGGTCGAGGTCGCCACGCGCCTCCAGTTCGACTCGGACTCTTCGACGCACTCCACCCTGCTGCAGGTTGTCGCTCAGGATGTTCCCGGCCTGCTCCGCCAGATCGCGCTCACCCTGAGCACACACCAGTGCAACATCGAGGTCGCCCTCATCGACACCGAAGGCGAAACTGCCATCGACGTCTTCTACCTCACCAGCCAGGGCACCAAGCTCGTCCCGGACAAGCAGCAGGCACTCGCCGCCGACCTCACTGCCGCGCTTGACGCCATGCGCGCCCCCGCCAGCGCATAACTCCATCCCTCATACTCGCCCGGCGACCTGAAGCAGCGCGTGGACCCGTTGCCGCCTGATGCATGCATGCCTCTGATGATGGGCGGCTGGTGATTTGAACTTTCCAACCGCAGGGAGTCAGTCCTTTCAAACTCATTTTTCCCTTGACATGGAAGTAAGATTCATGGTCCGATTGCGCCGTCTGATGCGCAGTGTGCATTGAAGGCATCTCTACGGCGATCCCCTACCGCAGACGAATGCCGCTATTCCTCCGCTGCGGCAAATCATTCGCGGGCCCCGCCTGCAGTTTTTCCCCAGTACGTCAACTCCAGGACTGAAGCAGGATCTGGTTCAGTCAACACAAGACGAAGTCGTTCAGGCGCGGTGCAGTCGAATTGCCTCGCGCGTGTGCGCGGGGATTCGTCTGGATCGATCGCTACCTCCCTCACGCCCTCTCAATACAGGGCATACCTGTCTCATGGGGTGCACACTCGACGTTCGCGGTCGATCGTGAAAGCCATTCCGCCGGGATCCCCGGTTCGAAGGAGAAAGTACATGGCCAATTCCAGAGAGTTTCTTCCCTCGGGAGTAGCGCGCAAAGTAAGAACCGCTGCGCAGATCGCCGCGGCCGCGCCGCATGGACTCGACTATCCAGTAACCCAGGTTGGCGTTGTCGGGAACATCACAGTCTCCTACGATCCAAGTCTTGGAGCGCAAGGGGCAACACTCGCGACACAGATGCTGAGTGTCGTAAGCGCTCCATATCAGCAAATGCAATCGGACTTTGCAACTACAGGTGGCCCGGTCACCGTCGTAATCGCGCCTTTGAGCACAAAAAACGATGGCTCCGGCGGAGCCTACCACTATGGCTGCGACTTCACGAACGGCGGCGTTCTCTATCTCGATGCAACGTTTGCTGTCTCTACCGGCAACCCGTTGGATGTGGAAGTTGCCCTGTATATTGCCGAGCTCTCGGAGTGTTTTATGGGGACGCAAAATCGCGGATGGGGATGCGGTTTTAGCAATGGCGAAGGGCTCTCCCGCTATTTGGCAGAGAATGCGTCGCCGGGCACCATTCCGAGTTGGGGCATCACCGGACCTTCCTGGGTAAGCGCCGGCTATCCGGACTGGGTGACCAAAACCGAGCAGACGGATCAGGATTACAGTTCGACCGGCTGCGCGATTTTATACATCTATTGGATGCGATCTCTCGGTTTCACAACTTCGCAGATCGTCCAGGCTGGTGGCGCCACACTGTCAGCGAATTATCAAACGCTCACGGGAAAAACGACGGCCTATCCGGATCTGGTGGCGGCCGTCAAAGGGCTGACGGTCACCACCGATGACCCGTTCCCCACGCGCCTGTACCAGATGCATGGCGACGGCACCATCTGGCATTACACCAGCCCGCCGCTGACTGGGTGGCAGATGCTGGACAACAATGCGCGAGCCCGCGATATTGCGGGGTGTGGCAATCTGCTCTATCAGATGCACGGGGACGGCACCATCTGGATCTACACCGGGCCGCCGCTGACTGGATGGCAGATGCTGGACAATAATCCGCGAGCGCGCGCGATCGCCGCGTCGGGCACTAAGCTTTATCAGTTGCATGACGACGGCACCATCTGGATTTACACCGGTCCACCCTTGACGGGTTGGCAGATGCTGGACAATAACCCCAGAACCAAAGCGATTGTGGCAGGCGATCAGTTGTATCAACTTCATAATGACGGCACCATCTGGCGCTACACCGGCCCCCCCATGACCGGATGGCAGATGCTGGATAACAATCCGGCAACGACAGCCATTGCAGCTTCAGGCGGCGCGCTCTATCAGATGCACGGCGACGGCACCATCTGGGTCTACATCGGGACGCCGCTGACTGGATGGCAGATGTTGGATAACAATCCTGCCGCGACGGCCATTGCAGCTTCAACGTCGGCGCTCTACCAGATGCACGGAGACGGCACCATCTGGATCTACACCGGTCCACCCATGACGGGGTGGAAGATGCTCGACAACAACCCCAGAGCCCGCGAAATCGCAGCAGGTGAAGGGCTGTATCAGTTGCATGGGGATGGCACCATCTGGATCTACACCGGCCCGCCCCTGACCGGCTGGCAGACCTTGGACAATAACCCCGCTACGACGGCAATTATGACCGCGAAGTAACCTCTCCATTCCGGCGGGATTGCGCCGGGAGTTTCTGCACCATCCAACCTGGGGCGAAGAGAGCCTCAAGGTCTGGCTGCGATAAGCGGTCACAGCAGGCCGCTTATCGGCAGAAATATGCACAGGAAGCCGCGGGGACCTGCCTGTTGTACCACTTGGCCGCCGCCTTAGTTGCCGCCTTAGTTGCCGCCGCCCTGGCCACCGCCATCTCCGCCGCCCTGGCCACCACCCTGGTTGCCGCCGCCGTGGCCACCTGAGCCAGAACCGGAAGTTGCCGAGCCTGAACCGGCGCTGCTGCCGGAGCTGCCGGCCCCGCTACCGGACGAGGGGGACTGGCCACCCGACGCTCATGAAGAGCTGGGTACGCTGGCGGCAAGAGTTGCGGTGACCGAGCTGTATGCCTGGTTGAGGCCATGCCCCAGGGCCAACATTCCCACAGTTGCCTCGAAAGCAACGAAGCTGATCAGCAACGCATATTCAACCAGGTCGCTGCCATCCTCAGATGTCGCCGCATTCTTGAGAAAGGACACCAGTTTTCTTGTCATGCGTTTCATAGAATCCCCTTCCTGCTTGAAACTCGTGCATCGTGCCCTAGCCTTCGTTGCCGTTCGATTCAGCTTCTCGGTCATCGGTCGAACAAATACAATCAAAGGCATTCTGCTATGTAACGATCCAGGATTGCCTTGATTGTGCTAAGTCTCAATGGCCCGTTAAGATGAGTCTCAATGGCTGATTCCTGGGATCGCTGGACCCGCACGGATCGCACTTCGGGTTACTTAAGCTCCATGTCACCATTCCACGGCCAATAAGAAGGGATTGAAAACCCGAGCCTCCCCATGCAACTCGGACCCGAATCGCTTGCCCCTTTTCCCTGATTCCCAGCCCCGGACAGTGCGGCGGCCCATACCTTCAGACAACGCGGCAGAGACAGGGCAGGCACTGACGCCCTCACGAGACCGCCTTTCCCCACTCAAACGGCTCCTCCCGCTCGGCCCATTAAAATGGAGATGACTCTACTTCGAGGACCCCATGGCCGCACTGATTGACGCAATCGACATCAAGCGCAAAATGTACTTCGAGTTTGAAAACGCACCCTACTACTGCCTTGACGTGGAGATCTCCACACCTACGGCGCGCGGCGGCCAGACGCTGGTCCGGCTCAAGATGCGCAACCTGCTCACCCGCGCCGTCTTTGACAAGACCTTCAAGGCCAGTGACAAGTTCAAGGAGCCGGACCTCGAGACCGTAGAAGCCTCGTATCTTTACTCGGACAACGACGGCTCGCACTTCATGGATCAGGAGAGCTTTGAGACCATCTCGCTTGCCAGCGAGAAGGTCGGCGACGCGCTGGACTTCCTGCTTGAAGGCGTAATCGTCAAACTCGACAAGTTCAACGGCAATCCGATTGGCCTGCAATTGCCCGAGAAGGTCGAGTTAGCCGTGACCTACACCGAGCCCGGTGTCCGCGGCAACACCGCCAGCGGCGCTGTCACCAAACACGCCAAGCTCGAGACGGGTATCGAGATCCGCGTCCCATTCTTCATTGAAGAAGGCGAAAAGATAAAGGTCTACACCGAAACACGTGAGTTCGCCGGCCGCGCCTGAGCCGCGCTGCAAGGCCTTGCCTCTGCGAGTCTCAGCGCCGCGCCAGCAGCAGCATGAGGCCAAAAAGCAGCACAGGCAACAGAGCAAGGCCCGCGTAGAGCACGACCCGCTTGTTGACTGTGACGCGTCGAGCGCTGCGCCCTGCAGGCCGTGCGCCTCGGTCTTCCACTCCCACCTGCTCCTGGTGTTCCAGCTCCCAGGCCATCTCGGCGGCCGTGGCATAGCGGTGGCGCGGCTCGCGTTCCAGCGCGCGAAAGAGAATCTCTTCCAACTCCGGCGCTATCTCCGCGTTGAGTTGGCGCGGTGGCGTCGGGTCATGCAGCACGCGCTCATTCATCGCCGCCAGCGGATTCGGCTCCACAAACGGCACGCGCCCCGTAAGCATCTCGTAGAGCATAATGCCGAGCGCGTAGATGTCGCTGCGCTGGTCGCCGCGCCCGCCCTTCACCTGCTCCGGTGAGATATAGTCAGGCGTTCCCAGCGCCGCTGTTATGTTCACGTACGTCAGCCGCCGCGCATCTTCCTTCATCGCAATGCCAAAGTCGATCAGCTTGATGCGATCCTCGTCATCCACCATTACATTTTCCGGCTTCAGGTCGCGGTGCACGATCCCGTGCTTGTGCATCACATCCAGCGCTTCGCAGATGGCCAGTGTGATGCGCACCGCCCGCTCCATGGGCAGCTTCCGTTCCTGATTAAGAATTGTGCGCAGCAGCCGCCCATCGACCCACTCGATGACCATATAGACGCGACTGCGCTCTTCGTCGTTATAGGTCTTCACAATGCCCGGATGATCGAGCAACTGGCCAATCTCTTCTTCGCGCTTGAAGCGCTCGAAGAGCACCGGGTCGGCCTCCATCTCCGCGTGCGGCACCTTGACGGCCACCTGCTTGCCATTGGCAAGGTCCGTGGCCCTGTAGAGCACGGACATGCCGCTGCGGGCAACCGTGGCCTCGATGCGATAGTGGTCGAGCGTCTCTCCGGGTTCAAGTGGGTTCATGGATTCGTGCGGTTCGTATCACTCGATTGTTTCATGCCTGTGCGTAAGAAGATCGTCAGGATGGTCGAAAGAGTTTGCCGGACTGTAGACCTGAGGCTCCGATTTTTGTCGTCCCATGCCGGCAGATTCCCGCCCAGTGCCCGATTCATGGTCTTATGATGGGAAACGATCATGCACCGCATTTCGAAACTGCTGGCGGTCTTTCTTTCCGTGTCGGCTATCCTTGCGCCTGCCGGGGTTCGCGCCAATACGGGCGCCGGCTTTGCGCACATGCACCGCATGCAGGAGACAGGTTTCCTGAATCGAACGCTTCAGATGCACCAAGCCTCCTACCACTTCCAGGTCTACCTGCCGGAGGAGTATCGTCGCGATGATCGCCGACTCTGGCCCATCATCCTGTTTCTGCATGGGCGCGGCGAGCGCGGGTCAGAAGGCATGTGGCAGACGCAGATTGGCCTACCGGCCGCTATCCGCGATCATCCCGAGCGCTGGCCGTTTATCGTCGTCATGCCGCAGTGCCCGCAGGGCCGCTACTGGACAGACCCTGACATGCTGGCCATGGCCATGGCTGCGCTCAATCAGGAGACGGCGGAGTTTCACGGCGATGTCGCACACACCTACCTCACCGGCCTCTCGCTCGGCGGCTACGGCGCATGGGAGCTTGCGCGCCTTTACCCCCAGCGCTGGGCGGCCATCGCCATCGCCGCCGGTGGCGTTTTCTGGAGCTATGCTCCGCTGCGCTGGCGCCAGTCCGCCACACTGCCGGCCGAGTACGCGCACGCCGTGGGCCGTACGCCCATCTGGCTCTTTCATGGCAGCGACGACCCCATTGTCCCTCTGCGCGAGGACGATCTCATGCTTCAGGCCTTCAAGCAATCCGAAGGGCACATGCGCCTATGGGTTTACCAGGGCCTCAAGCACGACTGCTGGAGCCGCGCCTATAACGAGCCGGACCTGCCCCGTTGGCTTCTGGCGCACCACCTTGAGCCACACCGGGAGCTGAACCCGGAAACGCCCCCGCTTGCGGAGCGGGTCGTAATTCCGCTGCATCCGCCCGCGCTGCGCCTTTCTCCGCAGCAATTGGAAAGCTTTGCGGGCGAATACTACGACGATCACGGCCAACTGGCCATGACCGTGTTCCGCCAGGGCGACCAGCTCTACCAGAAGGATCTGCACGGACAAATCGCCGAGCTTGCCGCGGAGTCGTTCACCACCCTCTTTTACCCCAACGGCGGCAGCAGCAGCCGCGTTGCCGTCGAGCGAAACGCCGAGGGCCGCATCACGGCGCTGGTCTATTGGGATGACCGCCATGAAGAACGCCTGGAGCGAAAGTGATTCGCCGATGAAGAGCTACGCTCCCGGCCTCATGCAGGTGCGTCCCAAAAATCCATCCGCATCGAACCTGACAATGGAACGTGGCGCAGGGTGCCTGCGTAGTGGTAAGAGTATGGCTTAGCCGTCCGGCCGAACCACGAAGACAGGCCGCAGGAGGTACCCATGTTTTGCAGCGGATGTGGTCACGCTTTGCAGCCGGGGCAGCCCGTCTGCACGCAGTGCGGCCGCCAAGTGGCCCCGGTCATTCCCCCCATTCCCAACCTCGACTTTCAGCTGCATCACTACGCCGGAAAGATCCGCGCTCTCAGTATCGTCTGGTTTGTTTACGGCGGGCTCGCGCTCGTTCTCGGCTTCGTTGGACTCAGCTTTGCCAATGCATTCTTCAATCGAGGATTCGGCCCGTGGGCTAACGCTCCGTGGGGCGGAACCGGCGTGCCTCCCTGGCTCGGACCCGCGATGCACGTCGCCTGGATCGTCATCATCCTGCGTTCCGTGCTCGCCTTCGCCGCGGGCTGGGGCCTCATGGACCGCACGCATTGGGGCCGCATCGTCGCCATCGTTGCGGCCTGCCTCAGCCTCATCAAGTTTCCCATCGGCACTGCCCTCGGCATCTGGACTCTGGTTACGCTGCTTGGCTATCGCAACAGCACGCTCTACGAACAGCTCTGACGGTGCGCGCTACGCACCGCTGGACTACAATTGAGGCATGAGTTTTCCGCAGAATCGCATGCGGCGGATGCGCCGTAATGAGCCGCTTCGCGCGCTTGTCCGCGAGACGACCCTCAACCCCGGCGACCTGATTTATCCTCTCTTTCTCTGCCCCGGCAAGGGCGTGCGCCAGGCTGTCAGCTCCATGCCCGGCGTTTTTAATCTGTCCATCGATGAAGCTCTCCGCGAAGCCGAAGAAGCTGCCGTGCTCGGCATCGGCGGTTTGCTCCTCTTCGGCCTGCCCGACTCCAAAGACGAGCAAGGCACCGGCGCATGGAGCGACGATGGCATTGTCCAGCAAAGCCTTCGCGCCCTCAAGCAGTGCGCCGCGGGCAACAAGCTGGTTCTCATCGCCGACGTCTGCCTCTGCGAGTACACCAGCCATGGACACTGCGGCGTTGTCGTCAAGACTCCAGACGGCTTTGAGATTGACAATGATCCCTCGCTTGACCTGCTCGCTCGCACTGCGGCCAGCCTCGCGCGCGCCGGAGCCGACATCGTCGCTCCCAGCGACATGATGGATGGCCGCGTCGCCGCCATCCGCCGCGCCCTTGATTCCGGCGGCCTCGCCCAGACACCCATCCTCAGCTACGCCTCCAAATTTGCCTCTGCTTTTTACGGGCCATTCCGTGAGGCTGCCGAATCCACGCCGCAGTTCGGCGACCGCCGGTCCTACCAGATGGATGGAGCCAACTTCCGCGAGGCCCTCCTCGAAATCGACCTCGATCTCGAAGAAGGCGCGGACATGATTCTGATGAAACCCGCCATGCCCTACCTTGACGTTGTTCGCGCCGCGCGCGATCGCGTCGCCGTGCCCATCGGCGCCTACCAGGTTTCAGGCGAGTATTCAATGCTGCAGGCCGCCTTTGAGAAAGGCTGGCTCGAACGCGACCGCGCTATTTTGGAGTCGCTCGTCGGCATTCGTCGCGCCGGCGCAGACTTCATCGTCACCTACTTCGCCAAGGACGCCGCGAAGCTCCTCGGCTGAAGACCCCTGCAACTGCGCCGCTCGAAATGCTGCATGAGTGCGCGTCTTCTCCGGCACCATGAGTGCATCCTTTGCAGCCGCTGCCCTCATGACCATTCTGGCCCTCATCAGCGTGCTGTTCACCACCGCCGCGCTCTTCGGCTGGATCGGCACGCGCTGGCTTCGCCTGCCCATCACCATCGGAACCATGCTCCTCACCGTGGTTGTCTCGATCGGTCGGATGGCAGCCGGCGGCCCCGCCCCCGGCATCCACGGCTGGGCATTGGACCTGGTGCGCCATATCGACTTCGAGAGCCTCATCCTCCGCGGCATGTTGCCCCTGTTGCTCTTTGCCGGGGCGTTCATGCTCGACCTCGAAGCGCTGGCCCTCGAAAAACTCGCCGTCGCGCTGCTCTCCGTTGCAGGTACGGCCATCTGCTTCATTCTGGTCGCGGCGCTCATGGCGCTTCTTGCCGGTCCTGCAATCCCCTGGATGCAGTGCCTGCTCTTCGCGCGCTCATCTCACCCACTGATCCCATCGCCGTGCTGGAGATGCTGCGCCGCGTCGGCGTTCCCAAGCCCCTGCAGGCGCAACTCGCCGGCGAGTCGCCCTTCAACGACGCCATCGGTGCAGTCTTCTTCCTCACCCAGCTTGATGTGGCACACGCCATGCGCCCTGGCCCTGGCAGGTGGCGGGACTGCTTGCGGTAAAAGCCTGCGGAGGTGTGCTGGGCGGCCTCATCGCCGCCTTGGCCACGTCCCAACTCATGCGCCGCGCCAATGCCTATCAGGTAGACATCCTTTGTACCATCGCTCTGGCCGTGGGAGGATACGCGCTCGCCGATGCACTCCACCTCTCCGCGCCGCTTGAGGCGGTTGTCGCCGGCATCGCCCTGCGCCATTTCAATCATTTGGTCCCGCGCGAAAGCATCGCCCACGAGAGCATCGATGGCTTCTGGAAGGTCATCGACGAAATCCAGAACTCGATTCTCTTCGTTCTGCTCGGCCTTGAAGCACTGGCCATCACTCTTGACGCCGCAACCCTGCGCGCGGGCATGGTAGCGATCCTCTCTGTCAATGCCGGGCGCTTCCTGGCCGTAACCGGACTGCTTTCCCTTGTGCGCCGCTTCCATCGCGGACATCAAAGCTCCGCCTTCGTGCTCACCTGGGGAGGATTGCGCGGCGGCCTCTCCATCGCCCTCGCGCTCTCCGGGCCGGAAGCTCTTGGCGGCTCATGGATCGTCGGCGCGACCTATCTCGTGGTCGTCTTCTCCATCGTTCTTCAGGGCGGATCGATGAACTGGCTTCCGCACCGCTGTAATCGCAGGCAAGTGGCCGCCTGATCTGACGGCCTCTCCATGTGTTGTGCGCGCTACTCCTTCTTGATGAACGCCAGCAGATCCGCATTCACCTCATTCTTGTGCGTGGCACACATCCCGTGTGGCGCACCCTTGTAGACCTTCAGATCCGCA
>JAJZGF010000220.1 GCA_021805025.1 Acidobacteriota bacterium
AACCAAGCCATGAGTTACGTTTCAAATCGTCTTGGCCCCAATGGAGGATGCTGCGCTGAACCCCTTTGATCCAGCTCTCGGTTTAAGCCGAACGAGGCGCGACTTTCTCAGGGACGCCGCGCACCTGACAGTCGGCGGCGCCTTCCTCGGCGCCAGTCCCCTCATGCGCGCAGAGAGCGCGCGTAAAAAGCGCAAGATCATCGTGATTACCTTCGGTGGCGGCGCCCGCGATCAGGAAACCTTCGCGCCCGAGGGCCAGGAAAATATCCCCCATCTGCTCAGCGAACTTATTCCCCAGTCCAGCTTCTTTACGCACGTAACAAACCAGGGAATCCTCGGGCACTATGTCGCCACGGCCAGCCTCACCACCGGAACCTACGAAACACTGAATAACTTCTCCGCAGTCCCGCCGGAGCACCCCACCATCTTTGAGTACTTCCGCAAAGATCTTCACCGTCCGGCCTCTGATGCCTGGGTCGTTGCCCCGAGCAATGGCTTCAATCGCATCGGCGAGAGCGATTGCCGGTCCTATGGCCAGGGGCTCGGTGCCGCGGTCATCCTCCCCAAGCATCTGCTCACCGCGGCCAGCTCCGGCTCGTCGCGGGACTTCGATCACCTGCTGCGCGATAACTACGAGAATCCTCTCTATACGCCGCCGCTCGGCGGAAGCGAATTCGAACTGCGCCAGCTCGATCAGGTTCTGCGCCTCTCCGTTGATGATTTCACCGCCCATGCGCGCACCCTGTCCAGTCCCGACGAGCTTTCCGTCTACATCGCCAAGCGCCTCATGCAACAGGAGGCGCCCAGTCTGCTCTGGATCACCATGCACGACATCGATATCGCGCACTCCGGCGCTTACTCCCTTTACATCGATGGCATCCGGCGCACAGACCGTCTCTGCCTCGAACTCTGGAAAGCCGTCGAGGCCAATCCCGAGTACGCCGGCAACACCACCATGTTCATCCTCCCGGATTTCGGCAGAGACTCTGACTACGATGCGGGCGGCAACGGCTTCCAGCACCATCGCACCGGTGATATCGCCAGCCGCACCACATGGATGATCGCCCTCGGAGCCGGCGTGCGACAGGGCATGGTCTTTGACTCGCCCATGCAGTCCGTTGATCTTGTCCCCAGCCTCGGCGCCATCATGGGCTTCCATCCCGTCCAGTCCTCCGGCCACCCCATCCAGGAGTTGTTGTAACTGCCATGCAGCCAAAGGATCTCCAGGCCGTGCAGTTTGCCGCCTATCCCGCCCAGGCCAGGCAGACGGCCGTCGCGCACCTGGATCTCTTCCGCACGCTCCCCCTCAGCTTTCTCCCCAGCATGCTCCGTGAAATCAGCGACTACGATTTCAAGTTCCCTGCGGAGCGGGCGTTCATCAACAGCGAGCTGGCCTGTCTGAGCCGTCTCTCCCCCACAGAAATCAGCGACTGGTTTCAGGCTTTCTCCGGCATCTCCATCTCGCCCAAGCTGGCGGAGTTCGATTGGGTCAATCAGCCGGCGCAGTTCGTGGAGCAGCAGTCCGCCTACCTCTGGTCCACACATCAGTTGGACAATTTCCGCAAAGCGGCCACCGAATATGGTGAGCGGCTGCAGGCCGCCCGGCCCCCTGAACACTTGCCCCTCCGGCGGCTTGGCATCGTCGTCATCGGGCAGGATGTGGCAGACTACAGCGGCCCTCTGTTTCGCAATCTCCGCCCGCATGGAACCACATTTACCCAGGTCAAGGCAGAGAGTGGTCTCGCCCAGTTGCTCGATGCCGTCCGGTCCCGAGCCCGAAGTGTTCCTGCGCCCTACGCACACTGGTATATCGAGGGCGGCGCAATCAGCGGCAATATCGACCCTTCCGTGACCTGTCTTTCCTACCACGGTCTGCAGCCCGTCCGGTCCGCGCTCCTCAGCTTTATGCAGCAGCAGATTCAACGTCCAGGCATGGGCCCGGAAGAGCTGCGCACGCGCCTTGCCCAGATGTCGCCTGCCGATCTCGGCATGGATCCCGCCGAAGATCCAGTCCTCAGCCGTTTTCAGGTCAAGCTGCTTACCGAGGGCTCCGGCACGCAGATATTCAGCACCACCTTTGCGCAATGGGCCACCCGCGAAGCCCTCCGTCGCGCTCAGGCGCTCACCCTCATGGTCAACTTCGCGCCGCGCCAGCGCCAGCTCCCCATGAACGAGATGCTGTCCAACCAGAATCCCAACCCGTCACTCGACCCGCTCGGATCCTTAATTGATGCGGATATGGGCGCGTATTACCACTGGATCAACCAGCAGCGCCTTCCCGGCGCGCAGGAGTCTGCATTTGTGGCCTGGTTTCAGGGCCATGCACAGGCTCTTGTCATCGGGCCCACGCTTCCGCGCGGCGTTCAGTCCAGTTCCGCCGCAAGCCTCGCCGAACTCGTCCAGCTTGCCCTCGCCTGAAGGCCCGTGTCCTGCGGCGTTGATGAAACTCTTTTTCTGCGCCTATAATCCACGCGACTTTGATTTCGCCATGCGTTACGCAGCGAGACTCAAGGGACACCTTGAGTGAGGTTGTCTTTGGAAACTGATCCTTCTCACCGAACCCGCGACGACACGTCACTTGCCGAGCCGTCTGAGGCCTCCGTCGACACCAGCAAGCGCAACTTTCTGCGCGCAGCGGGGCTTCTCGTTGCCGGTTCCATGCTCCCTCAACTGCGCGCCCAGCAGGAAGCCGCCACCACCCCCGGCTCAGGTCATAAAATCATCGTCGTCATTATCGGAGGCGTGCGCCGCGCAGAAACCTTCGCCCCGCAGGGCTTCCAGAACATCCCCCACCTCACCCGCGATCTGTTGCCCGACGCGCTCTTCTTTCCCCACGCACGCAATGAGGGCGTCACCGCCCACTTCAACGCCATCGCCAGCATCCTCACCGGCAACTGGCAGCGCGTGGATGACTGGGGCAAGCTCGCGCCCACCACGCCCACGCTCTTTGAGCAGTTCCGCAAGGACCTGCGCGCCCACCGCAGTGAAACCTGGATGGTCGCCAGCAACAAGGCCCTCACCAGCCAGATCGGCGCCAGCTCCTCTGCGCAATACGGCCAGGCCTACGGCGCAAACGTCGTCTTCCCGAAGCAGCTCATGCTTATGGCGGTTGAGGAGGCGCTGCGCGGCGGAAGAACCGCCAGCATGGCAGACCGCGCCAGGGTTCAGGCCGAGCTCGAGTCGGCCCTCGAAGGCAGCAATTATGAAGGCCTCGGATGGAATGTCTTCGACGCCTCCGATCAACTCGACCCGCGCGTCCAGGGCAGCATCAAGTCCGCAATCGCCAGCTTCGTCCGGAATGATGGACCCACCTCCGGCGACGAGCTCACCTTCTACATGACGCGCGAGATCATGCGCAAGTTCGCTCCGTCTGTCTTGACCGTCGCCTTTTCTGATGTGGAGGCGGCGCACTTTGGCTCGTTCGCCATGCACCTCGCCGGCATTCGCACTATAGACCGTCTCGCCTGGCAGCTCTGGCAGGAGGTCCAGCAGAATCCCGAGTATCGCGGCAAGACCACCATGTTCATTCTTCCGGAATTCGGCAGAGATCCTGACGGATCATCCACCAACGGCTTCTTCAACCACCGCGCCAATGAAGAGTCGACGCGGGATTCATGGATGATGGCCCTCGGCGCGGCAGTCGACAAGCCGCAAGTGATTGAAAGACCGATTCGCCACGTCGATCTCTGTCCCACTTTTGCCGGCCTGCTCGGCTGCCGACCGATTGATGCGCAGGGCGTCCGCCTGGGAGAATTCCATGCCTGAGATCCCCGCGGACCTTCCGATCGAGCTTCAACATGCCATCGCAGGCGGCCTGCTTCAGCGCCTGCCCCTCACCTTTCTGCCCTTCGTCCAGCAGCAGCTTCGCGAGTGGGATTTTCTGTTCCCCAACGAGCACAAGTCCGTGCAGCGGCTTCTTCTCTACGTCGCCAGCCTCACCCCCGGTCAATCCACCGCGCTCTTCAGCGACGTCGTGCAACTCGAAGAAAAAATGGGAGTGCGCACCTGGCAGTTTTCCACCACAGAGCAGACCATTCAGAACTCATCGCTGCTGGCCCGCTCGCCCTATTTCCAGCAGTGGCGTCAGGCAGTCCAGGCCGTCTTCAACGCCGCGGACGCCTACGCAATCAGGACGCAGCCCAATATTGGCGCAACCCGCAACCGGCTCGTCCTGCTCGACATTCCTGGACATCTGCCCGTCGTGCAGGCAACTGCCTGGGACCGGTGGCAGGGAATCGGCTTTGTCCAGCCGCTTCGCATTCCCGATGTCGCACGTACCTCCGGCTCGCTCGCCTTTCTGCTGCTCGGCGAGCCGGAACACGACGCCGTCTCGTCCACCGGCGTGCTCCGCGCATCGCAGCAACATGCCGAGGCCGCGCCCGCGCAGGCCTGGATCATCGATGCCGGGGACAGCCTTGCCCAGGCAGCCCTCCGGCGGCTGGCCGGTTCCACCGCCAAGCCTGTTCCCACGCTCCTCGGTTACAAGGAGCTTGATGCCTACCGCCAGAATTTTTCCCAGCAGATGAATTCCATGCGCAAGGATCTGGCCGATGCCGATGCCGTCTATGACCGCCTGCGCAGCGTCGATGTCCGGCCCTGGTGCCCGCCAGAAGTCGCAGAGCCTTCAGTCCGTGAGTTTGTCCGGTCGCTTTTCCTCTCCGGCAATGGCGCCGTCATCTTCGGCAATTCATTTGTGGAGTGGGGCGCTTCCGAGGCGCTGCGGCGCGCCCGTCCCGCCCTGCTTGCGGCCCAGTTTGACGTGCGGCCCCGCCCCAAACCCTTCACCGGAGTAGCCGTCTTCGACAATCCTGACCAGGTCAATCCGCTGCCGTCTGTCGATGACCCCCAGGGCAGCTCCCTGGATGCGCAGATGCTGGCGCTCTACATCTGGCTCGCGGCAACCCGCTACGAGGAGTACCAGCACGCCACCGTCTGCGTCTGCCTGGCCGACAGCATCGCTGAGGCCTACGTTATTGCCCCGCCCGAATCCGCCCTCACCCGCACGGCCGACCCCTTGCCACTCGAGTCCCTGCGCCAACAGCTCTGCACCTGGCTTGCCTGACCGGATGCGCTCCGCCCCAGCGCTGCAGCCCGCGCCTTGACAGCACCGATTTGCGCTTCCTACAATCCAAAGAACAGGCTTGGTCGCCAGCCCACTTTAAGAGGCTGATAGCACTCTACTTAGCGCGCCACTCGAAAATGCGTCGCAAGCGGTGCCCACCAGCCGGAAGACCGGCGGCCAAAGGGGAGCGGAACAGATGCCCGAAGTGCGCGTCAGTCCCCGAGAGCGGCTGGTCTTGACGGCCATCATCGAGCTCTACATCGCCACAGGCGAACCTGTTGCCTCTCAGGCAGTTGCGCGCTATTTCGCCAACAAGGACGGACTCAGCTCTGCCACCATC
>JAJZGF010000221.1 GCA_021805025.1 Acidobacteriota bacterium
GGCGGGGATGCACCTCGATGAGAACGTTGCCGTCTGTTTTCTGTTCAGGACGCCGGGCGGTATAGTCAATTGGCTAACATGGCGCACAGATACTTCACATAAGATGTACATCACTCATTCAGAGGAAGTTGAGATCATCTCTCCTGCGCCAAGGTCGGCGCGCCTATGCTGAATTACTGGATTGCGACTGGTCCCGTTCCGAACCAGGATCGGGGCACGGATCGACTGCATTGCACATAGATAGGAGTGATGCCGTCTTGACAACCTGCCTTCTTCGGCGTAGTCGGTGAGTAGTTTATAGAAAAGGTTTTCCTTGGGTTCTCGTTGAGAATGCCAGTGAAAAAGCCCGGAACGACTCGGGCAGAGGCGAGGTGCTGCGGAGACAGCAGGGAAGGATAGTGGCGCTAAGAGGGCACCTCAATTCGAGTCTGATTGTGGACGCCACACTGCCGCGCGCCTCGCGACATCCTGCAGCGCGCGTGAGGATCTCTCTGCGGATCAGCAACCTGCTTATTCGAGACGACGAAGTGGGGGGGCTGAATTGAGTTTGGCTCGGACAGCAGGTTCTCGATGGCGGTGTTCCAGGTGAGGTTCTATGAGTTGTCGAAAAGGTACATTCGCGGCGGTCACGGGGATTGGCGCATTGCTATTCGGCGGATTGGGAATACAGACTGCCTCAGCTCAAACACATTCATCGAGTTCACACATCTTTGCGCTTTCCGGCGATTACGAGGGTGCGCATGATCCCTCCGTGATCAAGGCTGGCGATACCTGGTACGTATTTACTACAGGGCTCGCGCCACTTGGTCACATGGCGATCCGCTGCTCGAAGGACCTGCAGGTGTGGAAACTCTGCGGTCAGGTTCTTCGTGAGATTCCAAAATGGATTCGCATGGAGAGCCCAGGCACAAGAGAACTTTGGGCACCCGATATCTCTTACTTCAACGGTCGGTACCACCTCTATTACGCTTATTCACTCTTCGGAAAGAATACCTCGGGAATTGCGCTCCTGACGAACAAGACGTTGGATATGACCAGCCCCGACTACAAATGGGTTGACGAGGGATTGGTGCTGCGTTCGCGCGCGCAGGACAACTTCAACGCTATTGATCCAAACCTGGTGGTCGAGACCAATGGGCTAGCGTGGCTAGCCTTTGGCAGCTTCTGGAGCGGCATCAAGATGCGACGGATCGATGTCGCGACCGGGAAGCTCTCCGCAGAGGACACGCATCTCTATTCTCTGGCGAGCCGCGAGCGCCCTCAGAATGCCTCAGCCGGGTCAGCGGATCTGCCTGCTGACTGGGAAGCCGTGGAAGCGCCCTTCATCATTCGCTACGACAGCTTCTACTACCTGTTTGTCTCGTGGGACCTGTGCTGCCGCGGGGCGAAGAGCAGTTACCGCACCATGGTGGGGCGCTCGCGTTCGGTCACCGGCCCCTATTTAGACGCTACGGGCAAGGCAATGCTGGAAGGTGGCGGTACGCCGGTTCTGGTGGGAAATCGTCGATGGGTTGGACCTGGAGGTGCGTCGCTCTATACGGAAGGTGACCAAACGATCATGGTCTTCCATGCATATGACGCGCTTACCGGAAAATCGGCGCTCCAAGTCTCTACAGTAAGCTGGCAGGATGGATGGCCGCAGGTGGGACTGCAGGATGCCGTTCCAAAGGACAGGTAGCCGCCGGTACCCTTTCAGACGCAGCATTCGAATCGCGAACCGATTGATGAGAGTGGTGCGGAGCAGTCAGTGGGCATTCCGCATTGCGATTTGCGAGCACTCGGCGAGAGGGGTAGCATTTTTAGGAGCTCTGCAGCAGGGGATCGCGATGCGGATGTTAGCGTTCATTTTGTTGTTGGCGGAGGCTGCTCTGCCGGCGATCGCCGCAAAGCACGTGACCGTGGCGCAGTTGGAGCGCGTCATCGCCAGGGAGCGCGACAAGCCGGATGCGAAGTTGGCACAGCAACTCGCCGGGATGGATCTGACCGAACGACTGAGTGATGCCAAGCTTTCGCGTTGGGAGTCAGAATTGCCGGGCGCGGAGTCTCGGCGCTCCCTGCTTCTGATATCGGATATGTCAGCATTTCTTGATCCCCCCGCGTCAGAGTTTCCGTCCATGTCCCCTCCAAATCTTGCCGCACAACGCCAGCTGATGGAACTCACTGCGGATTATGCCGTCAAGACGATGCGACAGTTGCCAAATTTTTTTGCGACGCGCGACACGATCCACTTCGAGGATTCTCCGGCAATGCAACTTGACACCGGCCGCGATGTAGATGGCACCTTCACTCCGTTCCAGCCTATTCATCCCGTTAGCAGGTCCAGTGCCACGGTTCTTTACCGCAACGGTGAGGAGGTAGTGGAGACGGGGGTGACGACGACCGGGGAATCTCAACAGGAATCCCCTGGGCTGACCACATCAGGAGAATTTGGACCTATCTTCGGCACCGTACTAGGAGATGCTTCCCAAGGGAAACTGGCCTGGAGCCACTGGGAGCAGGGCTCGAATGGCTTGGAGGCGGTGTTCAGTTTTGTGGTGCCGCGAGAAAAGTCGCACTTCGAGGTGGAGTTCTGCTGCGTTCCTTCAGAAACCGGGAAGCGTTTGTTCAAGCGGTTTGTTGGCTATCACGGAGAGATTGCCGTTGATGCTTCGAATGGTTCCATCCTTCGCCTGACGCTAGTTGCGGACCTTACGAAAGCTGATCCTTTGGTCAAATCGGACATTATGGTTGCATACGGTCCGGTCGAAATCGGGGACAGGAGTTACATCTGCCCGATCAAGAGCGTCTCCATTTCGCTGGCTCCGGCGCAGACGAAGAAGGTCATGTTGTTCGAGACCCAGGCGAGCAGCCTCATTCAACAGGAAGTCGAGATGAATCGTGCCCCGCTGCAGACGATGCTGAATGATGTCGTCTTCGGGCAGTATCATCTTTTTCGCACGGACGCGCGCATACTGGCCGGGGACGACCAGCAATCGCCCGGCAATTCCTCCGCATTCGCCAGGGTGAACCCTGCAAACTTGCCTGAAAGCGTCGTGAAAAACGAGGAGCCCGCGATTCCGGGCAGCCATGTGTCAGCTGGTTCTGTGGAAGGAAGCCCGGCGGCTGAGTCGGCAACGCCGCCTTCGGCGATCGTTCAAACGCCAAGCCCGTCACCGGCGCCGGCTCTGCCCGAGATTGCTGTGACCGGGTCGGCGGCGCTGCCAGGCACGCTTGCTGTTCCAGACGCCACGCAAAACAAAGCCTTCACCCTGCGCGAGACTGCGCGGCTCGTAGACGTGGACGTGGTAGCCCTGGACAGGAAGGGCCATCCAGTCACGGGACTGAAGCCGGAAGACTTCGAAATATATGACAACGGCAGGAGACAGTCCGTGCAATTCTTCACCAAGGCTGGCGGTGCGCCAGCAGTGCAGTCTGCCGCAGCTCTGGGTCAGCTTGTTTCTCCACCGGGCCAGCTCGTTTTCTCCAATCGTATGGAGAAGACCGCCGATGCGAAGCCTGGCCCTGGAGATACAGAAGGCAGCGTCACGATTCTATTGATTGACGCGAACAACTTGGCATGGGCCGATCTCACGCAAGCCCGAGCGCAGATGCTGAAGTTTTTGCAAACGCTTCCGGCCGGCGAGCGCGTTGGAATCTATGTCCAGAGTGCGAGCAGATTTCAAATTCTGGCGGAGGCTACAACCGATCGGACCTTGCTCGCTTCTACGTTGAGTCAATGGATGCCCAATGCGGGAGATCTGGCTCGAGCGCAGCAGGAAGAGCAGCGCAACCGACAGCAATTCGATTGGGTAGGTCACCCTGATGACCTGCAATATGTGAATGGGAGCATGACCACGCCACCGGATACAGCCAGCACGATTGATCCCGAACTACGCGACTTCGGAAGCGATCCAGCTCGTGGAGCGTTGACGATTCTGATTGGCGTGGCCCGGCATCTGGCCGCGATCCCCGGCCACAAGAACCTGGTGTGGGTCGCAAGTGATAACGTTCTGGCGGACTGGACCGACAAGGCGGTTGGCAGTGACAAGGGCAGCAAACATATCGACAGCTTTGTCCTGCGCGCACAAGATGAACTGAATGACGCACACGTCAGCATCTTTCCTCTCGACGCCTCGCAGTTGGAGACCATGGCAGTCGATCCCAGTCTCGAAAGCCCCAGCGTAGATCTGTCACCTAGCGTCACCGCACCGCCACAGCACCAGGGCGAGATGGCTGGTCCGGGGCTCGGCCGCTCTGCTACCGAGATGCAGCAGGATATTCACCCAGTTCAGGGCCCTATTCAAGAATTGGCAGAATCCACTGGCGGGCGAGTCCTTCGCCGCAGCAACAAAATTCAAGTGGCCCTCAACGGCGTGGTCGAAGATGGGCGAGCCACATATCTGCTCGGCTTTGTTCCTGACTCACCGGCGGACGACCAGTATCACGTGCTAACCATGCAACTCACCACGCGGCGCGGCATCAAGCTCCGTTACCGCACTGGCTATCAATACACAAGGGAGCCTGCCATTCTGAAAGACCGCTTTCAGCAGGTGATATGGCAACCGCTCGATGCGAGCGAAATCGGACTGAGCGCCCAACCGGCAGCAGCCTCCGAGGGGACTGCTCTCAAACTCAGCATCGCGGCAAGCGACCTCGATCTGAAACAGCAAGGAGGTCTCTGGAGCGATACATTGGATATTTTTCTAGTGCAACGGGATGACACCGGACTGAGTGGCAAAGTGAGCGGCCAGACGTTACGTCTCCTGTTAAAGCCTGCGACTTACAATAGGTTGCTTACCCAGGGAATCGATTTTGACACGTTTGTGCCAGCGGATCAAAAGGCCGGTTCAGTGCGGATCGTTGTAGTTGATGAAAATTCGGGAAGCATGGGATCGGTAACATTGCCGGGATTAAGACCGCAGGGGAATTTGTGACTTTGGGGAGTCCGGATATGGTGCCCTCCCAGGATGAGCGGCGCGAGCGCACACCCTGTGCGAGCAGGCCGTTGAGTTGAAGCGCAGGCGAGATGATTTTCTCCTGACAATCCTCCAATAATGTCCCGTCTTCGACTTTCCGAGGGCGGTGTTGCATATGATTCGAGGGATTGGCTGCCAAATCCATGGCAATCCATGCGTCCTTCTCCTGGGAAAGGCCACTTCTCGCGCCCGGAACTCGAGGAAATTGGCTCCTATCGCGACCACCTCAGATGCGTGAACACGCTCTGCCGGGTGTTCATGCTCAACGGTACAACCTACGGCTCATTCGCTGCGGCAGATTTGGAGAGCCCTGATCCGTACATAACAACCGGGCGCCAGTGGATGCGATGTAGAGAAAGCCGCGTGGAGTCGATGGATGCGGGGTTACACGCGGAGTTTCTGGCATCATTTTTCCTGCACCTTT
>JAJZGF010000052.1 GCA_021805025.1 Acidobacteriota bacterium
AACCCCCGCCTCGGATTCCAACTCGCGCCGCACTTGCGAGGGCAGGTCTTCCCACACGTCTTCCCATGAGGCCACCAGCTTTGCGCCCTGTTTAATCAGCGTGTTGGGGGTCCAGGAGTTCTTGTTTGTCACGTTGCCGGGCACGGCATACAGATCGCGATTCTGCTCCGCCGCGCAGCGCGCCGTCACGCGCGTGCCGGAGTTCTCGCTCGCCTCCACCACCAGCACGGCAATGCTCAGTCCGCTGATGATCCGATTGCGGCGAGGAAAGTTCTGCGGCGCAGGAAATGTCCCCATCGGCACCTCGCTTACAATTGCGCCGCCGGTGGCGAGAATCTCCTCCGCAAGCTTCTTGTTCTCCTTCGGATAGATCACATCAATCCCTGTTCCCCACACCGCGACGGTGGGCATGCGTGCAGCCAGAGCGCCCTTGTGCGCGCAGGTGTCAATGCCGCGCGCCATGCCGCTCAGAATCAGCAGGCGCCGCACAGCCAGATCGCGCGCCAACATCTCCGCGACACCGGAGCCGTACGGCGAAGGATGTCGCGTGCCCACAACCGCCAGCGAAGGCCGCGCCAGCAGGCTCGCATTGCCGCGCAGCCACAGGACTGGCGGGGGATCGTAGATCTCTTTCAGCCGCTCCGGATACTCCGGACTGCTTAATGTAACCAGCGTGCCGCCCTGCTCGCGCACACGAGCCCACTCTTCCTCGGCCATCTGGCGAGCCTTACCGTCAAATATCCACTGAACGGCCGGAGCCGGAAGTCGCAGGCTCTCCAACTCCGTCAGCGACATCGCAAAGATGCGCGCCGCCCCGTCCAGGCTCTGCATGGCTTCATAGATGCGTCTTGGGCCAAGTCCCGGCGTCAGGGCAAGCGCAAGACAGGCTAACTGGTCCTCATGCAGCGGGGCGGCAGCAGCACAGGCTACCTCATCAGGCATTGTCGTCATTCCATTCCATGGAGCGCTCCGAAACACACTTCCGCTCTCTTCCGTGCAATTCGCATCAGACTCTCTTTGGATTTGCGCTCACGATAAGCGGCTCGAAGCTGGAAGTCAAGCGAGCGTCAACAGAGCCGCCCCGGCCTTTCCCGCATCCTCGGGCATAGTTCGTGAGTCTAATACGGTGTGAGTTCGACATCGCAACACCGACTGCGCATTGCTGCCATCCGATTTCTGAATCCTGCGCCGCTGATGTGGGATTTCGAGCATCCCCCTTTGAACACGCAGCTTGCCGCGCGCTACCACCTGGATTGGATGCTGCCTTCCGAGTGTGCCGAGCGGCTGGCCACCGGCACCGCAGAGATCGGTCTGGTGCCCATCGCGGCGCTTGCCACCAACCCCGAGGTGCGCATTCTGCCGGGCTGCACCATCGCATCCAAAGGTAACGTGCGATCGCTTCTGCTCGTACGCCGCGCAAGACAGCCTATCCATGCTCTGCGCAGTGTGGCGGCGGACACGGCCAGCCGTACCACGGTGACCTACGCGCGCATTCTCTTCCACAAGTGGGGCAATCCTCACGTGCCGTTTGTGCCGATGGCTGCCGATCTGGACGCGATGCTGGAGCGCGCGGACGCGGCCATCGTCATCGGCGACCCGGCCCTGCTGGCGCTCGAAGAAAAGGCCAACCGCGTCGAACGCACCGGCGAAGAGCTGATCTACCATGACCTCGCCGCGGAATGGCGCGCGGAGACCGGGCTGCCGTTCGTTTCTGCCGTGTGGGGCGCCAGGCTCAACGGCTCCGCCCTTGACCGCGCCGCGGAAGACTTCATCAGCTCTCGCGATCACGGCCTGGCCCACATGGACGCACTGGTGGACGAGTGGTCTGCCAAGCTGCCCGTGCCCGCGGAGACGATCCACACCTACCTGAGTTCGAACATCCACTACACGCTTGACGATGAGTGCATCGAGGGCATGCGCGGGTTCTTCCGCATGGCTGCCGAGGCAGGCGTGCTGCCCGCATACGATCCCGAAATTGCCGCGGTGCCCGTATAAGGCTGCGCGCGCCGATCTGTTTTGTCTCATGATTCAAGCGTAGACTTTTTGCAGAAATAATCTGCAAATTGTACGCAGATTTTCGGGCGATCCTGCGACGCTGCGCGGCTTGCCCTAAATCACTGGATTGAATTGAGTTGGAAGACCTGCGTGCACGAGCCTGAGAAGCGGCGCGCAGAAAAAATCGGAACGCCCCTCTTGACAGCTAAATCTCCCAGCGCAAAAGCGTCGCTCCTACGGTGAATCCGGCGCCGACGGCTGACATGAGGACCAGATCGCCCTTCTTCAGTTTGCCCTCTTCGATGGCCGTCTCCATAGCCAGCGGAATGGTGCCTGCCGAGGTGTTGCCGTACTTATCAATATTGATAATCACCCGCTCCGGAGCCAGTCCCAGCCGGTCGGATGTGGCCGTAATAATCCGCTTGTTGGCCTGATGCGGAATGAAGCAGCCAAGGTCCGCGCCGGTAACGCCGTTACGCTCCAGCAGCCGCGCGGTGACCTCGGACATTTTGCGTACGGCAAACTTGTACACAGCCTGTCCATCCTGGTAAATGTAGTGCATCTTTTTATCCACGGTCTCGTGGGTGGAGGGGTTGAGGCTGCCGCCGCCTTTGAGGTTCAGCGCCACGCCGCCCGAGCCGTCGATCTCGTTGATAAAGTCAATGAATCCGATCTCTCCCTCACCGGCCGGCTCAATCAGCACCGCGCCGCCACCATCGCCAAAGAGCACGCAGGTGGTGCGATCGGTGTAGTCCGTCATGCGTGTATTGGCGTCCGCACCGCAGACCAGGACTTTCGAGTGCGCGCCGCTCTCCACCAGCTTTACGCCGGCCTGGAGGGCAAACACAAAGCCCGAGCAACCCGCCGAAACATCGAATCCCCATGCGCCCCTGGCGCCAATCTTGTCCTGCACCAGGCAGGCGGTTGAGGGAAACATCATGTCGGGCGTTACGGTGCCCACGATGATGACCTCCACCTCGCTGGGCTGGATGCCGCGCACGGCCAGACATTTCTTCGCGGCTTCCACGCACATATCGCTGGTGCCTAAACCTTTGCCCAGCACGTGGCGCTCGCGGATACCGGTCCGCTCCATGATCCACTGGTCGTTGGTATCCACCATCTTTTCAAGATCTTTGTTGGTCAGGACCTGAGGAGGAACGTAGGTTCCGAGCGCGGTAATCTTGGCGCGCTGGCCCACGACGGGGCGAACAGTGAGGCTCAATGGACTTCTCCTTGCGGCGTTGACTCCTGGCAGAGAACCCGGTCAGCCGCTTCAACCCAACATCTGAGTGACTGTGTAGCAGCCACAATCAACCGGCAACGGCCATTAGAAAGACAGACCGCAGCCGCAAAAAAGTACCGGGTTGCCTACTGCGCCCGTACTAGCCCGTTACCGTTGCTTCCTTCCGGACCTGGCGGGATTGGCGGGATTACGTCGCGTAGGACCCGGCACTGATAGATTTTAGCACTTGCAAGCAGCAACCGCAGACCACAGCAAAGCGATCTGACGCAGGCGAAGTATGACTCTCTCAAATCGGCTTTTGAGGGTTTTTCGGACATGCTTGAGTAAATATCCCCGGCAAGGCGCGACAGCCAAGACATCCAAGGGATCGGCGAGCACCTATCTTGCCGGCGTCTCGCCACCCCCTCACAGGCCTGGTAAAGCGGCAGTCGGCTACACAGTCTTTCGTCCATCTCCGCTTCTGCCAGTTCATCCAATTTCCTGCGCAGTGCAGCTCCCGACGGTCACATACCCAGCAGAGGCACCTTTTCGGCGCGCCCCGCAGATCTCAACTCCCCATCCAAAGTCGCCAGCGGCAATCCGCGCCGCTTCGCCAACTCCAAATAAGCTGCGTCGTAGAGAGTCAGCCTATGTTTCGTTGCAAAACGCAACGTCGCTCCCCACGCCTGCAGGTTCGTCTCCGTATCCAGTTGAATCGGCAACAAGGACAGATCGGCAAGGGTCGCGTCGCGGAATGCCGCGCTGGTACGCCGCCGACGCACACCCATCTCAAGAACGCTCGCAACTTCGAGCCTCCACAGCGCGAGAGTCCACGCCCCGCTTGCCGTCACAAGGTCGAAAACGCGACGGATCGATTCGGTCGATTCCTCGCTGTAGACCCAGGCCAGGGTGACTGAACTGTCAAGGACCAGGCTCACGGTCTTCCCATATCTCGATCGGTCTTGAGCGTCTCCCAATCGAAGCGCCCGGACTTAAGCCGCGCCGCGCGTGCGCGAATCCGCTTCACCGCTGCGCCCGCCTGCTCACGGTCGATGCCGCCCGCATAGGGAACCAGGCGAGCAGCGGGCCGGCCGTGCCGCGTAATCACGATCTCTTCTCCGCTCTGCACACGGTCGAGTAAAGCGCCAAGCGTGTTTTTTGCCTCAAAGGCCCCAACTTCGGGCATTGCGATTCCTCCTATAGACTAGCTTAAGCCAGCTTAATTGATACTGCAACATTCTGTCGTGCGAATTCTTCCATTTTTTCGCGAACGCCCGACCCATTTCGCGCCTTTTGCAAAATGGATGGGAATCCTCCATTTGGAAACGGCTTGCCCGGCGCCAGCCAAACGACATCTCCCGCTCCCGATATAATGAATAAGTGACTAATTCATCCCCGCCCGCGGCTCCTACCGTGGGCTTTATTTCGTTGGGCTGCCCCAAGAACCTCGTTGACTCCGAGGTGATGATGGGCCTGCTGGACCGCGCCGGGGCACGTCTGACTGCGCGCCCCGAGGACGCCGAAATCCTGGTCGTCAACACCTGCAGTTTCATTGACACGGCCAAGCAGGAGTCCGTGGACACCATCCTTGAGATGGCCCGGCATAAAACCGAAGGCCGCGCGACAAAACTCATCGTCGCCGGGTGCCTCGTGGAGCGTTACCGGGACGAGATTCGCAAGAACATTCCTGAAGTCGATGCTGTGGTCGGCACCGGCGAACTTGAATCCATTCTGGAAGCCGCCGGCATCGCCATGCCCGCGGCTGCGGCCTCGTCGTCGCCGTTCAATATTCTCAGCGGGAGCGCCCACGGCGAAGTTCGCCCCGGCCTTGAATCCCGCGCCGCTACGCACAAGCCTGAAGCGCCAAAGTTTCGCGAAGAAGGCAACGAACGCGAGCGTCAGGGCCGTTTCAAGCGGGACGACTGGGACGGCGCGACCCACCTGCTACCCACTTACCTTTACGACGAATCCACGCCACGCTTCCTCACTACCCCGCGCTCGTCGGCCTACATCAAGATCGCGGAGGGTTGCGACCACCCTTGCAGCTTTTGCGTGATTCCCAACCTGCGCGGCAAGTTCCGCTCGCGCCGCTTTGAGTCGGTGGTTGCGGAGGCAAGGCAACTCGTGGCCCGGGGTGTGCAGGAGATCACGCTGATCGGTCAGGACACCACGTGCTACGGCGAGGACCTGGGCCTGAAAGACGGCCTCTCCACTCTGCTGGACGCGCTGGCGGGCATTGAAGGCCTGCGCTGGCTGCGCTTCCTCTATGCCTATCCAAACCGCATCACGGGCAAGTTGCTCGATACCATCGCGCGCCATGACAACATCTGCAAGTATCTCGACGTTCCCCTGCAACATGCCTCTCCGGATGTGTTGAAGCGCATGAAACGCGGCGCCGGCGCCGACATCTTTCTGAAGACGCTGGACAGGGTGCGCGCCGCCGTTCCGGGCATCGCCCTTCGCACCAGCTTCATTGTCGGCTTCCCCGGCGAATCGCCCCGCGACTTTGAGCTTCTGGAAGAGTTCATCAACGAGGCAAAATTCGACTGGCTCGGTGTCTTCAACTACTCCGACGAAGAGGGCTCAGGAGCGCGCGTTCTGGATGCGAAGGTTCCCAAACGCACGATTGAAGCGCGCAAGCGCCGCCTGATGAAGCTGCAACAATCCATCAGCAAGCAGGCCAAGCAGCAGTGGGTGGGCCGCGAACTGGTTCTGCTGGCAGAAGGCGAAAGCGAAGAGACGCCGCTCTTGTGGGAGGGCCGCACGCAGTTCCATGCACCGGAGATTGACGGCAAGGTGTACATCAACGACTTCGGCGCCCTGGAGACGCTGGAACCGGGGCGGTT
The DNA here is from genome assembly GCA_021805025.1 of Acidobacteriota bacterium. GTDB lineage: Bacteria > Acidobacteriota > Terriglobia > Terriglobales > Acidobacteriaceae > Telmatobacter. Next base: position 6,064 of record JAJZGF010000052.1, read on the forward strand.
CTATCGCGCAGAGATCACCGAGGCACACGAGTATGACGTGGTGGCGCGCGTGGACTCGGTGGCGCTATAGAATGAGAGATTCAGGCTGAAGATTGATCTATGCCCGCGAAGAAAAAAACCGCCAAGACCCTTCGCTGCCCCACCTGCGGCATGTTGGTGCGCGCTAAGGATGAGGATTTCCCTTTTTGCAGCGACCGCTGCCGCAAGATCGACCTGGGCAAGTGGGCGATGGGCGTGTATAAGATCAGTTCGCCCGTGCTCGACCCCGAAGTGCTTGAGGATCTGGGCGGCCTGACCGGCGGCCATCGCAAAGGCTCGGATGATGAATAGTCCCACCACGACCGTGGCCGGCCGCAAGACCCCGTGGGCATGGACCGTCGCCACCTTCTTTGGCGCGGGTCTGGGCAGGCCCGGACCGGGCACATGGGGATCGGTGGCGGCGGTGCTGCTGTGGGGGGCTTACGCGGCATTTCTTCATCCCTCGCCGCACACTCTTCTGCTGGTGCTGCTGGCCGGAGTTGCGCTGTCCATCGCGCTGGGCGTGCCCGCCGCTACGCTTGCCGCGCGCGAGTCCGGACGCCATGATCCGCAGTTCGTGGTCATCGACGAAGTGGCCGGCCAGTGGATTGCGCTGCTTGGCAGCCCGGCAGACTGGCGCCATGGCCTCATCGCACTGGTGCTTTTCCGGCTTTTCGACATCACCAAACCTTTTCCGGCACGCCAGCTTGAACGACTGCCCGAGGGCTGGGGCATCGTCTTCGACGATGTGGCCGCCGGGCTGTATGCTTTGGGTGTAGCATCCTTGTTACGTATCTGGATTTGACGCTCATCATGCCCCGCACCCGCTCCCAATCCGCGCCGGAAGAGACGCATCCAGTCCCTCGCATTGACGATGTTGTTCCGCCGGCGGCGCTGCCTTTGGGCGAGGTGGAACTGATGGGCTCCGATCTTGGCGCAGACAGCGCCGGCGCGCCCACGGTCTTTGTGGGGGCGCATGCCGCCCGCGTGCTGATGTGCAGGCCCGGACGACTGGCACTGGGCGTGCCCGAGGATGCCGTGACCGGGCTGATTGAAGTCCGTACGGCTGCCGGAGTCAGTAACGCTGCGCCGCTGCGTGTTGCGCGCGAGTTATCGAGCGGCCTTCACCCCGTGACCAGCCCCGCCGTCAGCCGGTCGGGCATGGTGTACGCCACTATCTCCGGGTCACGCGGCAAGCAGACGCCTGTCTCTGTGGTTCGCGTGAGCCCCGATGGCCGGGGGACGCCCTTCGTCACGGGGATCCTGAACGCCACTGGACTCGCCTTCAGCCCGGATGGCGATCTCTACGTCACGTCGCGCGCGGAGGGCAATGTATATCGCATTGACGGCGCGGGCGAGCCGAGCCTCTACGCGGAAGGCATGGGTGTGGCCACGGGCGCGGCATTCGATGCCGAGGGCAACCTGTTCGTCGGCGACCGCAGCGGCACCATCTTCAAGATCGATCCGCAGCGACGCATTTTTGTATACGCCACGCTGGAGCCCAGCGTCTCTGCCTATCATCTTGCCGCTGACCGGGAGGGCACTCTGTTTGTGACCGGCCCTACGCTCTGCTCCAACGAAGCCATCTGGGCCATCGACATGCACGGTGAGGCGCGGGCCTGGTATCGCGGCCTGGGCCGCCCGCAGGGACTTGCGCTTTCCAAGGAGGGCGACATCTACGTGACTGCCTGCCTGCGTGGCCGTCGTGGGCTGGTCCGCGTCACGCCGTCCGGCACGGCGAGCCTCGTGCTCAGCGGCAACAATCTTGTCGGAACCGCCTTCTCCCCGCTTGGTACTGTCATTCTGGCCACCCATGAAGCTGTTTATGATGTGGACCTGGGCGTGGAAGGATTGAGTCTTTTCTAGTTTTGCCGATTCTTTCTCGAGTTAGCCGAGCCAAGCCATGCATGACTTTGACACGCTGCCCAAGGGCATACGCCCACACGTCGGAAGACTGGAGCCAACATGAGTATTGCAGCCACACCCGCGGCGCCTTACTACGCGGTCATTTTTACTTCCAGCAGGACCACAGTGGACGCGGGCTACGAGACGATGGCCGCAGCAATGGTCAGACTTGCCGCGGAGCAGCCCGGCTTTCTGGGCATCGAGTCGGCAAGCGATTCCATTGGAATTACGGTCTCGTATTGGGAGAGTCTTGAAGCCATCGCTGCGTGGCAACGCAACTCCGCTCACCTTGTTGCTCAACAGCGGGGCCGCGAGATGTGGTATCACGATTTCAAAACTCGCGTCTGCCGCGTGGAGCGGGATTACGGCTTCAACCGGGAATGAATCGCGCCGCGGGCGTGTGTCAAAATTACTGCAGGACGCGGAATCTTGCTGGCGCATGGTCTCTGCCGGTCGATGCCCTAAACTTCAAGTCAGGAGCCGAATGCTGTCTTCATGAAATGTGAAATCATCGCTGTCGGCTCTGAAATGCTCACGCCTTACCGCCAGGACACAAACTCTCTCTACCTGACCGGGAAGCTCAACGAAATTGGCGTCACCGTCGCCTTCAAGACCATTGTGGGCGACCGGCGCAAGGATCTCGTGGGCGCCATCCAGACGGCGCTTGGCCGCGTGGACATTCTGGTCCTGATGGGAGGGCTGGGCCCTACTGAAGATGACCTGACGCGCGAAGCGACCGCCGAAGCGCTCTCTTTGAAGCTGCGCCGCGACGGAGCGCAACTCGCCGCCCTGCACGCACGCGCGGCGACCTGGCGCATGCCGATGCCAGAGAACAACCTGAAGCAGGCCGACGTGATCGAGACCGCCGCCATACTGCCGAACCCTAATGGCAGCGCCCCCGGCCAGTGGCTCGACGCGACCTACAACAACTACCGCAAAATCGTGATGCTCGTACCCGGACCGCCGAACGAGTGCCGCCCCATGTTTGATGCTGAATGCGTGTCGCGCCTGCGCGCCGCCCTGCCGCAGCGCCACATCGCCCAACGCACGCTTAAGGCCGCGATGATTCCCGAGTCGCAGGCCGACAAACTGCTCGCGCCCATCTACACCACATACACCGATGTGGAAACGACGATCCTGGCCCATGCCGGCGACATTCAGCTCACGCTGCTCTGCTCCAAGGCCAGCAAGGAAGCCGCCGAGCAGCGCGTCGAGGAGTTGGCGGGCCGCCTTGAAGAAGCGCTCGACGACTGGCTCTACTCGTCGGAAGGCGAGTCACTGGAGCAGATCGTTCTCTACTACCTTGGCCTGCGCCAGGCCACGCTGGCCGTGGCTGAGAGCTGCACCGGCGGCATGGTCGCCGAGCGCATTACCGCCGTCCCCGGCAGTTCGCGCTCGTTTCTGGGCGGGGCGGTCGTCTACTCCGATCCGCTGAAGACCAGCTTTGCAAACGTACCACCTGAGCTGATCGCAAAGCACGGCGCTGTATCAGCCGAAGTTGCCGCGGCCATGGCGGAGGGCATTCGCCGCCGCACCGGCGCCACGCTCGGCCTGGGAGTCACGGGCATCGCCGGCCCCACCGGCGGCACAGAGCAAAAGCCTGTAGGGCTGGTGTACTTTGCGGTCAGCGATGCGCATAAGACCGACTCCTACGATCGCACCTTCCGCGGCGACCGTGACCGCGTGCGCCAGTGGGCCACCCAGCAGGCGCTGGACCTGATACGCAAAAAGCTGATGTAGCGGGTAGAAGGCTCTTCGGGCCATCCATCGATGCGCAATGCAAAGGGCGGACCGTGCGGTCCGCCCTTTGCATTGCGCCGGGAGACCCGGCTTATGCCTTGGCCGTCATTCGCTCGGCGACCAGTTCATTCCCGCGCGCAAACAGCTCGTCCAGCGACAGCTTGCCTGCATCCAAATCCGCAAGAACCGCCTTTTGCGCCGCGTACTCCTTGTTCACGATGCCGGCCTTGGACTGCAACATGCGCCACGCCTTGCGCCGCTCCACGCAGAACATCACAAGCTGCCGCGAGAGAGCGCGATATTCTACCTTCCCGTTGTCTTCGTACTTGATGTACACGCCGAAGTCCGGGATAAAAGCACGGTGCGCGGGGTTGAGATAACGCCGGTAGACCACATCCTGTTGCGTGATACGCACCAGCATATTGTCGAGGTGAATCATCTTCGCCGCCGCCTCGGGCTTGACCTTCTTCAGGTGGTTACGGAAGCGCGCTTCAGTCGTACACCAGTGAGCCACGGTGTAGCGCATCGGCTCGCCGGTCGACTTGATCTTCGTCTCGTACCAGTCGAGATCGATCGACGGATTGCCCTTGATGTCCAAAGCTTCCTGATAGCTTTCTCCCAGCCGGGGATTGAAGACAAACTCCGGCACGCCGCGCGAGTCGCGCACGCGCTGCGCCTGGTGCAGAGCCATATCGTCGGCAACGCCGTGCTCCGGCTGGCAGGTGGTGAAGCATTGCAGGAACATGGTTCCGCGATACTCCAGACCATCCAGAATCGAACGGTAGAGCTTGGGCGCGTTGGCCATGGAAACCTGCGCCACGAACGGCGAACCGTGCCCGGCCAGGAAGGTCTCCGCCACCGTCTTCTTCTCTGTGTTCTTGCCCTGCGTGGCTGCACCGAAGACGTTCATATCGTTGCCGCCCAGCATCGGCGTCGAGTCCGAGTTCTGGCCGCCGGTGTTCGAGTAGACCTGCGTATCCAGCATCAATGCCTTCACGTTGGGCCGGTTCTGCAGAATGACCTTCGACATGTTCTGGTAGCCGATGTCGCCCATGCCGCCGTCGCCGCCCACCACCCAAACCTTGGGCAGCTCGACGATCTCCTGGTCGGTCATCAGTGCATCGGTGAAGTGGCTGTAGTGGTAGTACTCCTCATCGTTGATGACGTTCGTATCGCGCGTGAGCACCACGTCCGCCAGCCGCTCTGGAATCACCGAGCGCCGCGCGTGATCCACGATAAAGCTCTCGCCCATCAGCCAGCCCACCGTGATGCCATCCTGGAAGAGCGAGTTCATCCACGGATAAGGATGCGGGTTATTGGGCGAGGTGGACCCGTACACGGTGTTGCAGCCCGTGTGCGCGGCCATCGCCATTACGCTCATGCCGTTTGCCAGGCGTCCATCGATTGGCTGCAGGCTCTTATGATTGAAGGCCTCAGTCAGCAGCACCGCGGCCATCGCCTCCACAAGCTGCGCATCGGTAATTGTCCCGTGCTGAGCCTCGTGGGCCGCAATGCGGGCCCTGGTGTCCTTCTCGTCTTCGCCGCCCAGCCCCAGCACCAGATGAGCAATAGCCTGCCGCAGGAGCGCGTATTCGGCCTCGTTCTTTCCCTTCAATGCCGCCAGCCGTGCCACGCCGTTCTTTTCCAGTTCACCGGCCTTGGCCACCAGGCGATCGCTCTTTGCGTGGAAGACCGGGCGCATGTAGGCCTCAGTCACCGCAGCGATGGAGCGCAGCACGCTCTTCTCACCGCATCCCGCGCAGGCGCCGTCGCCGGCCACCAGCGCGTCGTAATTTGTGCGCACCATCAGCATGTTGCGCAGAGTGGCAGTCTTTGAGTCCGCGGGATTGGCCGCATTGAACAGGCCCAGATACTTCTGCGACGTATCGGGCAGCAGATCCAGGAAGGCCGTGCCGCTCTCGTGCTCGGCATTCACTTCCTCAGTCTCCTGCACCATCCGCAGCGCGTTGTGATCGCCGCAGGCCGTCACACAAGCCGCGCAGCCCTTGCAAAGGTCGCTCACAAAGATCGAGAAGACTCCGCCCGAGCCGGGGTTCTTGCGCTCCGGCGACGAAAAGATTGCGTTAACCTTCTGATAGGCCATCGGAACCTTTGCGATGATGTCGAAGAATTGCTTTTTGGAAGCGGCTGAGAATCCGTCCACCTGCTCGGTGACTTCGCGCAGAATGGTGGGGAGCGGCGTGCCGGTCTTCATCTCCGCCACCATGCGCTGGCGGGTCTGCTTCTCAATCTCCGGCAACGCGTGCAGCATCTTGGTGCGCTCGGCCGGGTCAGCAATGTAGTAGGAAATCGCCGTCGAAAGCAGTGTGCTCAGGTCCTGCGAGGTGTTGGGCAGAGCCGTGTCCGGGCAGACCGAAATGCACTCCATGCACTGCGTGCAATTCTCCGGAATGTAAAGCGGAGTCTCACGCCGGGCCACATACTTTGACGCTGTATCGCCCGTTGCGGCAGCGATGACGCCCATGGCCGACAGCGGTGTGGCGGGCTGGTCGTAGCCGTAGTGCGAACGGAACTCCGCATCGAAAGCCGCGATACTGGAGACCGGCGTGCGCGGCCCCTGACCCGCAGGCGTCGGTGTGGAGCGGCAACCGGTACCACAGGAGCCGCCCGCAGTGGCCAGTTCGAGAATCGGCAGCAGAGCCGCGCCGCGCAGGCTGGAGCGATCGGCCGCGCTCAGCTCGCCGATCTTGATCTCCTTCACACGCTCAAAGCCCTGCAACATCACTTCCATGTTCGATTGCACTACGGCATCGCCGAACTTGCCGAACTTCTTCACATACTGCTTATGCACCACATCGCGGAACTGCTCCTGCGTGATGCCGAACTCCTGCAGCAGTGTGCTGCAGGCGAAAAACGCGCCAAGGAATGCGTTGCCCTGCATGCGCAGTTGCAGATCGCCGCGGTCCGTGGCCTTGCGGGCAATGTCAAAACCTGGCAGCGTGAAGACGCGAATTTTGTTGTCGATGATCTGCTTGCGCGCCCACAGGGGCAACTGCTCCCACGCTTGCTCGCCTTCCTGGTCGGACTCCCACACCAGGCTGCCGCCGGGCTGCATACCGTCCAACGGGTTGGTGTGCGTAAAAGCCTTGGGGTCGCAGCACAGAACGGTCGTGACATGGCGCAGATCGCAGTTCACGCGGATGCGATCTTTGGCCGCAACCATGAAGTAGCTGGTTGGCGCGCCCTTCTTCTCTGACCCGTACTTGGGATTGGCGCTGACGTGAATCACTTCCTTCGGATTGCCCAGTTCGTCACGTTCGCCGTCCCGTTCAAAGATCAGATCATTCAGATCGCCGAGAATCGCGCCCAGGTTCTTGCCGGTGGTGATGGCGCCCCAGCCGCCAATCGAGTGGAAGCGCACAGCCACCGCACCCTCCGGCAGCAGCGACGGCCTTTCTTCACCGATGACCGCATAGGGATGATCGATGCCAAGCACGAAGAAGTTCGTGCCATCTGCAGCGGTCTTGCCGTCTTTACGCGCGCGACCGGCAGTCGCGTACTCAAACGCGCCGATAATGTGCTCCGGGCGGAAGTCGCGCGAACCCAGCCCGTAGCTTCCGGAATAGATGTGCGGGACCTCGTCCATCGCCAGAGCGGGCAGGCCTTCGCCGGCAGGATGACCGGCATATTGAATCGCCTTCGACAAGGCCGTGCGAATATCGCGTCCCAGCGGATTGTCGCCCGACAGTGCCTCGTCCGTCCGCTCCAGAATGATGACATTCTTCTTGCCCTTGAGCGCCGCCACAATTGCAGCCTCAGGGAAAGGGCGAATCACATTTACATGAATCGATCCCACGCTCGCGCCGCGCGTCTGGCGCAGGTAGTCCACCGCAGCCTCAATATTCTCTGCGGCAGAACCCAGTGAGACGAAGACGGTCTCAGCGTCGTCGATCTTGTAGTTACTGACAAGGCCATAGCGGCGGCCTGTAAGCTCGGCAAACTTTTCGTAGGCTTCCTCGAGGAACTGGAGGATCGGTTCGGCGAAGTTGTTGCGCCGCGCGATGATGCCCTGCATGTAGTGTTCCTGGTTCTGTACCGGCCCCAGCAGGATCGGATTGGTCAGGTCGATCATCTTGGGAACGCGCCGCCGCGTGGGTCCAAAGAGAACGCGTTGCGCCTCCGTCGGGCAATCGATGATGTCTTCAGGCGAGCCGAGATATTCGCGAATCAGTTCTGACTCATGCTTGTAGAAGGTACGCTCCAGATGGCTGGTCAAAAAGCCGTCCATGATGTTCATGCCGGGGGTCAACGAAAGCTCGGTAACGCGGCGCAGAATCAGCGCCTGATCGGCCGCCTGCTGCGCGTCCTTGCCGAAGACCATGATCCAGCCCGTGTCGAGTGCGCCATATATATCGTCGTGGCCGCAGTGCACGTTCAGCGCATGCTTGGTCAGCGCGCGGGCACCCACCTCCAGCACCATGGTGGAACCCTTGCCCGGCGCGTGATAATCCTGCTCCACGCCGTAGACCACGCCCTGGCCCGAGGTAAAGTTCACCACACGCTTGCCGCAAACTGAGTGCGCAATCGCGCCGCCCTGGGCCGCGTGCTCGCCTTCCGTCTCAATCGCAATCGTGTTATGCCCGAAGACGTTCAGATGGCCTTCGGCATACGCCTGCTGGAAAAGCTCACCGCCTTCAGTCGAGGGAGTGATCGGATAAAACACGCCGGCGTCTGCGATGCGCGTCTCGGTATGGTACGAGACCAACTGATTTCCGTTTGCGGTAACCCGGATGCCGGGATAGCGAGCTGGTGCAGTCATAGAACCCCCTCTTTGCCTTTCCTTTTGTTACTCATCTCTTGCCGCGCGGCTAGCGATCCAGGCGGTGCATTACAGCCTAGCTCCCGCTGCCCGGTCCTCGACCCAGCGGGCACCCCGGCCCCTGTGCGAGTGTGGGGTGGCGCATCTCTTCTCTTTTCAAGTCTTGCTGCGCGCGCATCCTGAACAACATGCGCGGCCCGAAGCGTTAACCGTTCGGAACAACCGGCGTGCTCAAACTTTGGTCCCTGCAAGTCTAATGGCCGAAGTGGACAAGAGGAAACTCCAGGGGAAGAATCATTACAAAATCGACCTCCATCCCAGTATGCTCTTTCAATAAAAGACGTTGTCCCATTTGACGGTATTGAAGCCGGCCGTGCCTTGCGTCCCTTCCATAGGGCGCACGCGGTGCATAGCCTGATCTGCGCCTATACTGGGTCCTGCTCCAAATCCCAGAGACGGAAGCCTCGCCATGGACGTCGCGCAACCGCAGCAAGGGCCACAGTTTGGCACGTATCCCAGCCTTCGCAACCGCGCTGTGCTTGTCACCGGGGGCGCCACCGGCATTGGCGCATCCATCGTGACTCACTTTGTGCGACAGGGTGCGCGTGTTGCCTTCCTTGACATCCAGGACGAGCCGGGCCACGAGTTGGCTGCCTCGGTCCCGACCGATGGCTGTCAGAAGCCCCTCTATCTGCACTGCGACCTCTCCGACGTCGCCGCGCTGCAATCCGCCGTGCAGCAGGCAGTGGCAACGCTGGGCACGGTGGATGTCCTCGTTAACAACGCGGCCAACGACCAGCGCCACTCCATTGAAGAAGTCACCCCGGCCTACTGGGACCATTCGATGGCCATCAATCTGCGGCCACAGTTTTTCATGATTCAGGCGGTGGTCCCTGCCATGCGCGCGGCCCAACGCGGTTCCATCATCAATATGAGCTCGATTTCGTGGATGATTCCCTCTACCGGCGTGCCCCTCTACATTGCCGCCAAGGCTGCCATCGTGGGACTCACGCGCACGATGGCCCATGAACTTGGCCCCGCCAACATCCGCGTCAACGCCGTACTGCCCGGCGCAATTGTGACTGAGCGCCAGAGGCAACTCTGGTACACACCGCAGTACAAGGCTGAGATCCTTGCAAGCCAGGCACTCAAGCGCGATATCCTCCCCGAAGACGTCGCGCGCCTCGTCCTCTTCCTGGCTGCCGACGACTCCAGCGCCATCACCAACCAGAGTTACGTCGTCGATGGCGGCTGGGTGTAAGGGGTAACTGTCCGGGTGACGGAGGTCACCGGGCACTGCCTGTGCGAATGCCTTAAGATGCTCCGGGGAGCTTATTGCCATGTTCTGTCGTTCTATATGCAGCCGCACCTTCTCTCTTGCAGGCCTTGTTGTTCTGACCGCAGCGACGTTTGCGATGGCGCATCTGCACGCGCAGAGTCCGGCAGAGACCGCCAAAATTGAAGCCAACCTTGCGCCCGAATCGCGGGCAGTGCTGGACCGGCTTTCCACACTGCATGAACTTCCGGATGGTACCTGGAAGATGCACGCAGGCGATCTGCCCCACGCCGAGGCGGTCCACGTGATCGACAGCGACTGGCAACCCATTGCGCATGGTTCGGCGCCCAAAGAGACGCTGTGGTTCCGCCAGACCTATCGTGTGCCGGATTCGCTGAACGGGTATGACCTGACGGGTGCGCGCATCTGGTTCCACTTCAACGCCTCGGCCAACGGCCCGATGCCGCAGATTCTCTACTTCAATGGCCGCCGGGTGGCGATGGGCGACGACCTGGAGCCTGTTGTGCTGTTTGACGGTGCGCGCCCCGGCGAGCGTGTCACGGTTGCTGTAAAGCTGCTGCACACCGTGGACCAGAAGACCTTTCAAGGTGCGACGCTGAAAATCGACTTCGCGCCGAATCGGCCGAGCCCGGAGGACCTACGCCTGCAGTTTCTTTCCGCGGCGCAGCTGGTTCCCTCTCTTGCACCCAATGATGCAAGCCCGATGGAGACTCTGAACGGCGCCATCCGTCTGGTCAAGCTGACGACGCTGGATGCCGCGAACGCCGCCAATCCGCAGGCGCTCTCGCAGGCTCAGGATGCGTTCGATGCCAGCCTGCGCCAGGCGCAGGACAAGCTGACCGCGCTGCAGCCGCTTCTAAGCCATGCCACGTATCACCTGACCGGCAACTCCCACATTGATGCAGCGTGGCTGTGGCCCTGGACCGAGACGGTCGATGTGGTCAAGCGCACGTTCGGGACCGCGCTGCAACTGATGTATGAGTATCCGCAGTACACCTACACGCAATCCGCCGCGGCGTACAACGAGTGGATGGCGGAAAAATATCCCGACATGAACGCCGAGATTGGCCAGCGCATCAAGGAAGGCCGCTGGGAGATCGTCGGCGGCATGTGGGTGGAGCCTGACCTCAACCTGCCCGACGGCGAATCGCTCGTACGTCAGTTGCTGGTCGGCAAGCGCTGGTACAAGCAGGCCTATGGCGTGGATGTGCGCATCGGCTGGAACCCTGACTCCTTCGGGTACACCTGGCAACTGCCTCAGATCTACAAGAAGAGCGGCGTGGACTATTTTGTGACGCAGAAGATGACCTGGAACGACACCAACCAGCTGCCCTTCAAGCTGTTCTGGTGGGAGTCGCCGGATGGCTCGAAGGTGCTGGCCTACTTCCCTCACGATTATGCCAACAACAACCTGAACCCAGTGCGGCTTGCCGGGGACCTGGCGCAGGCCCGGGAGCGCGCCACCGGCATGACTGACATCATGGACCTGTATGGGATTGGCGACCACGGCGGCGGACCCACGCGCGCCATTCTCGACGAAGGTGTGCATTGGGCCGAGCCCGGACATGTGACGCCAAAGTTCGAGTTCGGCACGGCGCAAGCCTACTTCTCATCGGTCGAAAAGCGAATTGCGCTGCAGAGCCCCGAGTGGAACTATCAGTCGATTGCGAAGGGCTACACAGCGCCGCCAGCGGTGCCCGGCCTGGTCTCGATTCCTACCTGGAAGAGCGAGATGTATTTTGAGTATCACCGCGGTGTGATGACCACGCAGGCCAATCACAAGCGCAACATGCGCGAAAGCTCAGAGGAAACGCTGAACGCCGAGAAGTGGGCATCACTGGCCTGGCTGGATGGCAACACATATCCTGGCACGGAGTTGACGGAGGACTGGAAGAAGGTGCTCTTCAACCAGTTCCACGACCTGGCGGCAGGCTCGGGCATCGGCGTGATCTACAAGGATGCCCAAAAGGACTACGACGTGGTGCGGTGGTCGACGAACCAGATCTCGTCGACGGCCTTGCAGTCGGTGGCCGAGAGGATTGATACCTCGGGCGCGGGCAAGCCGGCGGGCAGCCAGCCGGTTGTGGTCTTCAACCCTCTGGGATGGACGCGATCCGGCGATGTGGTGGTGACGGTTCAGGTATCAAACCCTGGATACTATAGCCTGCGCGCGTTCGACGTCGCCCACGGCACAAATCTTGCCGTGCAGACCTTGTCACTGGATAAGCAGACGGGCGTTGCCGCGCTGAAGATTCACGTGGATGACGTGCCGGCGCTGGGATACAAGGTAGTGTCTGTAATGCCGGGAACAGCGCCCGGTCAGACGCCGCACCTTAGCGTCTTTGCACGCGAGGATGCTGACAACGCAGTGCTTGAAAACTCAGTCATGCGCCTGGTGGTGGACAAGCGCACCGGCTGCATTACCAGCCTGTTCAACAAGCACTCGGAATTTGATGCCTTTTCCGAGGGAGCCTGCGGCAATCAGCTGCAGTTTTTCAAGGACACGCCGAAGGAATACGACGCCTGGAACATCGATCCGGGCACGCTGGATGTCGCCCCCATGGTCATCGGGCACCCGGACTCTGTATCGGTGGTAAAAGCCGAGGACGGCACACCCGGCATTCGCATTGCGTCGCATTGGCAAAGCTCAAAGTTTGTCCAGACACTGACTCTGCCGCTGGGGACCAACATTGCGGACGTGGAAAACGACATCGACTGGCACGAGACGCACGTGTTGCTCAAGGCCGCTTTCCCGCTTACGGTTGCAGGACCATTTGCCACCTATGAAATCCCCTACGGCACCATCGAGCGGCCCACCACGCGCAATAACAGCTGGGAAAAGGCGCAGTTTGAAGTGCCGGCGCAGCGCTGGGCGGACCTTGGCGATAGCCTGCACGGCTTCAGCCTGATCAACGAGTCGAAGTTCGGCTATGACGCCCAGGGCCACCTGCTGCGGCTGTCGCTGTTGCGCTCGCCTACCTGGCCTGATCCGGATGCCGACCGCGGCCATCACCATTTCCATTACGCGATGTATCCGCACTCCGGCACATGGAAGGATGCGCTGACCGTACGTCGGGGCTGGGAGTACAACTACCCGCTGACGGCAGTGCTTGCGACGGCGCACACGGGCGCGCTGCCGGCCAGCCATTCCTTTGCTTCCGTCAACCCGGAAAATCTGGTACTCACAGCCATGAAGAAGGCAGAGGACAGCAATGGCCTGATCTTCAGGGCCTATGAGTGGGCGGGCAAGAGCAGCGTGGCAAAGTTCCACGTGCCGGCGGGCGCGACTTCGGCCACGGTGACGAACATGATGGAAGTGCCCGAAGGAAGCGGGCTCTCCGTTGGTCCCGAAGGAGATGGCAAAGTGGTCACGGTGCCGATTCAGCCGTACGAGATTCTGACGCTTCGCGTGGACTACCCCAACGGGGGACAGAAAGAGTAAGAGCACATCGAGCGGGACGCGGCTCGTTTCGCAAGGCCGCGTCCCGTTTGGTACCCTAGCGTCACGGAGTTTGCGCCATGCACATCACTTCCCCGTTTTTCGTTGTACCCGTCATCGTCGCCGTCTTCTTTGCGGCCATCTTCTTCGCTACCAGCTCCAAGGAAGACGGTCCCTCCAGCCACTAAGGCATTTTCGGAGAATTCGGCAGACCGAAGGCGCAACCGTAAAGTCGACGCGACCAACACGGAGCGGCGATCCTGCTCGACCTGAAAAGGCCATCCCCTCTCCGAGAATGTCTCATCACCGCTCGCGCAAGCGAATGAGGGCCACACCCTGACGCGGTAGCGAGAGATGCAGATCCACGGATCCATCGCGGACTGCAATGGACCGGTCCCGCGTAGTGCATGCCAGCGCTGCAGCCCGATCCAGCTCCGCACGCTGCCGCGCATTTGGGTCTGCCGGCTCTCCCATCTGCTTCCATTTTGCAAACGCATTGCTGTGGGTCGCATCCATACGGAACTCAGTCTGCACTGCTTTGTTTCCGTGGAGGCCATCCACAGTGAGGACGATGTTGGCCGCGGCGGCAGGTACATCTGCATCGTGATAGTTCCACAGCAGCACGTCTACCTCGCGCCCATTGCGCGTGGCCACGGCATTCACATCGGGCGCTTGTGTCACGCTGGCTTGAACGACCTGCTCCAGCGGCAATGCGCCGCTGCTTTCCACGGCCACCCAGTTACCGAGGGCGCCGTGAGCATCCGGCCGGCCGCCCAGCATCCCAAGCATTCTGAAGACGTTCAGAACTGCCTTGTCGATGCCGTCAGTCGCGAGTGAGCGAAAGCCCGCGAAGGCGGGTTGGTTTTCAAACTCGAACGCCCACGTTACGGATCCCTGGACATTCAGCCCGTAGCGGCGCGCCAGCTCATAGGTGCGCATGGTAGCCTCGGCGATGCTCACGCCGTAGAGCGGCCCGTTGCGATAGCCGTTTTGCGCACTGAGGCAGGCCCCGCACCCCTCGGGATCGCTTTCGCCCAGGATGATGGGTGTTTGTTTCCATTCGGGATAGCTTGCAATCACCTGCATCCCGCGCTCCACGGCCCGCAACTGCGTGGCCAGGCTCATCTCCACATGACCATCCACAAACCGCGGTTTGCCTTTGGGGTGATAGCTGATAAAGTCAAGCGGCGCGCCCGTGCCCGCTGTGGCAACGTTTCGGCCGTGGGCGCAATGTTCCAGGAACTGGCGCAGAAATGGCTCGGAATGGTCGCTGACGCCGGTCGCTTCCGGCCCGCCCACCTTTGCAGCGGGCAGTACGCCGCGGATGGCTGCCGTGGTCAGGTCATAGAGCCGGTCATACTGGGCTGGGGTGCCGTGCCAGTAGGGGATGTCCGGCTCATTCCACACCTCCCACAGCCAGGTATCGGTCTGCGCACCATAGCGCTGATGCAGGTGCGTGACATAGGCCGTGACCAGCGCGCTCCACCTGGCCTCATCGCGCGGAGGATAACTCCAGCCGGTAAAGATGTCGCCGTTGGGGAAGGTGTGGCGATAGGGCTCCGGATGCGTCGAGAGCGCCTCCGGCATAAAACCGATCTCCACGAGCGGCCGCACGTGAGCTTCAACCAGCGCATCAAAGATGCGGTCGGTGATTGTGAAGTCGTAGACCGGGGATCCATCCGGCTTCTCGGTGTAGACGTTGGTCGAGCCCCACTTCAAGGATCCCGTTCCGTCTCCCGTCGTGAACAGGTTGTGCGGACGGAAGTAGACCGGTGCCGGACTCAGCGCGGCCAACTCGGCCAGCAGCTTTTTGCCGTTTGGAGCGTAAAGATAGTTCGGCTCGTCGGCCCCGAAGTCATTCCAGATGGGCTTGTAGGGAGTCCCTATTTCCCCGGCATGCACCTGAACGGCAACGGGGGCAACTTCTACAGACGTGGCTCCGGCTGCGCCCTGGGACGCTCTGCAGGACGCGGGCAACGCGAGGCAAAGGCATGTGAACCATCCAGCAAACGCATTCTTCATCCGTTCCACCTTAGCACTTGCCTCATTGCCGGGAAAGCGATTCGGCTCTCGCCCTCGCGCGGCGGGCGAACCATAGCGCCAGCAATGCAGGTTGCGCCCAGGTCTTACAATGGTCCACACGTGTGACGGCGCCGGGAACCAACCCGCTTCCGCCAGCGTACTGACAGGCATGAGGATGATTCCGATGAAGCGCGACATCACGGTATTGCTCACGAGCATCGCACTCCTGGCGTGGGCCACTGGCTGCAGGGTTCATGTGGACAAGGACGCCGCCGGCCAGGAGAGTCACGTGCAGGTGGATACGCCCTTTGGAGGTGTCCACGTGAACACCAACCAACTGACGGCGACTGATCTCGGACTGCCGGTATACCCCGGCGCTGCCCTCGTCAACGACGATGAACACAAGTCGGCAGACGTACATATGGGCTTTGGCCAGTGGCAGATGCGCGTGCGCGCGGTCAGCTATTCCACGCCCGACTCCGAGGAGAAAGTGCTGGCTTTCTACAAGAAGGCCCTGGGCCGCTACGGAGATGTGATCACGTGCCAGGCCAGCACCCCAGTGGGCAAGCCCGCAGCCACGGCAGAGGGCCTGAGCTGCGCCGATAATGGCAAAAACTCCAAGGTCCAGATTAATAGCGATCAGAACGGGAACGGCTACGATCTGAGTTCAGGACTGCAGTTGAAAGCCGGCTCAAAGCATCACCAGCACATTGTCGGCTTTGAAGACGCCAAGCCCGGCATGACGCATTTCGCGCTTGTCGGACTGGATCTGCCCGAGATTGGAAACTCCGGCGACGACAAGAGTGACTAGGGTCTGTTCACACTACCAGGGCGGTGGCGCCGGGAGCCAATTTTTTCGAGTTCAAGGAGTGAGGAGTGACGCATACCGGGTGTCTGCTAGCGACGATCGACGCAGAAATCGGGAAAA
>JAJZGF010000053.1 GCA_021805025.1 Acidobacteriota bacterium
CCCCAGCCACAGCTCAATTAACATCAGGGGAGCCATGACCGCGAAATCCAGACTCGGCCAGAACTTCCTCCATGACGCAAACGCCATCCAGCGCATCGTCACCGCGCTGGGCGATTGCTCGGCACGCACTGTGGTCGAAATTGGCCCCGGTAAAGGCGCCATCACCCGCGTCCTCGCCGGCCGTGCGCGACAGGTGCTGGCCATCGAGCTTGATGCCGAGCTAGCCGCGCGCCTGCGCTCCGAGCTCTCCCCGGAGCGCGTCTCGATCGTGAACCTCGATGTGCTTCGATTTGACTTTGCTGCCACAGCGGCCCAAACCGGGGAACGCCTGATCGTCGTGGGCAATCTGCCCTACTACATCACGTCGCCCATTCTGCTCAAACTCGCCGCCAGCCACACCGCGCTCGATCACGCCGTCCTGATGGTGCAGCGGGAAGTGGCCGACCGTGTCGCCGCCGCGCCCGGTTCGCGGGACTACGGATTCTTGTCCGTCGCCACGCAACTCTACGGCTTCGTCGAACCTCTGTTCACCTTGCCGCCGGGCGCTTTTTCTCCCCCACCGGAGGTCCACTCGACGGTCCTTCGCTGGCGCTTTGCTCCTCGTTTCACTGCACTGGGTGTGGACCATGCTCAATTCCTGGCTTTTCTGCGGAAAGTCTTCGCGCAAAAGCGCAAGACCCTGGCCAACAATCTGCGCGCCGCCGGCGTTCCATCCGCGCAGGTAGCCGAGGTGCTTTCCGCAGTCGGTATCGATCAGAAGGCGCGTTCAGAGGCCTTGCCCGTCGAGTCCCTGGCAAACCTCTGGAAGCAGATCACCGCGCGGTCGAACGGGTCACTCTCCAACCAGATTTCTACCTGAGAGCATTCCGCACGAGACCGGGGCTCCGCTTACGCGGCAGGCTCATTCCCACTTAGATCGGCGCCCCTCAGCGGTGACCGCCCCCGCCGCCGCCACCACTGCCTCCACCGTGCGACCCACCACCGCCGCCGCCGTGCGACCCACCACCGCCTGTGGACCCATGGCTCGAGCCTGAACCGTGGAAGCTGCCTCCACCTGCACTGCCAGCCGCCCCGGTCGCGCGCCCAGAAGAACCCAGTTGTCGGCTGCCCGTTCCGCCGCCCCAATTGCCCTGCCGCGCACCCGCATTTCCGTAGGGGTTGCCGGTATACCCATAATGCACGCCTGTACCCGGCCGCGAAAGTGGCGCCATCTGTCGATTCTGCCCAGAAGCAAATCCGTTCTGATAGGAAGGTCGAGGTGCCAGCGGCCTGAGCGGCTGCAACGTGTTGCCCGCAATCACTCTTGGTGCATTCCGCACACGCGGCGCGTTGTCCGTCGGGTTCGACACTAACCGATTCACGCTGATAACCGGGTGCGCCTCATACTTCCCCTGCATCATTGGGGCGCCGTGCACCGGTAGCACCGGCCCGCCGCGCGGCTTCACGGGCGGCTGGTACCGCTGGGGGCCGTTCCCCACGTTGGATGCCCAACCGCCGTTCCCCCACCAACCTCCACCACCGCCCGGCATCCAGCCCCAGCCAAAGCCGGGATAAAAATCCCACATCCCCATCGCATAGGGCATAAAGCCCCACGGCTCGCCTGAAACCCACCCGTACCCTAATCCTGGAGTCCAAAGCCAGCTACCCCAGCCATAGGGGTCCCAACCTGAATTCTGCGCCTCATAGGGAGACCACACGTATCCCTGGCCCGGTACGTTATACCAATCCCCGTTCGCGTCCAGATCGCTCCATGCCGGGTTGCTGCTGTTTGGCAGGCTCGAGGTCGCTGCCGTCCGAGCTGCCTCCTGCGCGGTCAGTGCCTGATCCCGGTCTGAGTTCCACGCATCCCAGGAGTCCGGTTCAATCGACTCCAAGAGCGCCCAGTTGGTCGGATCGGCGCTGTTCAGGCGCACGCTCTCGCCTCCATGCATTTCTACAGACATCGTGCTCCCATTGTCCAGGTGGGCATTCCCAGAGAACACCGCCATCTCTCCAGGGGGGTTATCCAGGTCGATGCGAAACACCGTAAAGCCGCTCGCCGAAGCCGCGTTGTTGCCAAACCGTACGCGCATCTGGTCCACGGAATTGTCACCCTGCAGCTCAAAGTAGCCCAGCCCGCTCTGCATCAAGACTTCCGTGTCCGTGGATTCGCCCTGCTGGCGAAGCACGCTTAGCGTCATCGAACTGTTCGGAGAGATTCGGGCAACGCTTCCATCTTCAAACTGCACTTCAGCTCGTCCGTCATCTGAAGTCGAGATCTGCGTCCCTTCAAAAAGCGGCGCATTGACCGGGGCCTGCTGTGCCAGGATTTGGTTGCCCATCGAGAGTTGCACCTGGCCCTCGACATTGCTCAGTCGCACGGCCCTTGCTCCGGGGCCCTGACCTTGCGCAAGGGTCTTGAATGGAGAAGATAACAGGCAAGCCACCATTACAACCGCAAACGCCGACCATCCCTGCTTCCTGAGCCCGCTCTTCCGCTCAATTCTCATCTGCCTTCCAACCTTTCAGGCCATTCCCACCACTCCGCTTCAGAGGAACTGCTAACAAACATAAGACACCCTGATGGGCAAAAAGTTGCTCCTAAGTAGACCCTCTCCAGCGTTTTATTGCTGGCATTTCGCAAGCTTCTCCGCCCGTCTTCGCACCCGCTCCATCACAGTTGAGTCGTCCTCCAGGCGCAGAAGGATGTTCCGGATCGTGCGGATCTGCAGTAGCCGGCCGTCACCCGCAGCTTCCGTAAGATAGTCCATCTCCTTATCGAGCCCCAGAGGATCATGCACCAGGATCATTTCCAGTCGCGCACCCTCAATCAGGGTTGCTGCAACTGCAATCAGGGAGTCCGCCACAGCCCCGATCTCCCGATCCTTCGCAAAGTTGAACTCGCAAGCGCCCACGCCGTCCGGCCCGCTGTATTCCAGCTTCTTCCAGCCTTGAAACGCCACTTTGCTCCGACTCTCGCACTGCCCTGCCTGAAGGTGATGATGACGGAGAATTTGAAACATCTGCCCCACAAACGTGCCGCTCAGTTGCACATCCCGGTCAATCACGACTGGCTCGATCATCGCCGAATCTGCCTCTTGAGTATCCCCCCGTTCTGCATGGAAGTGACCGCTCCCGTCAGGATGAACCACCAGGGTCCAGCGGGCAGGGACAAGGCCCGGGTTAGAGAAATCCAAACGCAGCGAACTCTCCTGCGCTCCCCGCACCATCGTAGCCGGAGTCAGAAGAAACACCATGAGCCACAACGCCTTCATCGCCCAACCTCTTGCCGCAGCAGCGTTTGAGCCGTGTGAATGTGGCAGATGGCCACTGCAAGCGCATCGGCGGCATCGGCCGGCTCCGGCACCTCCTCCAGACCCAGCAAGCGCGCCACCATGTATTGCACTTGCTGTTTATCGGCAAGTCCATATCCAACCACGCTTGATTTGATCTTCAGCGGAGCGTATTCCGCCACGGGAACTTTTTGTCTGGCGGCTGCCAGTAGCGCCACCCCGCGCACTTGGCCGAGCTTCAACGCCGACTTTGCGTTGACCGAGTAAAAGACCTCCTCAATGGCGACCACCTCGGGTTGCCACTCCGCCATGCGCTGTGAAAGCTCCTCAAATACCTGGGCCAGGCGCTCAGGCAGCGGTTTGGATTTACTCAGCCGAATGGCCCCAACCACCTTGCAAATCAGTCGAGGCTGGCGAGCAGCAGAGTCTGTTTCAACCACTCCAAACCCGGTGATCTCTGTTCCACAGTCAATTCCGAAGACCCGCATCGGCTGTCAGTGTACCGCAGTGAACCCTGGCCCGGTACATCGACCTCGATGGCAAAATCTCCCGGCTTATACTGCTTCAAATCGGAGCCGTCGCCGCGGGCGGCTCTGCCCATGCACCGAACAGGAGCCGGACGGACCCAGCACGGATCGAATTCATCCCCAGTCGGCCCTTTGCCGCATGACCTGCGGCAAACAGTCTTGGCCTGCCGACTTGCTGCATCCTCCGAATTGACTTCCGTGCTCTGGCTTGGCTTCGAAGCGCGCACCCTGAAGCGCATGTACCACCTCTCGCGTCTAAATCGCAAACCGATGTCAGATTCCATGCATCCCACAACGTAGTCCGTTGTCCCGTCGCCATGTGACCTCAATCACCCGTGCAAGGAACCCATGGCTGCTAGGCTTTTCAATGTCACGGGGATCTCACCTTGCGAGGGCATCATGAGCAAAACAACGACCAAGGGCCCGCTCAGCACGGAACTGCTGGCCAAAATGGACGCCTACTGGCGCGCCGCCAACTATCTCTCCGTCGGCCAGATTTACCTCAGAGACAACCCGCTGCTCGATCACCCGCTCAACCTGGATGATGTGAAGCCCCGCCTGCTCGGCCACTGGGGCACCACGCCCGGACTCAACTTCCTCTATGTCCATTGGAACCGCATCATCCGCGAGCGTGACCTGGATCTCATCTACATCATCGGCCCCGGACACGGCGGCCCTGGGCTCGTAGCCAATACCTACCTTGAAGGTTCTTATACCGAAATCTATCCCCATATCGAGCAAAATGGCGACGGCATCAAGCGCCTCTTCCGCCAGTTCAGCTGGCCTTATGGCATTCCCAGCCATGTCGCGCCAGAGACACCCGGCTCCATCCACGAGGGCGGCGAACTGGGCTACTCACTGGTGCATGCCTTCGGCGCGGCGTTCGATAATCCAAACCTCGTCGTTGCCTGTGTTGTCGGCGACGGAGAAGCCGAGACTGGTCCGCTGGCGACAAGCTGGCATTCCAACAAGTTTCTCAATCCCGCTACCGACGGAGCCGTGCTTCCGATCCTGCATTTGAACGGCTACAAAATCGCCAATCCCACCATTCTGGCGCGCATCCCTCATGCTGAACTTGAAGATCTGATGCGCGGCTATGGCTATGAGCCCTTCACACTCGAGGGTGATGACCCACCCACCATGCATCAGCAAGCGGCAGCTCTCTTCGACACCATCTTCGACCGAATCGCGGAAATCCAGACGGCCGCGCGTCAAGACGGCTCAACCGAACGCCCCGCCTGGCCCATGCTCATCCTGCGCACGCCCAAGGGCTGGACAGGCCCGAAGTTCGTCGATGGCAAGCCGGTCGAAGGAACCTGGCGCGCTCACCAGGTCCCCTTCAGCGAACTGCGCGAGAAGCCCGACCATTTGCGCCTGCTTGAAGAGTGGATGCGCAGCTACAAGCCCGAAGAGCTATTCGACGGGAAAGGCGCCTTCCGCGCCGAACTGGCCGAAATCGCACCTAAGGGTCGTCGCCGCATGGGCATGAACGCCCACGCCAACGGCGGCCTCCTCCTGCAACCGCTCAAGGTACCCAACTTCCGCGACTTCGCCGTAAAGATCGAGGGCCGCGGCCAGCACGACTTCGAATCCACGCGCATCCTGGGCCGCTTGCTGCATGCGGTGATGGAAGCCAACAAGGAGCAGAAGAACTTTCGCGTCTTCGGTCCTGACGAGACTGCCAGCAACCGCATCGGCGATGTCATCACCGGAACCGGCAAAACCTGGATGGCCGAAACGCTGCCCGTCGACGAGAACCTGGCGCAGACCGGCCGCGTGATGGAAGTGCTCAGCGAACACATGTGTCAGGGCTGGCTTGAGGGCTACCTGCTCACCGGACGCCACGGCTTCTTCAGTTGCTATGAGGCCTTTATCCACATCATTGATTCGATGGCAAATCAGCACGCCAAATGGCTCAAGGTTACCCGCGAGATTCCCTGGCGCAAGCCCATCGCTTCACTCAACTACCTGCTCAGTTCGCTGGTGTGGAGGCAGGATCACAACGGCTTCTCGCACCAGGACCCCGGCTTCATCGACCACCTCGTGAACAAGAAGGCCGACGTGGTGCGCGTCTATCTGCCGCCGGACGCCAACACACTGCTCTCCGTCGCGGACCACTGCCTGCGCAGCAAAAACTACATTAACCTCATCGTCGCAGGAAAGCAGCCGGCTCCGCAGTGGCTCACTATCGAAGAGGCCATCGCACACTGCACCACCGGCGTCGGAACATGGGAGTGGGCCTCCAACGATGAGGGCTCGCCCGACGTTGTCCTGACCTGCTGCGGCGACGTGCCCACGCAGGAAACGCTGGCGGCCGTCATGCTGCTCCGTGCCCGCGTCCCCGACTTGCACATCCGCGTTGTCAACGTTGTTGACCTGATGGCGCTGCAGCCGCAATCCGAGCATCCCCACGGCCTGCCCGACGAAGACTTCGATCGCCTCTTCCCGGTGGGCGTACCCGTCGTCTTCGCCTTCCACGGCTATCCTTGGCTCATCCACCGGCTTACCTACCGGCGCCACAATCACCCCAACATACACGTGCGCGGCTACAAGGAAGAGGGCACCACCACGACGCCCTTCGACATGTGCGTGCTCAACAACATCGACCGTTTCCAGTTGGCTGTCGATGCCATCACGCGCGTCCCACGGCTCGAATCCCAGGCCGATACCGCGCGCCAGTGGTACTCCGAAGCCATCCAGCGTCATCGCCTCTACGTTACGGAAAATGGCGAGGACCTGCCGGAAATTCGCGACTGGCGCTGGCAACAAGGCTGACCCTCTGCCCATTTGGATGAAAAGGACTCAACCGGTGCGAATGCTGTCATCTTGAGAGGAGCGTAGCGAAACCGAACGGCCCGCGGCGGTTCGCCTTTTCCTTGAAGAAAGCTCGAACGGAAACCAGCGTCCCAGGTCTCGCAATGGAGATCTGGGACGCCTTCAACAAATCTGCTGACGCGTTCAGCCCCAACATTCTGAGGGTCTCATTCATGCCGTCTTTGCCTGTGCTGGTTTTGAACAGCGGTTCTTCTTCCATCAAATTTTCAGCTTATGAAGCTGGCAACTGCGAGCGACGCAAGCTACACGAGGGCGCCGTCGATGGCATAGGCACTGACCTCGGGACCTTCTGGATCAAAGACGCGGAAGGCAAAAAGCTCATCGATCAATCGCCCGCCCTGCCCAATCGAGCGGTCGCCTTCAAGCTGGTTGCAGACGCGCTTCACTCCGGCCAGTTCCCTCCCCCGGCCGCCATCGGCCACCGCATGGTCTCCGGCGGGCCAACTGTGAAGGAAAACCAGCTCATCACGCCAGCGCTCATCGACGAAATGGAAAGCTACACCGCCTTTGCGCCGCTGCATACGCCCATCGCCGTCTATATCATGCGCCAGGCGCTGCTCCTCTTCCCCGGCGTGCCCAACTTTGTCTGCCTTGACACCTATTTCCATCGCACCATGCCTGAAGAGGCATGGCACATGCCGATCCCCGAGGAGTACACGGCGATCGGCGTGCGCCGCTATGGCTATCACGGCCTCAGCTACGAGTCGATCGTCCATCAACTTGCGGAGCAGACACCCCAGCGCCTGATCGTCGCACATCTCGGGAACGGCGCCTCCATCACCGCCATACGCAACGGCAAATGCGTTGATACCTCGATGGGTTTGACACCGACCGGCGGCATCATCAGCGGCACACGCACCGGCGACATCGATCCCGGCGTCCTGCTCTTCGTCCTGCGCCGCATCGCTGCTGAAACCCCCAACACTGCCGATGCCGCGGACAAGCTGGAAGCTTTCGCCAGCAAGAAAGCCGGCCTGCTCGGGGTGAGCGGAGTCACCAACGACATGCGCGGTCTGCGCGAAGCCATTGCCCAGGGCGATCCGCGCGCCCGCATGGCCGTCACGCTCTTCACCCGCACCGTCGCCAAGTGGATCGGCAGCTTTATGGCCGTGCTTGGCGGGCTTGACATGCTGGTCTTCACCGGCGGCATCGGCGAGAACGACATCGCCTCGCGCGCTGAAATCTGCGCTGGCCTCGGCCCGCTCGGCATCGTTCTTGACCCCACGCGCAACAACGTCCGCGGTGAAGCTCTCATCTCTGCCGAAAGCTCGTTCGTTGCTGTGCGCGTGATTCCGCCCGCCGAAGACTTGATGATTGTGAATCACGTGGTGCGACTCCTGCAGAAGTGAGCCGCACAGGCTTGATCGGATGGAAACGCAGCAAGTTCCGATTCGTGACATGTACTACACTGGAGAGTTCCATACGGAGCTCTCATCCATGCCTGCTGCCTCTGTTCCCGTAAAAGCTCAACGATTGCCGTCTCCCGCTTTGCGCCGCTTCGCCTGGGGCGTTCTGGCCTACTCCATCGCTGTGATCCTCTGGGGTACGCTGGTGCGCGCTACCGGCTCCGGCGCCGGCTGCGGCGACCATTGGCCGCTCTGCAACGGCACCGTGATGCAACACTCGCCGCGCGTGGATACGATGATTGAATTTACCCATCGAATTACCAGCGCACTCTCGACCTTTGCCGTTGTGGGACTTGTCGTCTGGACATTTGCCGGCACTGCGCGCAGACATCTGGCGCGAACGGTTTCTGTGGCAGCCCTCGCGTTCATTTTGATTGAGGCAGTGCTGGGGGCCCTGTTGGTCAAGCTAGGCCTTACGGCTCAAAGCCAGTCACCCCTGCGCGCGCCATACCTCGCCCTCCACCTCACCAACACCCTCCTCCTACTAGCCGCTCTCACGCTCACCGCGCACATGCTCAGCAGAACGCACGGCTACATGCGCGGCTCCGTGCGCATGGTTGCTCCGCTTCGTGCAGCCGCAGGTTTGTTCATTGTGCTCGTCGTGGGCGTCACAGGATCGCTCGCAGCACTTGGTGACACACTCTTCCCGGCAACTTCTCTGGGAGCCGCGCTCACGCAGGACTTCGCGACTGGCAGCGGCTGGCTGGTGCGCTGGCGCTGGACACATCCCGCTGTCGCCTTCATGGCCAGCACATTTCTCATCTGGCTTCTGGTGCGCGCGGCACAGCGCACCGCTCACTGGGACAATCGCGGCCTCTCCGCACTTGTGTTGCTGTTGTTGGCCGTCCAATACGGACTTGGCCTTCTGGATGTAGTGATGCTGGCCCCGGTCTGGATGCAGGTTTTGCACCTGCTTGGCGCCGATGCGCTCTGGGCCGCGCTGGTGGTGCTCACCGCGCGCCTGACGCTGCAACCCATCGAAGCAGACTAGCCGTCTTCACAACCTAAGCGCTCGGCGAGCCCCCGGCAATGAACCCTTGCCGCCGTTCTTGGGTCTCTGACTTCACTTCACCAGTACACCCGCCGCCGGATAGATCGTTCCATTCGCGCTAGCCTCGATCGACGGCAGACCAGGCGTTTCCGTCAGCCACTCGATCTTGCCATCGCGCAGCAACACCGTGTCCTCGGCCTTACCGCCGCGAATGCTCGGGTTCCAGGCAAAGGCCTGATTGTTCACCACGACCTCAGTACCATTCGGCGTCGCCACCCATTCGCGCTCGCCGTAGCCGGTCGATCCGCCCTGATGATGCAGCCGCTCCTCGCCTGGATATCCCTCCGCCTCATACGCGGCCTGCGCCACATGATACAACTCCGCTGACGTCGCGCCCGCCCTCGTAGCATGGAGCAGCGCCGCGTTGACTCGTGCCGCGGACTTGAATCGCGCATCCAGTTCCGCCGGCAATGCACCAAAATGCACAAAGCGCGTAATCGAAATCGCCAGACCCCACTTGCGCGAGCAGAGATTCATCATCGCGTATTTCTTCAAGTGTGCGCCGCGCGGCACCGCATGTTTGTACTTGAAGATCCGCTCATCCACGGCATACAGCGCAACCGACGGCAAAATGCCGCGTCGCAGAAGTAGCTCCTCGGTGATCGCTTCCAAGTCGAATTCGCTCATGCCTGGCTCAACCGTCCGCAGCGCCTCCACCGTCACAGCCGCCGTCTCCGCGCCCAGCCAGCGGTAGCGCGCCATCTCGCTCTCACTCAACGCCGCGCGCAGCGAATACAGATTGACCAGCGTTAGTCCCCCACCGGGCGTGTCAGAGCCCAGGGGCCCACCCGCCAGGTGTGTAGCAGCGTTCACCGTCTCATCCGCCCACCACGGAAAAATCACCGGCTCAAAGTCCAGCGCGCCAAATTCCTCATCGTGCAGTCGCGGCGCTTCATTCTCTGTCGTGAAGTAGTACCGCTTGCCCTCGGCCGTCACCAGCAACGAGGCCACGCCGGTCTCGCCCGGAGTGAGCACGCGCAACTCCACCGCGCCGCCTGTCAGCCAGGCCACATTCTCATTGCGGCGAATCAAAATGCCCGCAAGATGATTGCTTCCCAACCACTTCACGAGCTTTTTGTGTTTGTCTTCAAGCTCTGCGTTCCAAGCGGATTCCGCAACGATTGACGCGCCATTCGCCACCAGACTTTTGCCGATTCTCTTGCTCATGATTCCTGCTCCCTCTGCAGGCTGTGCGCTACGTGATGCGGGCGTTGACTTGACTCGTCAACGCCCTCCCTGTGCCATATTGCGTTAATTCTCAAGCTCAGGATGGTAGTGGCTCTCCCAGCCCATGTAGCGTGCGGCCTCATGCACCGCCTTCGATACATCGCTGAAGTTAGCCGCCACGTGATGTTCAAAACCCTCGCGACAGATGTACTTCAGCAGCTTCTGAAGCTGCGGAATCTCCGCCACGCCAGCTCCTCCAAAGGTCTCCAGCGGATCGTCTGTAAACTTGCCTGCGCCCGTGTAGCCGCGCACCACTCCGCGACGGTCGTCAGTCGAGTAGCGCGCAAAGCTCATCGTCCCCGCCTTCACACGGCCCACGCACGTACCAAACGTATTGAGTTTGCCCACAGTGCCGGCGATAATCTCCTGGTAGTCCATCTTCACGTCCTTGAAGAAATGTTTGGGCAGGTTCGAGCAGTGGAAGCACACGCACTTATCAGGATGATTGCCGTAATTGTTGTTCCAGTCCAGCAGGGCCGACGGCGTGCCGGAGGCCAGCGCCAGCATGTACATGCTCAGGGTGCCCGGCACATCCACCTCACAGGCAGATGGAATTAGCTCGTTACTCATCATGCTCATGATGGTGCAGGGCACCACGCCAAAATACTCTTCCATTGAGGTCCAGCACTGCACTGCGCTCACCGTCACGTGGGTTTGTTTCATCCAGCCGTCGATGACCGCGCCCAGCTTCGCCATCTTGAGCAGCGCCTCTTCAGGAATCCCTGCTGTCGTTACATACTTCTTGATCGACGCCAGCTTGGCCTGCGCCGCGTCATCGTTATCTTTCATGCGGCCGATGCGCCCGAATATCTCAGAGAGATCAATCGTCTCAATCGTGATGCCGCTGGTCTCAAAAATGCGCTCCGAGTAGCGGACCGTGTTAAAGGCCGTCGGCCGCGCGCCAATCGCCCCAATGCGCAGATTCTTCAATCCCTTCACAATTCGGCAGACTGCGGAGAACCATTCGAGGTCAGCCTTGAACTCAGCCGAAGTCAGACTCTCCGTGTGGAGCGTCGTCAGTGAGTAGTTGATTCCGTACTGCATCATGTTGTTGCACGCGCTCATCTTGCCGCAGAAACTGTCGCGGCGCGTGGCAATCGTCATTGCATCTGAGCGGTCCGGCGTCGCCTGCACCAGCACCGGCACCTTGAGCCCGGAGAGTCGAATGGCATCCACAATGCCGCGCTCCTCGCCAAAGTTCGGCAGAGTTACGATAATGCCGTCAATCTCTTCAGCATGTTGTTTGAAGAGCTCGGCGCAGCGCTGCGACTCTGCATACGTTTCCACCGCGCCATACTTTGATTCCTCGGGGCTTAACACCACCGCGCGGGCGCCCGCCGCTTCCAGCACGGAGATAATTTCTTCACGGCCACTCTTGGCCAAATGGTCTGGGAAAAAACCGCGATTGCCCACCACCACGCCAAACGTCATCTTTCGTTGCGCTGCCATTGTTTTTGCTCCTTCAAGCTTTGCCGCTGCCACGGCGACTGCACCCTGTGCCCGCCGGAGATTCCGTCATTGCTCCCGGTCGCCGGCCACAAGAATCGGTTTTGACTACACTGCGCGCCATGACGGCTCGGCACGTGCATTAAAAAAACGCTGGGGACCTGCATATCGGGCCGCTTCGCGCCTTACTTCGTGCTCCGGCCCGGCCTGAATTTCACCAGGTAGAAAAGCCCAATCACCGCCAGCAGTCCGCCCCACCACACCGGAGTATGCAAATCCGTCATCTGGACCTGCGGCGGGTAGTTGCCCGAAACCGTCTCGTAGATGCCGTATCCCAGAATCAGCACTCCGTAAACCGTCAGCAGCACACCAATGAAAAACCAGATTGGAATGCGAGAACCATGCATACCGTTTCATTTCCTTTCTTTGTTGCGCACAAAGGCCAACCACACGTGCCTTACCCGCCGTCCGCTACCAGAACAGAATATTCAAAACCGCAAAGATCACCACCACCAGTACAGCCCAAATGTATTCGTTCTTGTAGAACGGCACGGGCTCTTCCGTAGGCAGCTTTGTCGCGCCATAAACCAAGCCTTCGAGTTCCGAAACGGGCCTGGCCTTGGTAAACAAGCTGACCACGTAGATGATTATGACGCTGGTTAGAAACGCCCACAGCGCGCGATACAAGTTTTCGGCCATCGGCTTGGCATCCGGAGAAAGCGCCACCGTGGCCAGCTCCGACGGATTCAGCTTGACCCACACAAACAGGCTCACCGACGTCACGATCCCGCCCAAGAGTCCCAGAAAGCCCGCCGGCGCAGTCGCACGCTTCCAGAACATGCCCATTAGAATGGCCCCCAGCAGCGGAGCAATAAAGAAGCTGAACAGCGCCTGCACATAGTCCATGATCCCGTGCGCATGCATCACCAGATAGGCCGCGCCAATCGAAACGGTCACGCCCACCATGATGGACAGACGCCCCACCATCACGTAATGGCTGTCCGAACCGGTTTTCTTGATCAGCGGCTTGTAAATGTCGTAGGTCCACACCGTGGAGAAAGCGCTCACGTTCCCCGCCATGCCACTCATGAATCCGGCGATCAGCGCGGTGATGCCCAGCCCCAGCAGCCCCGGACCACAGTAGCGCACCAGCATCAGCGGCAGCGCTTCGTTATAGCTATGCAGTTCCGAGCCAGGAGCATCGCTCAATACCTTCTGTTGATAGGCAGGCGAAAGCCTCGTCTTCGACATCTCTGCCGAACAAGCCGCCGCATCCTCCACACCGCTCGATGTCGCATTTACGCTGCAGGCCTTCACCACATCCTCGCCCACCAGTACGCGACGGCTGCCGTCGGAATTCTGCAACAGCACAAGCCCGAGCAGCCCCGGCAGAATCACAATGAACGGAACAGCCATCTTGAAGAATGAGCCGATGATTGGCGCCATCCGTGCTGCACGCAGGTTATGCGCTGCAAGCACGCGCTGCACGACCAGAAAGTCCGTGGTCCAATAGCCGAAGCTGATGACAAAGCCCAGGCCAAACACGATCCCAGTCCAGTGCACGCCCATCGGATTCGCCGAAAAATGACCAGTGTCCCGCCACAGATGGAAGTAGGTGTCCGTATGCATGTTTGCAATGATCTTGCTCTTCAAACCCGACCATCCGCCGGCCTGCATCATGCCCAGAATCGGCACCAGCAGCGCACCTCCCCAGATCAGCACAAACTGCAGAACTTCGTTGAAGATCGCCGACCGAAGCCCGCCCAGACCCACATACAGGGCCACCGCAACCGACGAAACAAGAATGCTGAACGTGATGTCCCAGCCCAGCACCACCTTCATCACCACGGCCATCGCGAACATGTTTACGCCGCTCATCAAAATCATCTCGGTGGCAAAAGAGATCGCCGCCAGGATCCGCGCATGTTCACCGAAACGTAGCTTGAGATAACCAGGCACCGAGTGCGTCTTCGAGACGTAGTAAAACGGCATCATCACCAGGCCCAGGAATAGCATCGCCGGGATCGCGCCCACCCAGTACCAGTGCGTCGCCAATATCCCATATTGATAGGCTGAGCCGGCCCATCCCATCAGTTCCAGCGAGCCCATGTTGGCGGAAACAAAACTCAGGCCCGCAATCCACGCTGTCATCTCGCGGCCAGCCATGAAAAACTCTTCGCTCGTGTTCGACTGGCCCTTCAGGTAAAAGCCAATCCACACCACCATCGCGAAATAGATGGCGATGACTGCGATATCAAGCGGCTTCAGTCGCGCCAGAGGCGCGGCACTCAGCGCCAGTTGGGCTGGCATCATTCCAAACACGCCAGCAATCGAAAGCGGGGCAAATTCGAGCATCGTCTCACCTGGGAATATCAATTACGTTCACTCGTTTCAGCGAACGCACGCACTAAGTAAATGGGTTTACTGCATAGGTTGTCAAGCATCAATACAGTGCCTTCACGAAAATGCGTCTCGCTGCTCGCCGCCATAAAAGCGCCTCGGGCGAGGCTGCAGATATTGCCCGCTTTTGCGGGAAAGCGTTTACCCGGCAAAGTGTAGCACATTCCTCGTATCCACGACATCCCCCCGCCCTCGTCCGCATGTAAGTCCATCTTCTCCCTTTGCCGCCACTGACCATTCCATGCATCCCGTTCCAGTTCCACTCCCAACATTTCTTTATGAATCCTTATGCATTTCCCCCTTGTATTCGCCTTGGCCCGGCGATACCTTGGGTCATGGGACGCATTTTTCTTCCTGAAACTCAGGAAAATCCTCACTCCTTCTTACCTTTCAGTTCTGGCAGCACCCCTCCGCGCCCATATCATCCCATCCCAAGGAGCACCCATGCAGAAGTCTGTTGATGCCGTTGCCCCCACCGGTCTCTCACGCCGAACCTTCTTCCGCTTCGCCGCCGGCGCCTCCGCGCTCGCCTCCGCTCCGTTTCTCACCGAGGCCCATCTCGCTCTGGCCGCCATCCCCAAGTTCGCTGACCCCAATATCGGCATCCACATCGACGCCAACGAGAACCCGATGGGTCCCTGCGACGCCGCGCGTCAAGCCATGGACACCATCATTCCCCGCGGGGGCCGCTATCTCTTCCCCCTCGAGGATGTCCCCGCCGAGATCTTCGCCAAACAGCAAGGCCTCGATCCCGCGTCCGTGATTCCATTCGCCGGCTCCAGTGAGCCGCTCCACTACACCATCCTCGCCTTCACCAGCAAAGACAAGCCCCTCGTCACCGCCGACCCCGGCTATGAAGCTCCCATGTGGGCCGCGCAGGTCTCCGGCGCGCCCATCCTCAAAGTGCCTCTCGCCGATCCCCACGGTGCCTGCGCTCACGACATTAAGGCCATGCTCGCCGCCTCGCCCACTCCCGGCGTCCTCTACATCTGCAACCCCAACAACCCCACCGGCACCGTCACGCCCCACGAGCAGATCGAGTACGCGGTCAACAACGCGCCTAAAGACACCGTCATCCTCATCGACGAGGCCTACATCCACTTCTGCGACGAGCCCAGCTCCCTTCACTTCGTCAAGGAGGGGAAGAACGTCATCGTCCTCCGCACCTTCTCCAAGATTTACGGCATGGCCGGCATCCGCATGGGCTTCGCCATCGGCCGTCCTGACCTGCTCGAAAAGATCGCCTCCTTCGGCGGCCAGAACTCGCTGCCCATCACTGCCGTCGCCGCCGCCAAGGCCAGCCTCCTCGACGCGGATCTGGTCCCATCCCGCAAGAAAATCATCGGCGACACGCGCGCCGAAACCATGGCATGGCTCAAGTCAAAGGGCTACTCCACCACGCCTTCGGTCAGCAACTGCTTCATGCTCGATGTGGGCCGCCCCGGCAAAGAGGTCCAGGCCGCCCTAGCCGCCAAAGAGATGTTCGTCGGCCGCATCTGGCCCGCCTGGCCCAACTCTCTCCGCATCACCGTCGGCCTGCCCGACGAGATGCTCGCCTTCCGCAAGTCATTCTCTGACGTCATGAGCGGCTCCACCGCTGGCCTCACGCCCGCCCCGCTCCCCGGCCGGCTCGCCGCGCACCCGCACACCCACCTCTCGTAAAGCGAGATTCCTGAAACCTCACCCGCAACAAGAAACCCCACCGCCGGTGGGGTTTTTTCTCTGTCACAAGTCGCTTCCGCTTCAGATACCCGCAAACCACGCGTACCCACCCTCCGGCGAGGCCGAACCCAATCCCTTGCCAAACCTCTTCATGGAATCCGTCACCGTGATGTGGTGCAGGAACTTCAGGTTCTTATATCCCAGTTGCATCGGCACGCGCATCCGCAGCGGCCCGCCAAACGCCACCGGTAACTCGCCGCCATTCATCCCCATCGTCAAATAGGTCTGCGGATGCAGTGCCTCACCCATGTCGAGACTGTCCCACTGATCCGGCTCCACGCTGAAGTACGCCACATATCGCGCCTGCGGCAGCACGCCTACCTCGCGCAGCACGCCGCTCAGCGGCGTCCCAATCCACTCCGCAACGTACGACCAGCCCTCTTCGCACGCCACCTCCGTGATCTGGTTCCGCACCGGCAGGCTCTGCAAATCCGCCAGCGAAAACGCCGTTGGCCGCTCCACCATTCCATCCACCGTCAGCCGCCAGTCATTGAACCCCAGCGCCTGCGACTTCTTGAACGCTTCAGTCGGCGGCGCAATCGGCACCGCAAACGGATCCTTCGAAATCATGCTCCGCGGAAACTCTCGCGCCGGCCTGTGCGCCGTGAGCAGGCTCTGCGCCGCGTACGTCAGCGTCTCGCCGGGCCCGAAGATGCCGCCCGCGTCCGGCGGCACAAGCCCATAGGCCTTCGCCAGCCGGTCCGCCACAGCCAGGCCGGTTATTCCAGCCGTCGCTGCCAGCCCGCCTGTAATCAGCTTCCTTCGGGAAAGTCCGCTCATGCGTCCTCCTTCGCTGTCCTCGCGCGGCCCGTAATCATTGCCCGCGTTCGTTTCCAGAAGCCCGCCAGCGCAATCATCGCCACGTGCACACCAAAGAACCCGACCAGCAGCAGCGTAATCACAAAGTGCAGCGTCCGCGCGCTCTGTCGTCCCCCCAGCAGGCTCGCCGCCGCAGGGACCGCCGACGTAAACGAGGGCGACATCGCCAGCCCCGTCCAGATCACCATCGGGAACAGCACGAAAATCACAACCAGATACGTGGCCCTCTGCAGCGCGTTATAGCTGTGCGCCTCATCGTCTGCTGCGCGTCCGCCGCGCAGAGACTTTGTGATCACCCGCCACAACGCGCCCGCCGAGCGCTCGCCGCGCTCCGGCGTCAGGTTGTTTTTGAAGTGCCCGCGCCAGACGCCCCACAGCACATACACCAGGCCCGTCAGCGCCACCACCCACGCCGCTTCAAAGTGCAGGTACCGGCCCCAGCCGTTTCCATCCGGCATCGCCGTGCCAAAGCCGTTGTTCACCCACGGGCGCGAGGTCGGAAGCGGCAGCGAGAACAGCGGACGCATATTCGCATTGCCGCTCTCCCCCCAGTAGAACCGCGGATGAGAAATTAAAATCTCCGCGCCCGTAATCAGGAGCGCCAGAAAGGCAAGCACCGTCAGCCAGTGCGTAATGCGCACCACCGCCGCGTGCCGCGGAGTTGTCGAGATGGCCCGAGGGGAAGCCGTAGCCATTGCCGAAGCATAGCACGGAATCTGCGCACTTTCACCGGATTTCAAGCGCGCTTCCCGCGCATCGAGCCTGCCGCGGAATCAGTTCGTCTACTTATCCGCGCCTTCCTTGGCCCCGTGGAACGCTCCCTCGGTCGTGCTCTTGGTCTTGTCCCATGCCTTCTTCGTGTCTTTGGCCGTTGCGTGCGCCGCTTTTTGGGTGTCCTTGTCCGTCGCGTGGGCCACCTTCCTAGTGTCTTTCGCAGTGGCGTGCGCGGCCTTGTCTGACGCCTTTTCGGTCGCGTGCGTGGCCTTCAAGGTGTCCTTCTTCACAGCGTGGCCCGTATCTTTCGCAGCCGCCTTCGTATCGTGCCCGGCTGCCTTCATGTCGTGCTTCACGCCGTTGTCCTGGCTTTGGGCAGGGGGTTGACTCCATCCGAGAGTCGCCGCAAAGACCAATGCGACTCCCAGCGCCTTCACTGTTGTCTGGAGCAGTTGTGTTTTCATGCTACGGGAGTATAGGGCCTGCCTCCGCAGCCAGACAAGACCAAACGTCGGGAAGCAAGGCGATCACAGATCCCGCCTGAGACACGAAGAAAATGGCGGCCGCGCTCGTCTGCGGCCGGTTTCTCCAAGCTGCACGATCCCGGCTTAGAAGATGATCTTCATTGCCAGCTGCGTGTTAAACGGTTCGCCTGCTCCAATGCCCGGCGCACCATACGCGTTTCCGATCGTCGTCGTAATCGCGCATGAGCTTGAGTCCGTGCAATAACCGCCACCCGGCGACGCCAGGTTCAACCGATTGAATACGTTGAACATCTCAACACGGAACTGCGTGTTGATCCGCTCGGAGATCTTCGTGTTCTTGAAGACCGAAAAATCCACATCTGAGAAGCCCGGTCCGTGCAAAGAATTTCTCTGGCTGTTGCCATATTGCCCGTTCAACGACGGAGTGAAGGCATTCGGGTTCAGCCAGTTCACAAAGTAGCCGCTCGTGCTGCTCCCTTGCACGCTATGGGACACCCCCACGTACGGACTCACGCCGGGATTCACATTCGCGCGCTCCGCAAATTCGCCGTTGCCGCTGCCACCCACGTTGCTGGAGTACACCGTGAACGGCTGACCACCGTGGAAGTTCATCAGGCCGTTGAACTGCCAGCCCTGCGTAAGGACCTTAGGTCCGTGGAACGATGGCGCCATGTAAGACACATAACTTGTAAAGGTGTTCCGCACGTCAAAGTCGCTGTTTCCATACTCGCACTTGAAGCAGAGGCTGTTCTGCGGGTTGAACAGATATATCTCGCTGATCTCATCCAGCGCGTGTCCCCACGTGTAGGCGAACTGCGAGGTCAGCCCGTGCCAACTCGACATTCTGAGCGAAGCCTGCAGCGAGTTATAGTTTGAGGTTCCAATCCCCTGGATCTGGTTGATGACTCCGTAGTTCGGATACAGCGAATAAAAAGGCCGCGTCGAGTTCGCTCCGCTGCTTCCCAGCCCTGCCTGGTTGATGTCCAGCAATGCGCGCAGCCTGCGTCCCTCGCTGCCCACATAGCCCAGTTCCGCAATGATGCCGCCGCCCAGGCTCTTTTCCACGTTGAAGTTGTAGTTGTACATGTAGCCTGGCCGCAGATTCTGGCTTACGGAGAAAAGATTCGCCGTCGAGCAGCCTGTCTGCACCACACTCGGGTTCGCAATGCATGGGTTTGTTGCATTGGCCGCATTCGGGAAAATCAGTGCGCCCTGCGCTGCGCCGGAAGGAATCACTCCCACTGTCGCGCCCGTATCCACCACCGGGCTCGCGCCAGACGGGTTGTCCTGGACGCCAAACGCCCCGCCGTTACTGCTGAAACGCGAGTTCAGATAGTTCACAATGTTTGGGCTGTCGAACCCCAATCCGAATCCGCCGCGCACAACAATCTTGCTTGCGCCTGCAGGCTGCCAGTTGAAGCCAACTCGTGGCCCATATCCGCCGTAATACTGCGGATAAAGGGTTCCAATATCCACGCCGGCCGTGGCAATTCCATTCGGCGCGCCCGGCAGAAAGGTCGTCAGATCGTTCGTGCCGTCATGCATGGGGCCCACGTACTCATAGCGCAATCCATAGTTGATGTTCAAACTCGGCGTGATCTGGAAGGCATCCTGTGCGAACAGGGCCCAGCTGTTAACAAATACCTGCCGCTTCGGGTTGCCCTGCACAATGTTCGTGCCGCCCGTATCGAAGCAGCCTGCCAGGAAGTCTGCTAGCTGGAAGAAGTGCGGGTCCGAGGTCAGATTCGAGGCCAGCGGCACCGCACCCGGCGCTGTTGTCGTCAGCCCATCGCAAGCCGTGCCCGCGTTGCCCGTCCACGGCCCCTGCGTACCATCAAACAGAAAAGTGCCGCGCTGTCCGGCCTGGTAGAAGTCATCCACCTGCGCTTGACGAAACTCGCCGCCGAACCGGAACTCGTGCTTGCCCACAGTCCAGGACAAAGCTTCATCCAGGTGCCCGGTAATATCATTGCGCCCCGAGTTAGGTATCCCGCCTACGGTGTCAAAGCCATTCGACGAAGCTCCAAGTCCACTGCTCGAGCTAGGCGACGCAATCTCGATGCGCGGCGCGCCCGACAGCGCCACACTCGTCGCTCCCGTGTTCAAGCCTAGTGCGATCGGAGCAAAGGATTTCGACTGATCGGAGAATGCCTGATTGAAGTAGTTCACTCCCATGAACACCTGGTTCGTCATTCGCGACGAGAGCACCGTGTTATAGGTCAGTGAATAGTTCTGCACATGGATCGGGGCCACTTCGTAGTACGGCGAAAGATACGAGACCGTAGGCGCAATCTGGTTCCCCTGGCCCACGTACCACTTGAAAGATATCTTGTTGTTCGCATTGAGATTGTAGTCAAGCTTCACCAGCCCGTTGTGGCTGAAGCCATGCTCATTCGCAGGGTTGGTGTAGTTGAAGGCTGTCGCCGGCCCGGTCAGCGCCACTGAGGGCCACAGTCCCGGCGTGCTTCCATTGCCGTTCAGCAGGTTCAACGCCGTTTGGCTTACCGGCACGCCATAGGCCGAGAGCACGCTCGTCGCGGCAGTCTGGTAGGCAGTCGAGGGTTCAGTCGACGGAGCATTCACGCCGATGGTAAAGCGCTGTCCTTCATACGTGGTGAAGAAGAAGAGCTTGTCTTTCAGAATTGGCCCGCCAGCCGAGTAGCCGAATTGTTGATTCCGCAGCTCCGGCTTCGTCGACGAAAGCTGAGACTGCGCAGCCAGCGCCTCATTGCGGTTGTAGTAGTAAAGCGTGCCGTGCAGTTGATTCGTGCCTGACTTGATCGACAGGTTCACGGTTGCGCCCGGATTGCGCCCCGTGTCCGCGCCCGACTGAGTTACAACGGACATCTGATCGATCGCATCCAGCGGCAGTGTGATGCCGGCGATGCCCGACACACCGCCCTGGTTGACCGCTGGAATATTCCACCACACGTCGTTGTTGTCCGCACCCTCAATCTGCCAGTTCACCATGTCCGGCCGCGAGCCGTTAACGGAACCGTATCCGCCGCCCGAGTAGCCTGCATAGCCCGGTGTCACCGCGATCAGCTGTGTGAAATCCCGCCCGTTCATCGGCGTATTCTGCACCGTTTCACTGGGAATATCGGTCGTTTCCACGGTCGTCGTTGTATCCAGCGCAAGCGAGTCCGCGGAGACTTCCACCGTCTCACCTGTCGATGCGATGCTCAGCTTCACAGGCAGCGTGTAAATGGTTCCGGCGGAAACAGGAATCTTCTGCACCCTAGTGGCTTTGAAGCCTTCCGCCGTGACGTTGATGATGTAATCGCCTACCGGCAAATCAGAAAAGCTGAACTCGCCCGCACTCGACGTCACCGCCTTGGCAGTCGCAGAAGTGCCCGTATTGACCAGTTCGACTATGGCGCCCGGCACCACCGCTCCCGATTGATCGGTCACTGTACCGTTGATTCCGCCGCGGAAAGTCTGGCCAAAGCTTGCCAATGGCATCACTAAAGCAGCTACGAACACCAACAACAATCCAGTAAAGACACTTCTAGCCTGACGATGTAGCATGCGCCTTATCCTCCAGAGAATGTGGGTAGTTTCCCGATTTCGCGCCTTCAACAAGAAAAGTAGGAATGCCGCATCAACGCAGGCGCGTATGAATACACAACTGATTAGGTTTTCTTTGGGAATTTACAGCTGTGACGGATGTGTATGTGGGGTTCCATTCCCCAACATAGTTGGAAACCCCATAAAGATGCAATAAAGACGTCTCAGAATCTCCTAAGAGCCTGTTTACGATCCATGGTCCTGTTGCGGCGAGGGTATCCGGAGAGCCATATGCGTCCGCATTTCCGGTGCGGTAATCGAGGAGGATGAAGCCAAGAAAGCCGTATCCAAGCGATGTGAGCCGGGAGCAGTTCGAATCGATTCGTCCAATCCTGGAGGGCGTTCGCAAGCGCACCAAACCGCGCACGGTGGATTTGCATGAAGTCTTCAACGCGGT
>JAJZGF010000222.1 GCA_021805025.1 Acidobacteriota bacterium
GTAACCCTTGCAAATAGGTATAACTGCGCTCCCGTGCCTCGGAACGAACAAAAAGGTCTGCGATGCAGTCATGCGACCGCTGGAGTTCGCGCTTCCAACCACGAGGTTGTCTCGCCATAGATGAGTTCGCCGAGGTCCATCTTCACAGCCCTCTCGTTCTGGCAGATCATCAACCATATCTACAACTGGAGTACTAGGTGGCAAAATGGTTGCTGGGGTTACGATAGGTTTGGGAACAGGCTTCTTCAGGCGTTCCAAAGCGCTGGATGCAGTACCAGCATGGCTCCGACCGAGACCGTGAACGCGAATAATCAGATAACGTCGGTTTCCCAAGGATATCCGAGCTCCTACTCCACAGCGGGTGGCTTCAAGTATGATCCGAGTGGAAATGTCATCGGAACCCTGATTATGCAAGGCTCACCGAATGTCATCGCGAGTTACAACCAGTACGCCTACGACGGTGCCGGGCGGCTGTGTGCCGTCGAAAGCGGCTCCAGCAGCTTTACGGGCTACCTCTACGATGCAGATGGGCGGCGGGTAGCGAAGGGATCGGTAAATGCGTTGAGCTGTAACTTCAGTTCAAACGCCTTCACCCCTGGCACGGTGTATCTGCTGGACAAAGAGGGAAACCAGGTAACAGAGCTGGGCGCACAGAGTGGCCAGTGGGTCTGGGTCCACTCCAACGTATGGGCGGGTTCGCATCTGGATGCAACATATGACGGCAAGGGCCTGCATTTCCATCTGGCAGACCCACTCGGCACCCGGCGCGTGCAGACAAACGTTGATGGACAGGTAGAGGAAATGATTCAGTCTCTACCTTTCGGCGATGACCTTCTTCTAACCCCAACCCCTCTATCTACGGCAGATGATGCTACCGAACACCACTTCACCGGCAAAGAAAGAGACGCCGAATCAGGGCTCGACTACTTCGGGGCCAGGTACTACGCAAGCAGTATGGGAAGGTGGATGTCGCCCGATCCGATCCTAAGCAGTGGCCATGAAGAAGACCCTCAGACGTGGAACAAGTACGCATACGCTCGGAACAATCCGCTCAGATATACCGATCCGACCGGCTTGGACTTCAGTCTCGGATGTTCGCAAAATAATGGAACGACTTGTCAAGGCGGCAACACCTATTACCAAGATGCAAAGGGCAATTATCAGGAAACCCTCATCAGCAGTGATGCCAAGGGCAATCTCTCCGATCAAAGTGGGAACAGCTATACGGCGAACGTCAGCGGCTCAGGAGTAACCTTCTCTGGAAATGGAAGCTCAAATGTGGCCGGGACGTTCGTAAATGGAACGAACGCCACAACGATCAACGGAAGTGGCGCGCTATCGGGCTTCACGTTCAACTTCACCTACAGCGACATGAAGTCTGGCGTGAATGCGGGAGGGACGTTTAGCTTCAACGGCACTCCAGATCAAACTGAAAGTGCGCTCGGCAAGGCCGGGTTTACTCACTATTTCGGCGACAACTTCGATCCCTTCCATCGATCGACGAAAGACTATCGAGCAGCCGATTACAGAAGCGCAGGTGCCGCAGGTACAGGAGCTGGCTCGGGCCACTTCACCGTTCATGAACCATGGGTGCTTATAGACAATCAGGTCTTCATGTTTAAATCGTCCTCACCCAGTTCAGGAACACTACACCTGGGCGAGTCCAATCCTTACACCGGCGGACTTATCGATCATACAAAGCAGGTCATCAACAACCAGCTCGGGACAAACTTTTGAGAACGAAGCAAAGCATCTTCGGGTACGCGAGCCTCACCTGTTCCTTAGCGTTCTGGGTGCTGCTCGCGTTGCATCACGTCCCTGGTTTTCCGAAGGGGCTGGACCTGAACTTTAGCTCTTGGGTGGTGGTCTGGGTAGTGGCAATCGTGCTTGCGTTGGTTGCTGCTGTCCGAAGTTCCGGGCGTTGGGCTTGGGCACTTCTGTTCCCACTAGTCAATTTCGTCACGATCATGATGCTCATAGGGCTGTCAGAGCCGAGAGGCCACTAATGCCTGTCCGGGGGGGGGCCTTGCTGCGTATGTCGTCATCCTCTGGACTCTGTGCCGCCCCGGAGAAAAGCGACGCTGCTTCGCATCGGAATAGGGGTGACACGTCACCCCCGGCGGGTTGCTGCAAAAGCAACTTCCGGTAACTCTGCGGGAACGCTTCTGGAATGAGCGGTCTACAGCCGGGAACCGCGAAAACGCTGGTGTTTACAGGTTGCTGAGGGTGAACGCGTGTGGAATCAGCGATTAAGAGAAAAAGCACTCTGCGATGGAGGTTCGGTATAAACGTGGCGGTTGCTGTGCGTGAACGTGTTGAAAACACGGCATCAGTCATCTGTGGCGGGAGTACCCTCCGCTTCAGCGTCCGTCAAGGCTCTTCGACCGCTGCGCGGCGCGCGAAGGACGCGCGGCCTTGACTGCCGCCTGCGCTGCGGGTGTGTGCTGGTCATGAGGAGCATGTCTGCGCCTCTGTTCTTGAAAGAACCGGAGTGCGACGACGGGGCCATCGGGCGGCATGGGCGGGGCCAGCGGCGGCGCGGTGAGGGAGACACCATCCCTAAGCCTGACGGCTTACGAGCGGCCCGAAGCGGCCCTCCCGATCGAACGGGAGACGAACGAGGCCGGACGTTGTCCGGCATGTGATCGAGGTTGGTTCGGTGGGTGTTCGAGGTTAGCGGTAGGCTTCGCGGCGGTGGCGGACGGCGGTGACGTAGAGGGTGTGTCCGTAGTCATGGAAGCGGAGGCGTTAGTCGCCGACGCGGAGCTGGGCCTTGGCCTGGTCGCGCCAGGCGATCTTCTTGGGGTACATGCTCACTGTTCGGGGTGGCGCGGTTCGGGTTCGAGCGGAGTGCGGCCCATGCGCTCGAAATCTCCGGCGGTGAGTCCGAACTCGGCCAGGGCCTCGTCGTTGGAGACGGCCTCTCAGCGGGCGTAGGAGGCGCGGGACTCGGCGATGTCGCGGGCCTCTTCTTCGCTGACGGGTTCATCGTCATAGGGTGCGTTGGCGAGGGCGCGGTCCACCGGATCGAGCATGGATGTAATCAGGGTGACGACGGCGGAGGCCTGCGAGACGGAGATGCGCTTGATGAGTTCGTGGGCTTCTTTCTTCGGGTTGGCTGCGATGGCTGGCATCGGGTAATCTCTCTTCTCTATCGTGCGCTGTGGAGCGAACGCGATCAATGGTTGGCGTGATCTGGTCTAGCTGGCGGCGCTGCATGGTCATGATGAGAGCTTCCTTCTTGGGTCGCGGCAGGCTCTCGATCTGTTCCAGACGGCGCAGCACCTTGCGGCTGGGTGCCTTCCCCGAAGCCTTCTTGACGCATGTGTCTAGCAACTCATTGGTTGTAACGCCCATAGCCAAGGCTAAACGCACGGCCATCTCGGCGGATAGCTTGAGGCGGTCAGTCTCATAGTCGGAGACGAGCGACTGAATGATGCCAAGCTGCTCGGCAAGTTGCACCTAGGTAAATCCGCGTTCCTTACGGATGCGGGCCAGACGCTTCCCCAGGCCCTCTGGCCAACAGACACAGGCTGTCGCCGTCAAACCAGAGCACCTTCACAATGTCACCGCGGCGGCCACGGAAGACGAAGACATGGC
The DNA here is from genome assembly GCA_021805025.1 of Acidobacteriota bacterium. Classification (GTDB taxonomy): domain Bacteria; phylum Acidobacteriota; class Terriglobia; order Terriglobales; family Acidobacteriaceae; genus Telmatobacter. The sequence continues at coordinate 3,601 of JAJZGF010000222.1, forward strand.
CGGAGAGCGGCTGCTGCTCAAACACCGTCTGCGCCTGGGCGCTGAGCCCGTGGAAGCCGGGTAAGAGAGCGTCATTGCTGACGCAAGAACCGGACATGAAAGTTTCCCTTCATCCGGCTCAAGCCATGTGTAAGCCCTCTGGAGTGGAGAGCCGGTCATCCGCGACAGTTTGCCGTACCGTCGAACCTTTTCCCCTTTGCGCGAAATACGAACGCCATCGGAGATCGAAGGGATTTGGCCTCCCCTTTGATCTTTCGGTGTCGTTGTATGGGTGTATTCCCGCATAGAGCAGTTGCTTCCATGAAGACTGCCCCAAGGGATTCTGTGTTGTGGTGCGTGCCGCAAATCTCCACGTCCGTTCGCCGATGGTGTGATAGTAACGATTCTTCACCCATGCGGCGTTCTTGTGCGGATGTCTGCGATAGCTCCACCACCACAGCTTGCGCCATATCTCAAAGTCCATGCGCGCGAACGCGCGTTTAGCAACACAGTGCCGATGATAGTTGGCCCATCCCCGTATGACGGGATTGAGCTGGACAATCAGATTTTCCTGTGTCGCCAATTTATTCTTCTCGATGATTTCCCGGAGTTTTGTCAGAGCCACCTGAACGTTCTTCTGGGCAGGGGTGATCAACAATTTCCTCCCATACTTGCGTATGTTCTGGCCGAGAAAATCAAACCCTTTCTGGATGTGTGTCACATGAGTTTTTTCCGCCGAGAGTTCCAGACCCCGCTCGCGCAGGAACCTTTCCACCAGTGGTAGAACTTCGTTGACCAACTGAGATTGGCTACGGCCGGTGATGATGAAATCATCGGCGTAGCGCACCAGATGCACCTTAGAATAAATTTATTTTCTCTTTTCCTTACGTGACGGAAATGCCGTCTTCAGGAGGGACTGCAGACCATCCAAGGTCAGGTTCGCCAGCGTCGGAGAGATGATTCCCCCTTGCGGGGTACCATCCTCGGTGGCAAACCTTTTCGAGTTTTCGAGGAATCCGCATCGCAACCACTGCTCAAGGATGACGTTGTCCATAGGTACATGGGTAAGCAGCCATCGATGACTGATGTGGTCGAAACAGCCTTTGATGTCTCCTTCAAGAATCCACTCTGGCGCATCGCTTTTCGAAAGGAATTTGAAGCACTGTTCGATGGCGTCTGCGGTAGAGCGGCCTTTCCGGAAGCCATAAGAATTGGGGTCCGCCCAAGTTTCGGCGATTGGTTCCAGCGCCATCAAATATAACGCATGCATGGCTCTGTCCTTCATCACAGGAATCGAGAGCGGCCTAAACTTGCCGTTGGATTTCGGGATTTACACCCGCCGTAACGGCAGCGGACGATATCCCCGGCGCTGTAGCGATGCGATCGCTTTGAGTTTGGATTGCGGGGTGGACCAAAGTACACGCTCCACGCCCGAGGTTCGCTTGCCCTTGTTTTCTGGCACTCGTTTCACGGCCAGGGCCTTCCCGCTGAACGAGCAGATGAGCAACCGTTGCAAGACTTTGACCTTGCCCCAACGGCCCATCTGGGATGCCTTGACGATACGCGCCTGCAGCCGAGCTACCTGCCATTCGCATCGTTTCCAGTCGATCTGGCCCCAATGCTCAACGGCGGCTGAGGGTGCACACGCGTTGTGTTCCGCGTTCATTTGCGATTTCCATCATACGATGGTTCTGCCTGCTTTCTCGTCCTTCATG
>JAJZGF010000223.1 GCA_021805025.1 Acidobacteriota bacterium
CAGCCGCCAGTCCGGCCGGATGCTGCTGAAGATTTGCTTGTGCTTCACCTGCCCGGCCATCACCGCCCGCGTCACGCCTTCTTTCTGAAAGGTCTCAATCAGCCGTGACAGTTCGCCCAGCGAAAGCCAGTGCACCGTCACGCCCGCATCGCCTGCCGCGCGCGCATCCATCTCCGCGTCGGTTTCTTCCTTGATCGCCGCAACCACCACAGCCAGCCCCTGCGCCCGCGCCGCATCCAGCAGCAGAAAAGGGAAGCGCCCGTTGCCGGCAATCAGGCCAAGCTTCATGGCTACTTGATGACCCCGCGCTGACTGCGCTCAATAAACGCCGCCAGCAGCGCCACGTCTGCGCCTTCCAGCTCGCAAATCTTTTCGAGAGCCTGCGTCGTGTTCAGCTTTGACACCAGCAGCAGCCGAAATGCCTTCTGCAGCGCCCTGATCCGCTCCGGGCTGAATCCCCGCCGCTCCAGCCCCACGCTGTTTACGCCGAAGGCCTTGTTCTCCCGCCGTGCCGAGGTCTTTGAAAACGGCAGCACATCCTGCGTCACTATCGTCCCGCCGCCGATAAACGCGTGCGTGCCCACCATGCAGTTCTGGTGTACCGGGCAGAAAGCACCCACGGTCGCGTAGTCCTCGATCGTCACATGCCCCGCCAGCGTTGCCGCGTTGGCCAGGATGCAGTGGCTGCCCACATGGCTGTCATGCCCGATGTGCGCACAGGTCATCAGCAGATTGTTCGAACCGAGGCTCGTCGCGCCGCCGCCGCCCACCGTCCCCCGGCTGATCGTCACGCTCTCGCGAATCGTGTTGTCGTTGCCGAGCACCGTCTCAGTGGGCTCGCCCTTGTACTTCAGGTCCTGCGGCGCCACGCCGATCGACGCAAACGGATAGATCACATTGCGCGCGCCGATCCGCGTTCGCCCATCCAGCACCACATGCGAAATCAGCCGGCACTCTTCGCCGAGCACCACCTCCGGCCCAATCGTGCAAAACGGCCCCACCGTGCAGGATTCCGGCACCACCGCGCCCGCGGCGATGATTGCGCTGGGATGGATGCTCACGCGCCGGCCTCGGTCTGCGGCGCGTCGCTTGCCCCCGCGGCCTCGCGTCCCTTTGAAACAATCGAGCAGGTCAGCACTGCCTGGCAGGCCAGCTTGCCGTCCACATACGCTTTGGCCTCCATGCGGCCCATCCGGCTCCTGAACGCCAGCACATCCACCTCGATGCGCAACTGGTCGCCCGGCGTTACCGGCTTGCGAAACTTGGCCCGCTCGATTCCCGTGAACACCGCCAGCTTCTTCGCGCGATCCGGAATCTCATTCATCATGATGATGGCCCCGGCCTGCGCCATCGCCTCAATCACCAGCACTCCCGGCATAATCGGATAGCCGGGAAAATGCCCCTGGAAAAACGGCTCGTTGATGGTGACGTTTTTTATCGCGACCAGACGCTTGGCGGGCTCGAACTCGACAACTCTGTCGATCAGCAAAAACGGGTAGCGGTGAGGAAGAAACTCCAGGATCTCCTGGATGTCGAACGTCATTCTCTGGCTCCAATGCGCACGCGGGCCTGATGCATCGCGCTCGTCAGCGATTATATCGAAGGCTATCCCGATACGTGCCTGCTCAGTGTTTCTTGATCCGATGCGCCGCCGCGTCTGCATCCCAGAAGTCCGCCGGCAGGTCCCGGTTATACTCCACCCGGTCCGTATAGTACTGCCGCTCGACCTCATCGTTCTTGAAGCGGGTAATGCTGAACGGCGTCGGCAGCCCGTCAATCACGTGATAGTCGTCGTACTCCTCGGCGTCCGTGTTCTTGTCCTTATACACCGGGTCCCGCCACTGAAAGCTCCGCCGCACCGGCAAGTGCGTCTCCGCGTCCGTCTGGATCGTGACCGAATCATTCTGCGCTGAAATCAACGTCACCTGGTCCGAAAGATGCCGCTCCACCACGTGCTGGCCTTCATACACCAGAATCGTCTTCGGATCGGCCATCCACACCTTCACCGCGCTCTCAATCGAGTGGTCCCGCCGCCGCAGAAACTCGTCCACCTGGTCCTTGGGCAGCGCCTTCTTGCCGCGATACGTCACCTCCCACCCTTCGCGGCCCAGATAAAACTGCAACACATCCCGATGCTTGGTGAACTCCAGCCGGTCGTGATCCGGCCACTGGTGAAAGTCCCAGTAGAGCGTCGTCCCCATATCCGGCTGCCCGTGGTAGAACGCCGCAATATGTCCCTGCCGCATCTCGTTGTTCACGTTCAGCCAAAGCGGCCCGCCCAGCGCCTGCACCATGGCAAACAGCACATCGTGCGCCTTCTTTGCGTTCTTCGCCGCCGCCTCGTCGGCCGTCTGCGTGGTCACCGGCGCCGCCAGCATCGCCGCCAGCGCCATCCCACCCACCCTGCTCATCCATCGCCGTCGCGCAATCCTCATCCGTGTCCTTTATCCCGCCAGCACCGCGCCGCCATTTACGTTCAGCACCTCGCCGCTGATAAACCCCGCCAGCGGCGTACACAGAAACAGCACAGGCCACGCAATCTCCCGCGCAGTTGCCACGCGGCCCAACGGAATCCCCGCCGCAATCCTCGGCCCCAGTTCCGGATCGTCCAGCGCCGCAGCGCTCATCTCCGTCGCCACCCATCCCGGAGCCACACAGTTCACCCGTATCCCCCGCGGCGCCAGCTCGCTCGACAGGCTCTTCGTCAGACTGATCAGCGCCCCTTTCGTCACGGCATAGTCCGCATGGTTCGCCTCGCCGCGCTGCCCCGCCGTCGAGCTGATCAAAACAAGATGGCCACGCGCGTCGTCAATCTCCGTCGGCGGAGGCCCCTGCAGTTCCATCTGCGTCACCGCCGCCTGCGCCAGCCCGAAGACCGAGTCCAGATTCACCCCCAGCGTCCGCCGCCACTGCTCCTCGGTCATCAGCTCAATCGGCACGTCCTCTGAAGGCCAGATGCCGTGATTGGCCACCAGCACGTCCAGCCGGCCAAAGGCCTTCACCGCCGCGCCCACCAGCAGACGGCCTTCCGCCGCGGTGCTCAGATCCTGCTCCAGCGCCACACAGCGGCTAGGCCCGCCGCACGCCGCCATCAAGGCATGAGCCTGCTCCCGCGCCTGCCGGTAGCTGAAAGCCACCCTCGCACCCGCCTCGACGAACAGCCGCACCGTCTCCGCGCCAATCCCGCGTGAGCCGCCCGTAATCAGCGCCACCTTCCCATCCAGCCGCAATTGCACTCCCGTCATAGGGTCAAACTAATCTATCCCCCATCCCCTGTCGAGTCCGTGCCTTCCATCCCAGTAGGTCACACAGCCCAGCTCGACAACCCTGTCATCCCGAGCGACCGCAGCGAAGCGCAGGTAGTCGAGGGATCTGCGGTTGCCTTACTCAATACATTGCGCCGAGCGCCCAATCCATGGCGTCCGCATAGTGGGCGAAATGATTGAGAAGTCACAAGGCCGGCCCAGCCAGGAGATCAGCACCGGAGGGAGCCGGGTGCTTCCTCCCCCGGAAACCGTCCACGGAAATTAGGTCCTCTTCAGCTATGCTCAGAACTCATGGAAGGCATATCCGGTCTATTTATGGCTACTGCCTTGTGCTTTTTTGGCGTTCGGGGGAATTACGAACGGTGGCTTCGGCCCGATCAATACTCTCAGACCGGTATCTGGGTACATTGGATCACAAGGTATGCTTTTAAATGGAACATGCGTTGCCTCGGCTAGGGCCATGGCTAATGCTCCCGACTCGGGAAGGCTGGAACCACAGACGACGGTTTCTGAATACGGATACGATGATCCGCAACTAGGCTTTGTATTCATGCCTGCGATTCGATGCAGATCGGCAGAGAGAGCCTTGCAAAAGCTCTTTGCTTCTTCAGTGTCTCCCGACATCACATACACAAGCTTGCTATTCAAGCGAAGCGCCTTGATTGGCTTTGTGTCGAATATTTGACGCCCAGAAACAAGCAATGCCAGAGTAGCCTCATCACGAACAGCAACGTCTGCTGCGCCCTTGGCGATTGTCGCAGAATATGCGGCGTCTCCTGCCTCTTTCTGGAGCTGCGCTACGCGATCCTCATTGGTCTGTCGGATGTATGTTTCTAGGGTCCCAAGCCTCGCTTCAATTCGAAGCTCACCAACTACTCCAGCCACCACAAAAACGACGCTCAATATCTCGAAAATCAGTTTGAGTCGGCTCGGTCTGGCCGGAAACGGAATCCTTGCGTGGGTCGCTGCATCCAGCCATACACGTCGATCTTCGGAGAAGTCCCAGATGATGAAGACCAATTCGAATGCGACACCAACCACAACTAGCCAAGTCCAGAATCCAAGCCACCCATCAAGTAAGACACGGGTCCTCTCAAATCCATCCAGAATCGATTTAAAGGCAGAATCGTCCATTTAACGGTGGCGTGAGGACTAAGTATACTTTGCGATCCTAACCCAGCCCGTTCCCGGCTAGCCGGGAGAGCCAAAATCTCGCCAGACAGGTCTTTGTTCCTTCTCGACATCGGTTACGTTTCGTTGTACGCTTGCGCGGATGCACGACAATCCGGAAAAGATCTGAGGAAACCGATGAGTGATGTACTGATTCCCGCCACGCGTGGGCAGATGCAGTGCTATCTCGCGGAGCCAGCCATTCCAAAGCCGCATCCGGGCGTCGTCATCCTCCACGACGTTGGCGGAATGAGCAAGGACCACCGCAACCAGGCTGACTGGCTCGCCAATGCCGGATTCCTCTCCCTCGCGGTCGATCTTTACTACATGGGCGGAAGGCTGCGCTGCATTCGCTCCGTCGCACGCGACCTGATCGCGCGCACGGGTCCGGTCTTTGACGATGTCGAGGCCTGTCGCTCGTGGCTTGCCTCCCATCCGCATTGCACAGGCAAGATTGGCGTGATTGGCTTCTGCATGGGGGGCGGATTTGCGCTGATGCTTGTGTCCGGCCACGGGTTCTCTGCCGCGAGCATCAATTATGGAGGGAAGCTTCCGCCCGACGTGGACACCTTCCTTCACGCAGCCTGTCCGGTCATTGGAAGCTATGGCCGCAAAAGCCCCTGGGAAAAAGGCGTTGCCCTCGATCTGGAGCGCGCCCTCACACGCGCGCTCGTTCCTCACGATGTGAAGGAGTACCCCGACGCCGGGCATTCCTTCATGAATAACAACGAGCACTTCTGGTTCAAGCTTCTGCGCTTTGCTGGAATTGCGTATGACGAACCAGCCACAATGGATGCGCGCCGCAGAATCGCAGCTTTCTTCCACACGCACC
>JAJZGF010000224.1 GCA_021805025.1 Acidobacteriota bacterium
AGTACAAAGGCTTCGTTGACCTGGAATATGAAATCCACGGCGACGATCCGATGCCTGGCGTGAGCACCAGCTTCGCCTTTATGCGTGGCGTACTGACGGGCATGGGGTATACGAAGCAGGCATAGAGAAGTGCCTCCCCAGTGGTAAACCGAGGCGAAACTCTCAATGCTTTTTCTTCACCCGAAAAACCGCAGAGGAGTGTCTTGTTTTATTTCGGCATGATCAGGCCACAGCACCGGTGTCTCGTGATAATAAAGCTTCATCCTCATGTACTGCTAAGTCCTTATTTCTGCCAGCAGGTATAAAGGTGAAAAAAACAGAATCATACTGAAGACATCTGCTGAGTCCTCAAACCGATGAAAGGCTCAAAACATGCGCAACATCGACGACAGCGCCATCAAGCGCAGCATCGACCGTCGCTCCTTCCTGGGCATGACTGGATCTGCTGCAGTCGCAACAGTAGCAGTCGGCTTTTCAGCCCCCGCCGTTGCCGAGCCTAGCGTGCAAGCGCACGTAAATGGACGACGCAAATTGGGTTCGCTCGAAGTTTCGACAGTGGGACTTGGCGTCCAGAATATGAGCCGGAAGTATGACACGACCGTACCGTCCGGAGATGATCGATATCATCCGGGCAGCCTACGACCACGGCGTCACGTTTTTCGATACGGCTGAGGCTTATGGGCCTTTCGAATGCGAACGGATTCTCGGTGAGAGCATAGCGCCGTTCCGCAACAAGGTCGTGATTACGTCGAAATTTGGTTGGAACATAGACTCCGACACCGGCCAGTTCCAAATGGCGCTCAACAGCAAGCCTGACCACATCAAGAGGGCTGTGGAGGGAATGCTCAAGCGGCTCCGGACCGACCGAATCGACCTTTTGTATCAGCATCGCGTTGACCCGCAAGTTCCGATTGAGGATGTCGCCGGAGCAGTCAGGGATCTGATGTCAGAAGGCAAGGTTCTGCACTGGGGCCTTTGTGAGATGGGACCGAATACTCTTCGCCGCGCCCATGCGGCGCTTCCCGTTACGGCCGTACAGAACGAGTATTCGATGCTCTGGCGCGGACCGGAAGAAGTTGTTATCCCGATGTGCCAGGAGTTGGGCATTGGGTTTGTGCCGTGGAGTCCGCTGGGCGTGCAATTTCTGACCGGAGCCATCGATGAAAACACTCGTTTTGCACCCGGTGACATTCGCGCGGCGGAACCTCGATTCTCTCCGGAAAACCTGAAGCACAACCTCGCGCTCGTAACGCTCGTGAAAAGGTGGGCTGAACGGAAGCAGGCCGTTCCAGTCCAGATTGCGCTCGCTTGGCTGTTGACGCAGAAGCCCTGGATCGTGCCCATCCCAGGCACAACGCAGATAGCGCACATGATCGAGAATTTGGGTGGCAGCTCGGTTTCGTTCAGCCAGGATGAGCTCAGAGAGCTGAACGTGTCGCTCTCCAGTATTCAGATTCAAGGGAAACGACTACCGGACGGGGTGCTCGCACTTTCGGGCGTCGAAGCAGCTCCGAAGAGATAGCCCCAAATTCTGAGTGCAGAAATTTTCTTGTATCCACGTAGCGTGAACGATCAGCCACGCTACTTCGTTCCTCCACAGGTCAACCACACGAATCGAAGGAGAGCCATGAAAATTGTAATGTTCGGTCTGCTTCTATCAACACTGATTGTGCAATCGTCCCACGCACAGCAATCGCCACAGCCACCAACGGCAACAATCAAGACTGCCGCCAGTCATACGCCCGAGCAACAAGAAGTCATCAACCTCTCAAATATGAAATGGGATTGGATGGCAGACAAGAAGGTCGATTCCTTAGAGACACTTTTTGATGACAGAGCCATGTTTACTCACATGGGGGGGACATGGGGAAAGACCCAGGAACTAGCCACCATTAAAAGCGGAGGCATCTGGTATAAGAAAGCGGTAGTTTACGCAGTTGACGCTCGCCTATTTGGTGACACAGCCATCCTGCTAGAGGACATTGATTTGCAGGCAGTAGTGGGTGTGCACGAGGTCACCAATCCTTTTATGGTGACTGAGGTATACATCAAGGAAAACGGCAAGTGGAAGCTCGCCCAACTCACGTTCTCGCATCTACTAAGGCCGGTCAAAATGAATAGCAATACGAATTAGCCAGATTCGTCGGCGGAGAATCTGCGACGAGCCCTGGCGAACGATGGGGGAGGTCTCGGTATGACCTCAACGGAAACAATCATCCCGCTCAACACCAATAGCTCTTGTACTTAAACCGGAAGGATGAACCATGATGAAGAAAAGACCAGTAGGCAGGAGCGGGCTTGAAGTGTCGGCCTTAGGACTCGGTTGCATGAGCATGACCTCGGCCTACGGACCGGCCTCCGACAAAGGCGAGATGATCCGGCTGATCCGCTCTGCCCATGACAAGGGAGTGACTTTCTTCGACACGGCCGAAGCCTATGGACCGTTTGCAAATGAAGAGTTGGTCGGCGAGGCACTCCAGCCGATACGCGAAAAGGTTGTGATCGCTACGAAGTTTGGCTTCGACATCGATCCCGAAACCGGTAAACGCGGCCCGGGAACAAATAGTCGTCCTGATCATATAAAGGCAGTGGCTGAGGCTTGCCTGAAGCGGCTTCGCACAGACCATATCGACCTCTTCTACCAGCACCGCGTCGATCCCAACGTGCCAATCGAGGACGTCGCTGGTGCGGTAAAAGAGCTAATTGGCGAGGGCAAGGTCAAGCACTTCGGATTGTCTGAAGCAGGAGTTGGAACAATCCGTAGGGCTCACGCCGTGCAGCAGGTGACGGCGCTGCAAAGTGAATACTCGTTATTCTGGCGCGGCCCCGAAGACGACGTGTTGTCCGTTCTTGAAGAGCTTGGAATCGGCTTCGTGCCGTTCAGTCCTCTCGGTGCTGGCTTCTTGACTGGGCAGATCGACGAGAACACCAAGTTCGACCCGAGCGACTTCCGCAATCATGTGCCGCGCTTCTCACCCGAGGCTCGCAAAGCGAATATGGTACTCGTTCATGCCGTGCAGGCAGCAGCTCAGCGTAAGAGTGCGACGCCAGCACAGATCGCCTTGGCGTGGTTGTTGGCACAGAAGCCGTGGATCGTTCCCATTCCTGGCACCACGAAGATCTCGCGCATGGAAGAGAACCTCGGAGCGGTCGAGGTACAGTTGACCGAGGGCGACCTCCAGGAGATTGAAGATGCCACCTCAAAGCTGTCGCTCGAAGGCACCCGCCTGCCCGAGGCCATGCTCAAGATGACCGGAATCTAGGTAGCGGACGGGCGTGGCTTTCCTCATTCGTCTGGGAGCCTGGCACTGGAATTGGGGAGTTGCAGTATCCTTTGACAGGCCACCGCCCGCGTCGCAAGCCGTTTGCAAACGCGCGTGATGGTCACATGCGACAGCCCTGCTTCCTCAATCTGCTTTTGAATGGCTGCGGCCTGATCGGGCACCGCCTCAGCCATTGCTCTGATTCGGTCGAGAAGGTTCGCATCGTCTAAACGCAATTGGGTGGCGAGCTTCTGCCAATGCCGCAGGCCGATATTTCGCAGCCGATACTCCCCGCCAACCTTCATCGCGAGTTTCACCTTGCTCATGTCCACAGAGGGATACGGAAGGATACCTGCCAGATCATAGAGCGGCGCAAGACGCACAACTCCATTCTGGCCCAGAAGCAGAGAGTAGTTCTTCGCATGAGCGTCTGTTCCGGCGATGAGCCAGTTGAAGGCGACGGCGTCCAGAAAGGATTGAACATCCTCTTCTGGACTGCTGGACTGCTCCCTGAGCAGTTCCACGATCCTTTGCACACCCGGGCCGCCATCGCTTTCATATTTGCGCGTGGGGTGGAGACCGAGAGCCTGACACATATCTTCCTGGTGGATGCGCACCCATCGTCCCCCGGCGCGCGCGCGGTCGTACCGCTCGACAACAATCGCAATCTCATCCTGAAAGCGCACGACGCTGGAGTTGGGAACAATGAGGCCGAGCGCGCGCGCCAGTTGCAGGGAGAAATGCTCGTTCTCTGCGTGTCCGTCCCACTCTCCTGTTGGCGGTTTCAGGATGTGGGTGGTGGGAATGCGGCCCGATGGCACTCCCCAACGCTTGCGCTCAAATAAAAGCGCCGTCTTCGGCTGCGCGCCAGCAAGGCTGAATTGCCCTGTGTCGCTTGCAGAGCGCCAAGCGGAATGGTCGGCACGCAAGGTTCGCAGGCGCTCCGCTACGTCATCTTCCGTGAGCCATTGAATCTCTCGCGCAGCCGGCTCCGCGATCAACGTCTCAAGCCGCTCAGGGCTGACGAACTGAACAGCTCCGGCACAGTCCTCGCCAACATGCGAGATCAGCCGAAAGACGTTCTTCGGGGAAACCTGGAAGCGCTTGCCCCAACTCTGGAGAACACGGTCGTTATCCGGCAGCAATCCCCACAGGAACGCCTCGATCCGCGCGTGTCCGTGGGTCGCCGAGCCAAGAGGCATCGAGAGCGAGAGCGGATACGCATTGGGATCGTTCCTCCATGTGTCGCTGTAGGCAAACGAGAGTCTGGAGCCCTTGTAATGGACTGTCCCGACTTCCCGGCCATCCATTAGAGCAATGAGCTGATTCGTCATGGGCGCTTCTTCAGGGAGTCGAGAATGTTGTTGATGTCTACGTTCCCAGGTTCGATGGCCGCGACTGTCTTTTGCGCGCGGTCGGCTGCAAGATCAAGGGAAACTCCTAATGCCTTGAGTGTTCGGAGAACAAGGCCGATCTCAGCGCGCGGCTTCCCCTGCTCCACTTCCACAATCCACTTGCGGCTGGTCCCCGCCTTCTCTGCCAGGTCGCTCTGATCCATCGCCAGCTTGACGCGGCGCTCCCGAATGAAAGCGCCCAAATCAGTGGCAGTCCGTACACGCATGGACGGAACCTCCGTATGCTCAACACGAAGAGTAACCGAACGGTGACATATTGTAAAGAGAGCGATCGGTTACTTTAGGAGAAGTAACCGATCGGTGACTAGCGATTTATGCTGCCCCTTGCCTGGGCATGAGTCATCCCGATGAGTACAGGCACCACGACCTGGTAGTCAGTAAGGTCGACGACGCGACTAGCGTTCTGATACTGTTTGGCTACTTCTGCGTGGTCTAGATGTGGAGTCTCAACAGGTTGTTGACATCGAGTGCTGAGCGGCTGATGGGTGGCGACCTGGCAAGACTACTATGGGGGCGGTGGAAGTTGTACTGGTGGATCCATGGGGCGAGCTGCTGTTC
>JAJZGF010000225.1 GCA_021805025.1 Acidobacteriota bacterium
TTGCGACCATGCGTCCGTCGCGCTGGATAGTAGCCGCTCCTGCCGGGTGTTTGGGGTTGCTGTGAAGGCGTACGGATGGGGCGCAGTTGTGTTGTCTGCGGGCTTTTCCACATTGGGTGGGGGGTTCTGCACGTGGGTGGGTTGCGGGCCGATGCGCTAGCCTTGGAAGAGCATGAGTGAATGTCCTATCTGCGGTGGCGTCGGGCTGGTTCAGGCTGTTTCCACTTCTGGCCATTGGGTGACGCACGCGTGCGAGTGCCAGCAGATGCAGCGGTACCACCGGCGCCTGGCGGCGGCGCAGATTCCGGAGCGCTATCGCCACTGCTCGCTGGACACCTATGAGACGGCCTTCAATGGAGCGAATCCTTCCCTGGCCCATGCTCTGCTTCATGCGCGCAAATTTGCCGAGGCTTTTCCGATTGATACGGCGGGCAACGGGCTCCTCTTTGTGGGCACGGCGGGGCTGGGCAAGACGCACCTGGCGGTGGGCGTGCTGCAGCGGCTAGTGCAGGAGCGTGGCGTGAAAGGGCTGTTTTGCGACTACCGGGAGCTTCTCAAGAAGATTCAGAACAGCTATAACCCGCAGGTGAATACGACGGAGCTGGAGCTGCTGAAGCCGATTTTTGCGGCCGAGGTGCTGGTGCTGGACGATCTGGGCGCGCAGAAGCCGAACGAGTGGGTGTGGGACACGGTGGCACTGATTCTGAACACTCGCTATAACGACCGGCAGACGACGATCATTACGACCAACTATCCGGATCAGCCGGCGGGGTCTGGCTTCAAGGCGGAAGGGAACAAGCCAGCCCGCAATGAAGACACGCTGGGAGACCGGATCGGAGACAGGATGCGCTCCCGGCTGGCAGAGATGTGCGTGCGCGTGGAGATGAACGGCGTGGATTTTCGCCAGACGGTGAAGCGGGCGCGGTTTGGGTGAGGGGTATTTCTTCGTCAACGCTGCATCGAGAAGAGGATTTCATGCGCAGAACGCTGGACTGGCTGGGCTGGTTGGCGCTGGGAGTGATGGCATGGGTGACGTACCGCGCGGTGTGGGGACCGGAGCGGCTGCCGGACCGGATTGCCACCCACTTTGATTTGGCGGGGAATCCCAACGAGTGGGGATCCCCCGCCGTGCTGCTGCTGCTGCCGGTGATTGGCGTAGGAGTGTACCTGCTGATGACGGTAGTGTGCCGTTATCCGGCGGCGTTCAACTACCCTGTGTCGGTATCGCCGGCGAATCGGGCGCGGGCGGAGGAGCTGACGGTGGCGATGGTTGGCTGGCTCAAGATGGAGTTGGCGTGCTTTTTTGCGTTTCTGCAATGGATGATCATTGATTCGGCGCGGAGCAGCCAGGGCAGGACTCTTCCGCTTTTGATGCCACCGTTCCTCGTCGTGGTTTTTGCGACGATCGGCTGGTACACGGTTGCGATCATACGGCTGGGCAGGGGAAAAGACCGGGCGTGAAGCCGTGCGGGGGTGGCCGGGCCGGGGCGACCCGATACGCGGGCGCTTAGAAAACCCAGGCGGTGGCGAAGACGAGCAGCATGGCCGCGAGGGTGATGGCCTGATACGCGAACTCAGCGCGGCCGGAGCTGAGGGCAGCCTGAGAGAGCGTGTCGGGTGTTGCGTCTTGAGGCGTCATGGCCGAGGCCTTTCTGCGATTGGGTCCGGTCGGTGTCGAGAGATAGTCGGCTCCAGATTTCGGCTCCAGATTTCGACTCCAAGTAGACACTGGCTGGTGCCGGTTGTGTATCCACCCAAAGTGGGAGTTCCGCCGGATCGAGATCGCTATAAGGGGAACATCGTGCGCTTGCCGAGTTTGCAACAGGTCTATATGGAAGAACGCGAGCGTCGCGGACATTCCTTTTGTAACGGGTGTAAAATCCGCTCGTGAGTGCGAATTCTCCCATCGACTTTGTTCCCCATAAGAGTCGGGAGCACAACTGGCTTCCGTTGGCTCTTGCGGCGGTTGTTGTGATTCTGCTTTCGGTGGTGCTGGTGTTGACGCTGGAGCGGGGCAGGAAGGCGCCGACAGTGACGCCGATCTCGGCCAAGGCGGACTCCTATGCGGCGAGTCTGCCGATCTCCGGGCTGGTGATGAGCGAGTCAAGCAACCTCGCGGGCGGCAAGGTGACCTATGTGGATGGTCACATTGAAAACACCGGGGCGCGGACGGTGACGGGGATTACAGTGCAGGTGCTGTTCCGGGATACGGCGAAAGAAGTGACGCAGAACGAGACGCTGGCGATGAAGCTGATTCGGATGCGGGAACCGTATATTGATGTGGAGCCGGTGTCTGCGGCACCGCTGAAACCGGGGGATGGACGGGACTTCCGGTTGATCTTCGATGCGGTGTCCCCGGACTGGAATGGGGCGTATCCGGAGATTCGCGTGGTGGGTGTGGAAGCGCGATAAGGCCCAGGGAACCGTCTTTACGCAGTAGAACTTACGCTTAAAGGTAAAAAATACACGCCTCCACCGATGCAAGGGTGGAGCCATGGTGTGATTCGAGAGTTTCGACTTGCATGTAAATAATTGAAATAAAATGAGTTAAATGTTTAGTTGTCAAGTATGGCACCTTTGGCACGACCCATGCAGAACAGAGGGTGAGCAGCGAGAAGCAACGCAGCTAGAGACTTCCCGCAAAGCCAAAGAGGCTAAATGATGAACATGAATTCCCTAAGTCTTCCTTCCGTTTCAGGCCGAATGGGAGCCCTTGTGCTGGCTGCGGCGCTTGCGATACCAGCCGTAGCACAGCAGGCACAGCCGACGAGCGCTCCACCTAGCGCGCCCCAGGCAGCGACTTCAAGTCAACCGGCATCCCCGTCCACTCCCGCAGCCTATCCTTCGGATAAGGAAGGCTTCTGGGGTCACCTGAATCCATTTGCCCGCAAAAGCTGGGTGAAAAAGCGGACGGATCCGATCAATGATCGGCTGACGGAACTCGATGAAGTGAACGCAAAGAACGCCAAGGATATTGCGGACGTGGATGCGCGGGCGCAGGCCGGCATCAGCAAGGCCCAGGCGGCGGCGGACGCCGCCAATCAGACAGCGACGGCTGCCGGCACACAGGCGCAGAATGCAAACAGCCTGGCACAGAATGCTTCGGGCCAGGTCAACCAGATCAACTCGAAGGTGAGCGGGCTGGACCAATACCACCAGATCAGCGATGTGGATGTGACCTTCCGCGGGGGCAACCCGGTGCTGAGCACCGAGGCGAAGCAGCAACTGGATGACATGGCTGCCAAGCTCGCGGGTCGTCAGGGTTACATCATCGAGCTGGAAGGGCACTCGCCGGTGCATGGCGCGGCGGGTATCCAGAGCTCGGAGCGGCTGGCCGAGGCGGTCAAGCGCTACCTTGTGACAGAACATCAGATTCCCGTCTATCGGATGCATGCGGTTGCACTGGGCAATGTCCAGGTCGCTTCCGCGGATGGAGACACGGCGCCGGTGAAGACCAGCAGCGTGCATATCCGGTTGATGGAAAACAGTTTGGCGGCCCAGGATAACGCGTCCCCCCATGGCGCGGCATCTTCGACCGGCGCGGAGCAGCCGTAAAGGCTGCGTAGCCACCCCCCTGAGGCTCTATTCCGCCCGGACGGCTACCCCCGCCGTCTGGCCGCCAACAAGCTCTCGCAACACGAGAGAACCAAGGCAACTTGGCCCCCATCAAAGATGGGGGCCGTTTTTTGTCTGGGGACAGGGCGGCCAGCCAGCGGTTGCCTGGTGCGATGACATGAGTCGCCTGCTTCCCGTACAATCGGCGGCACACACGGTCCATTCCCGGTTCCCCGAGGAGACAAACCAGATGAGCCATCGATACTTCAGCCGAGGGCGTGCTTTTGTTCTTTCCGCCGTTGCTATTTCCTGCGTTGTTATGGTTTCCACGCCCGGCTGCTTTGCCCAGGCGGCGGGCAAGAAGGTCGTCAAGACGGAGGCGGATCTTCCGCGCTTCAACTATGCACTGAGCGGAACGGCAACGGAGTTGCTCCAGTCCGATGACGCCACCTTTGGCGTTTTCTCGGCAAAGGTGCAGGCAGACGTCGACTCGGTGCTGCAGAACTACGACATTGAGGACCACGCCGCGATGCGGCAATTGCTGGGCGTCCGCCTCGATCTGCAATTGCTGGCGGGGAACAATCAGGGAGCGACGGACACCATTGCACGCCTGCGCGATCTGGAAGACAAGCCGGATGCCCGGCTGATGACCGGACTGCAGGCACGGGCGATGATGGAAGCCCAAAAGGCCACGGGACAGACCTCCGGCACGGCGTACGAGCAGGCCTATCAGAAAGCGTATGCGGACGAAGTGAAGCCGCTTCCCTGGCCGGTGGTGGCCAACCGCATTAAGGAAGCGAAGAGCAGCTCGGAGATCATGACTCAGGGGCTGGTGCTGGGCCTCGTTCAGGCCCGTGTCGATCCCGCACTGGCCAAGTCCCACCAACTGAGCAACGATCTGGCCTGGGGCCTGATAGCGGATCGTCTCATTCTGAAGCGCACGATTCCTTTGATGCCAGCCACGCGCGCTGTGCTGACCTCGGAAGTGGCTGCGAATGACGTGAAGAAGCCGGACATATGGGCGGCGCGCGACGTGACGCTGACCGCAGTGGACAAGCTGACCCCGGTGAATGTGGCGATATGGGACTCGGGCTCCGATCTGTCGCTGTTTTCAGACCGTGTTTACACCGATGCGCATCCGGGTCCGCAGACCGATCCGCACGACATTGCGTTTGACCTGAAGGGATTTCCGACGCACGGTTACCTGTTCCCGCTCACGCCCGACCAGCAAAAGGAATTTCCGGGGATGGTGGATGAGCTGAAGGGATTGTCTGATCTGCAGCTCTCGATCGACAGCCCGGAAGCGTCGGCGCTGAGGAAGAAGCTGACCGCGATGTCTCCGGCCCAGGTGCCGGGTTTCCTCGAGCAGCTTGAATTGTTTGCCACTTACTCGCACGGAACGCACGTGGCGGGGATTGCCTCGCGAGGCAATCCGGCGGTGCGTCTTGCAGTGGGCCGCATCACATTCGACTGGCACAATGTGCCGCTGCCTCCGAGCGAGGAACTCTCACGGCGCGATGCGGCGGACTACCAGGCATACGTCGACTGGTTCCGGGCCAATCATATTCGAGTCGTGAATATGAGCTGGGGCGGCGGGCCGCAGGATTACGA
>JAJZGF010000226.1 GCA_021805025.1 Acidobacteriota bacterium
ACATCACCGCCGACTGGAGTCGATCGGCCCGGGAATGGACCGAGGCGATGAACCAGTTTGCCATCGCCTACGCGGATCGATTCACAACACGACTCGGCTAGCAGTAGACTGCTCCTGCCGCAGTGGTCACGTCCACCATGACCGGCCGTTGTGGCAGGAGATTTTAAAACCGCCTCAAACACAAAAAACCAGACACTCCCTGCTCCAAGCGCTTTCTGCGATCCCGAGTGATTATCGGTCCTACTTTCGAGATGGCTTTAGCCGGCTCGCAAAGCTCAAACGGGAGTTATGGCCGACACTCATCAAAGCTCTTGAAGATGCAGCGCCCTATCCCAGTAACATCGAGCTAGATCCAATTCTGGATTCGCTTGGATTAGAGGGGACAGCCGGAACCGCACTGTTAAATGCGACTCGTTTCATCCTGGGTGTGATTACCCTGCGAGACGATTCGCCGGCGGATTTCGTCGCTGCGGCATATAAAACTGAGCTGCTTGACGCGGCCGATCAGGAGCCCATTACCGAGTTCTCCGAACTGGTTGCTCGCACGAGATTCGAACTCAGGAAATCGCTGTCTGTCGGGTCCCTGAGTCATGCAATTCTTCCCTCGCTTTTGCTTTTCGAGGTCAAGGTTGATCTGCGGCTTGAGTTTACCGACGGGAAGGTGACTGCCGCCGCACCAGTCCTCATTGCACATATTGATACAGACTCCAGTGACAAAGAACTTTGGTTCCAGATGACATATACGCAACTGGTCGCCCTAGAGCATAAGCTGAAGAAGGCCCTTGAGGACCTTCACTCGGCTCAGGCAATTGCCAAGAAATTGTCATAATATTTCGTGAACTGGACTGCATTCAGCGCCGAAAGCATTATATTTACCGCTCTCGGTGCCGTATTACTTTGGGGGAAACTGGCGCAGCTCGGCCGCCGGAACGACATCGCAATTTGGGGCCTTGGTTACATGTGGAAACTGGCTGGCTTTAGGCCAAGGTCGAAACTGTACCGCCTGCTTGAATTTGGGGCGTTCGTGGCTATTGGCGTATTAGTAGGAATCGCACTTGTCGATCCGAGAACTCCAGCGCAAGCTCTTACTACGGGCCTCGGATGGACCGGCCTACTTGCTGCGCCGAGTCATCGCTAGTTGCAAGGATCGACTAATGAGCAAAACCACGTACAACCGAATCACTAATGTCGCGATCTTCTGCGGAATCGTCGCTGTACTCTTGTACGGTCGCGCTGGTCGGTATGCGTGGCTTGTCATGGGAATTGCCGTGCTAAGCGGGCTTGTAACTGCCACTTCGTATTTTGTGCTGAATTGGCATCCCGCATCTGGCGAACGTACGGGCAATGAAGCCTGCAGGAAAGATCCTCGTGATCTGGTCGACGAGATCGAAGTTGAAAGCCCCCCCAGGTCGGTTACAACTGTCGCCGATGATCGCCATGCATTAATACGACGATCAATTGCCGCTCACGAAGCCGCTTCTCTGATGCAGAGCATAGCTTTGCGGCCAAAAAGCTACGATGCGCGCGCTGTTGGACAGCTTCTGGCCGATCTTGAAATGCATCGCTGGGACGTGTCGGGTACTCTACGCTTGCATCATCCATCAGCAACTGATCTTGAGGTTGCAGTGGTTCTTTCCGGCGACACAATGCGTATCGTACCGACCATCACGGGAGGTCGACATGGAGGTCCACGCTTGAAGGAGCCTGCATCAAGACCCGCTTCGCGGTTCGGATAGACCTGCCTTTGGCTTCTTAGGACTGTCCCTCGGGCTTGGCCGTACCTCCGTACCTCGGGCCGCCCTGCGAACGACCTCCTGCATCGATTCGTACTGCGGTTCGGCGCGAAGTTTTGCTGCGTACTGTCCCTGCGCGCGTAGCCCCCTCCCCCGGGCAGATCAATTCCTGAGCGGCGAGATCGAGCCGGGGATCGCGCAAGGCGCGGGATCTACTGCCACCACCGGCCGCACCAGCAAGTCCGGGACCAAGGGCTCGTGCGAACCGGCTTGTGACGCAGATAACGCGGTCATAGGCGCGCTTCGTGTCGGCGAGATGCTTCACATCGTTACGAATTCTTTCCGCCCATTTCGCTTTAGCGCTAAAGGCGAAGGCCCAGCGCTCGGCGCCGCCATTGGGTGCGCCCACATAGGTCAGGCGCGAAACCTCGTCGGCGACGGGATAGGATTCGGAGTCGGCCTTACTGTCGCCGCCGCCTTCGGGCCCCGTCTGTGGTCGCAGATTCGGGCAGACGACGCGCTCGCACAACTTCCTGCAGAAGATCTCGAACTCGTGTGTCTGATTCCGATTGGTAATAGTGTCGAGATGGTATTCGAGCAGTTCCGGATGGAGCTCGTAATTCGTCCGCACCGCTGTATCGGAGTAATGTTCCGGTCGTAGGTCTCGCATGAAGGCAGACGGCGAAAGCCTCTCTCGCTCGCCTGTGTCGTCTGGCTGCGGTGCGGTTTGATCAGGTTTGTTGCCCATATAGGAATGTGTAGAACATGGGGGCTCTTTCGTCCAGTTTTGGCGAGTTGGCCAACGCAAAGGGTCCCGTCGGGCCGATGGAGGCAACGAGGACGGGATTGCCCAGGGTCCTGGTACCCCTTGGTCGATACGAATCAAGTAGA
The DNA here is from genome assembly GCA_021805025.1 of Acidobacteriota bacterium. Taxonomy (GTDB): domain Bacteria; phylum Acidobacteriota; class Terriglobia; order Terriglobales; family Acidobacteriaceae; genus Telmatobacter. The sequence continues at coordinate 2,625 of JAJZGF010000226.1, forward strand.
GGGCGGTGCGGTGCGCACAGTGCGGTACGTTCCTCGCTTGGCCGAGCATATGACTTGCGCCTAACCCGTATGTTCCGTATGATTGTACGGTAAGTACGGGTATAGGTGCGAGTATGCAGGCCTTAAATGAACGATTCGAGATGCGGCTGGATCAGAATACTCTCAGGGCGATAGACGCTTGGCGTTCGGGCGTGCCCGACGTTCCCTCGCGGGGGGAGGCGATCCGCAGGTTGATCAGCGCGGGGCTTGCGGCCACCACTACGCAGCCAGAGGATGCGCCTCTTGTATTCACGCCGGTTGAGACCCTGCATACGCATATCCTCTGCGAGATCCTTAAGGCAGTTAAGCCAAAATCCGAGGCCGACCCAGACTTCATCCGCGCGGCGCTCTACGACGGTCAGGCTTGGGCAATCCGCTGGGAAAGCCCGGGACTTGTCGACGCCCATGCAAGCACGCAACAGACGGTTCGCGACGTGGCCGACACACTGCAGATGTGGGAGGCCATTGAGGAAGCATACGAGCACCTTGGGGCAAAGGACCGTGACCTCGTTGCAGAGCAAGCAGACTCATTTGGAAAAGATCCCAGGTTTCCCGGCTATGACGCGAACAACGAGACCGAGCACTTTGGTGTTGCGAGGTTCATGATCGCAGAGATGGGCCGGTTTTCTCGTTTCGCCGGCCGCGACTTAAATTCTCACTGGCCGTCGGTCGAGACATACCGGCGGATGTTGGCGGTATTTCAGCGGCTCCGGCAGAAGCAGGCTGGCCGGAGGCTCACCGCGGCCGAACTCGTGGAGTTGCTGAACGAGCGAACGCACCCGGGCGAGTCTGAGAGGTGACGATTTCCTGTTCCCCAGTCGGATTTCGGACAGGCAAGACGGTCGCGAAAGCATGGTTAGTCCAAGAGGGGTTGGCAAATGATTGGAATTGACGACCGTGCGAAGTTGTATTACGAGGGAAGCGGCTTCTTTGGTTGGGCCCTGTGGCCTACGCAACCCTTCCTGAGCATTGCCACTGTAGCTCGGGTGGACAGTGATTATGAGAAAATTCCCGATCGGACCGACTTGGGTTGCGCAAAACTACTCTTCCGAGAAGACTATTTCGATCCGGTCACACGAGTCCGGCGCGGACGCTTTTATGCCCGGAACGAATCACAACCAAGCAATTGGTCAGTGCCGCCCCATCCAGCGCTATCCGATGAGCAGCGCCAAGCAGGTCGAGATGGGCGCTTGCAAAAGAGCCTAAATAGCTTCCACGACTGGCCCGCGCGAATGGAGATTTCTGCAAGAGCCCAGCATACGACAATCGTTCTTGGGGTGAAGCAGGCAGCTACGCTGTGGCGGGTCATTGCGATCGAGCAGATCTCCACCGGCGAAGACCTCGTTAGCTTAAAGTCTCGCTCGAACATGGGAGTTCTCCCTGAACTATTGGAGGAGAAGGTGCCTCCGGCTCATAAAAGAGGTATTTCTGAATCTGTTGACCGTCTGGTGGACACCGCGTATCGCGGTGGGCCCGAGGCGGTCATTGATCGATGCCGTGACCTGGCTGCGGCAACTCTGGGCGTGGATCTTGGGCGTCCCGCCAAAGATCTTTCAGATCTCGCCAATTTGGCCGCCAAGCAGAACAGGCTTCTTTTGAGCAGCGCCGCGAGAATCCTTTGCCTACTTCATTCACGCGCAAAACCTTCAGTTCAATTCCAGCGATCGGTTCTCCATCCCACGGAGGAAGATGCGGCGCTTGCCCTGGAATGCACCGCCTCGATACTGCGGGAACTTGGATGGACCGCCCACAGTAGATGACATCGCGTCATATCTTGCCGAGGCAACGCTGGATCACGTGAGATTGAGCGAAAGCCGTGAGTTCCCGACGACGCGTTATCGATTCGCGCATAAGCTGCGTGAGTGGCACAGCACCCAATGGCGTTATGCCACTGTATGATCGGGCCGGCCACCTGAGTGCCCGTCGTACGCTGTAACCTACCGTCGGGCCAATTCACACAACTCGGCCTGAGCTGCCATTTGAAAGGCGTCCGTCTTGTGCGACCATGTCTGAGAACATTAAGAACACTGCAATCACTGCGGCCGGCTACATTTACCAAAATCGCCAGGGACTAAAGGTCCTGTGCGACTGGCTTGATGCGCCGGCTCGCTACAGCCGAGTGAAGTTCGAGTGCGACGAAGAGAATGAGGCGCCGCAAGGGCTGGACGACATCGTCATCGAGCTCGACACGGCCACGGCTCGCGAGATTTTCCGTACGGAACTGGTACGGAAATTCTAGCAAAGATGCGTAGAGACACCAAGAGACGATATTCCGTGATTTCAGTGAGTTACGTATTCACCCATGGACACTGAAAGACGGATTTCCGGCCTTTACACGGCGAATGTCGGGGGTTCGAATTCCTCAGCACCCACCATTCCCTCATTTGTCCGTTCCGGAAAGAATAAGTGACGGATCATTCCGAGGACATGGGTAACACCCTGGACTTGAATGGATGATCTGCGCATTCGACCCGTCCTGTCTCGTGGTCGAAGAACCCCAAG
>JAJZGF010000054.1 GCA_021805025.1 Acidobacteriota bacterium
TCTCTGCTGCCCGGCCCGGTGGCCCGCTACATCGCCGAACATGCGCTCTATCGCTAATTCGTCACTTGCCCCAGCGGGACTGAGACGCTAGCATGACCCTTGGAGAACCAATCCGACGCATGACCCTATCCCAAGCGCACGAACAAATCCGCCTCCTGGTGCAGACCGCCGCCAGAGCCTGCGAAGACAAGAAGGGGGAAGAGACCCGCATCCTAGAACTCGACCCCATCGACTCCGGCCTTGCCGATTTCTTTCTGATTACTTCAGCCACCAACGACCGCCAGGCCATCGCCATCGCCGACGAGATAGAGCACCGTCTCAAAAAGGATTTTGGGGTCTACGCAAACTCCGTGGAGGGCCGCCGCCAGGGCGAGTGGATCCTTCTCGACTACGTTGATTTCGTGGTCCACGTTTTTCTGGCCCAGCGCCGCGCCTTCTACGACATCGAACGCTTGCGCAAGTCCGCGCGCCCGCTCACCCCTGTCGAGTTTGACGAGGAGTTGAAAGCCGCTCTGGCCGCCAGGACTCTTGAGGCTCGGGGGAAAGCCGCCGCCAAGGCCAAACCCGCTACGGCCAAGGCAAAACCTGCTCCCAAAGCAAAGAAGGCTGTGGCCCCAAAGAAGGCTGCGTCCACGGCCAAAGCCCCCGGCGCACCCGCAAAGAAGAAGAGCGCGGCGAAGAAAGCGAGCGCAAAAGCGGCCGCAACGAAGTAGCCCGCGCAGAGCTGGAGTTCGACGGCGCACCTACGTCTTCTCTCGGCAAAACCCGCGCACCAACACAAAGGGAACCTGATTGCTCAGGTTCCCTTCGCGTTGGTGCGGTTCAGTATGGCTTAGAACGTGATCTTGCCGGTCACCACCAGTACGCGTTGCGTGACCGCTGCGCTTTGGAACGAGCCATAGGGGCTCGTAGGCGGAGCTTGAACGCTGCTGATCAAGCCAAAGTTACCGGTCCCCATCGTGTTCCCTGGGTTGCTGAAGTTCGGATGGTTGAAGACGTTGAACGCCTGCGCTCCTAACTCAAAAGCCAGGCTCTCTCTCTTGTAGAACTGTTTGGAGAGCGTCGCATCCGTATCTGCATAATGAGGTCCATAGAATGCATTGCGGCGCAAGTTGCCGAATCCTGGACTGGTCGAATACTGAGTTGCATCCAGACAGGCATTGTTCACGGCATTATGCGGATTCGAGCCGCATGAGTTGGTGAGTTGGTAGGTGGAAACCTGCGGCATAAGGGAGGTAAGTCCCTGAGTGTTGTTAATGGCTGCCAACGTCGGAAATCCGCCGATTGCGTTATTGTTGACCACCGAGAAAGGTTCTCCCGACCGGTAATACGTCTTGGCGCCGACGATCCACCCGCCTGCCACAGAATTTACCAGCCAATTATGCGCCTTGAATGGCTCTGAGTAGACCAGATCGCCCACGAGGTTGTTACGGATGTCGTAGTCCGCATTCGAGTAGTTCAGGTTCCCAGAGCCAAGCGTGGGGGTGAGTTGCTTCGTGATGGACCCGCCGTTGTAGTATTCACCGACGCCGCCGTTGGAAATCTCGTCCAGCGCGTGGCTGTAAGTGTAAGCGAGATGAGCGGTCATTCCATTGCCGATGTGCGTGTACTCAATTGTGGCGCCGTTGTAGTTGGAGTGTGCGTTGTTGGTATATTGGTTCACTTCGCTGAAGTTCGGGTCTGGCGGAGTCGCTCCCAAACCACCGATCGATCCCGCGCTCACCCATCCTCCGGTAGCTTGGCTGAAGGCGCCGCTGCTGGCGTTTGCAAATGGGTTCTGGATGATTTCGTTGTAACCGTAGTTGCCTGCGTAGGTTAGAGCAAGACCGTCCGTCCGGCTGAACTGATGCTCGATTTGTAGGCTGAATTCAACATACTCCGGCTCGTGAAATGTACCTGCGAAATTCGCGTTGAGGCTTGGCGGGCTGAAGGGAACCCCCGCCGCCGCCAGTGCTGTGTTGATGGAAGAAGCAGATCCTGTCGCAAATCCGCTCTGAACGGCGGCGTTACCCAGACCCGCAAAACTGGTCAAGCTTCCGGCCCCGCCTGTTGCAATATTGCCGGAATAGACCGTCTCCAGGTTGTAGTTCGGAAAGTTCTGAATCGGACCATCCAGGAAGCCCGCTGGATAAAGGTCGGCAAAGTAACCAACACCACCGCGAATTACTGTCTTCTGATCGAGCTGATAGTTGAACCCGAAACGGGGCTGAAAATACATGGGATCGATGCTGAAGGGGTGAGCATTGGCCGAGTTGATGAGAGATGCGTAAGGCGTGGTGAGCGCTGCCTGCGAATGGGGAAACCCGCCGTTATAAAGCGAGAAGCAGTTCCCATGGCAAAGGGGATTGCCGGTACGGTCAACACGCCCTCCGATGGTCAGTTTGAGCGATGGCAGAACCTGCCATTCATCCTGGGCATAGAGACCTAAATTGTAGAGCGCCAGGTGCGCCGTTGGAGCGCTCGTGAAAGCTTGCTGGAAGGAATCGAAGCCGCACCATGCCGAATTGGTCGCACACAATGAGCCCTGCGCGATATCCTGGAGACTAAAGACAAGGAGAAACGGCGAGGTCGTGTATTCTTCCGCGTCAAAGTCTGAGATCAGATCGCGACGGAAGTTGCCTCCGAACTTAAAGCTGTTCTTCCCGCGCGTCCAGCTCACGTCGTCTTCAAGCTGGTACTGGGTGACATTTCTGCCCTGCGGAAAATAGCCGGGAAGTCCAAGATTGGTGAAGCCTGGGTTCTCAGGCGATCCGCTTCCGTCTGCGCCTACATTGAAGTAAGCCCAGAAAGGAAGCGCTGCGGTGGCCGCGGATGGATTCTCTGCGCCAAAGAAAGCCGTGTACCAGTTGGCCGCAACCACGGCGGAATTAATCAGGTTAGGCGAGAACGAATAGCTGTCGTTGAACTGACCTTCGTACTCCGGTTGGACGGACAGGGCATTAAACGCAGGAGAGATGAAGCTGGTATAGGTCGGTTGCGACCCATGGTCCATCTTGAAACGGCCATAAATCTTATGCTTGTCGGTGACATTCCAGTCGATACGTTGCGTGAAAAGCCACTCGATGTTGATGTTATTCGCCTGCGCAAAGCCGCTCAGGGCGCAGGCCGCGTTCGTTCCCAGCACCGACCCGTCTGGAGTTGTGGCGCCGGCAAGCCCGCCGCAGCCAAGTCCGGCTGCCGTCACAGGAGTTGAGCTGGCGTGCACTGCCGAATTGTTGTACAGGTTGAACATCTGCTGGTAGGTGGAGAGCGACGCCGCAGGTACATTCGCCAAAGTGTAGGCTTGATACTCCGCGGTGGGCAGAGTGACATAGCCGCTGGCAGGCAGCACGTAGTGCAGGCCTTCGTAATCGGAGAAGAAGAAGACCTTGTCCCTGATGATCGGGCCGCCGCCGTTCAATGCCCATTCGTTGGAGACGGCGTGCGGGCGTGGTGTATTCGTCAGGTTGTTGAACCATCCATTCGCGTTGAGGATGGTGCCGTTGTAGTTGTAGCTGGCTTCTCCGTGGAAGGCGTTTCCGCCGGATTTCGTGGTGTAGCTTACGATGGCGCCGGCAGCACGTCCATACTGCGAGTTGTACGCATTCTGGATGACGGTCGATTCTGCCAGTTCGCCCTGGCCGAGCGTCAGGTTTGAACTGCCGGAGTTATTCAGGTTCAGGAACGGATCCTGGTTGTCAAAGCCATTCAGCACAAACAGATTCGAGATGCCCGGCAAACCGTCGGAACTGAAGTTGCCATATGCGCCGCCTGCATTCACCACAACGCCGGGGGCCGTGAAGGCAACGGTGCTTACATCGCCGCCCGGAGCAGGTAGAATATCAATTTGCTCTGTGTTCAAAGTGGTGGCTAGCGCAACGTTCTCCGTATCGACCAGGGGCAAGGAACTTGCGGATACTTCAACGATTGTGCTGTTTCCCGTCGGTGTGACCTGAATGTCGCCCGTGGCGGTCGTTCCAAGGAGAACCCTGATTTCGACAGTTTCCGACTTCAAATTTGCAGCCGTAGCGGTCACCTTATATCGCCCAGGCTTCAGCAGTCCTACGGTATAACGGCCACTCGCATTCGTTGTAACGACCTGTTTCGCATTGGTATCCGCTTCGGTCACAGTGACTGTCGCATTCGGGACAACGGCACCGGTTGCATCGGCAACTACGCCGCTCAAGGCACCCGTTGTTATCGTCTGGGCATGGGCAACTGGCCCACAGGTCACCGTCGCAATACTGGCGGCCACGACGAGACCTAATGCCAAAGCCAAGCCTTTCAAGCTCATAAATCGCATGCAACTCCTCCAAATTAGATCAGAAATCCGGAAGACCCGGTACGGTGATCTTCGATCCGTTGATTCTGCGTTTGCGCCCCAGCTTCGTTTTCAGTTTCCTGCCGGTCCGCCGTCATTGCAAAAGCCTAGATCCTTGAAAAACACGGTATGCAAAACGTCACCAACAGCCTCTGCGATGAATGCGCCACTCTCAGAAAAATGAGAATGTGTTGCTGTTTTGTAACTGTATTGCACGAGCAGGGCCACTCTCTTTCGGACAGGCCATGAATTGCCTTACTCTATGCAAACAGGGGGTTTACCATCCGATGAATAACTGCCTCAAATAGGCTGTTATATGAAAAACAGTATTATGTTTCAATAGTATTCCAAAAACGGATTTTCGCCTTCCGTTTTTGGGGAATCTCTGCGGCCGGGCACGTTGCAGAGCGATTCAGGTATGCTCCACGCTATGCAGCTGACTCTGGCCCACATCGGCATGCGACCGGGCTCCAAGGACGAATTTGACGCCCTCACCCGGCTCTACCTCGACCGCTGCGCCCCCTTCGCTCGCTGCCGCGTCGAGGCCTTCCGGACTGAAGACGCGCTGTTGGAGTGGCTCGACCGGCAGCAGGGGCGCACCCCCGTTGTCCCCGTCCTGCTCGATAGCCGCGGCCGCCAGCTGACCTCAGAGGCCTTTGCCGCCTGGGTCGGCGCACGCCGCGATGACGGCACGCAGCACATCGTCTTCGCCATCGGCCCCGCCAGCGGATGGTCTGACGCTGCGCGCGCGCGCGCTCAGCTGCTGTTCTCGCTCGGCTCGCTCACCCTGGCCCATGCCTTGGCGCGCCCGGTTTTGGCTGAGCAGCTTTACCGGGCGTTTACAATAATTTCTGGCCACCCCTATCACACCGGCCACTAGCTGAACCCGGCTTCTGATCCCTTACTCTCGATGTCTGATCTCCATTTATGACCGATTCCCGACGCGGACTCATCCTCATCAATACCGGACCCGGCAAAGGCAAAACCACTGCCGCACTGGGCACAGCACTGCGCGCCGTGGGTAACGGCATGAGGGTGCTGATGCTGCAATTTCTGAAGGGCTCGTGGCACTACGGCGAGCTGGATGCGGTCAGGCCATTCGGCGAGAATTTCGTTCTCAAACAGATGGGCCGCGGCTTTGTGAAAGTGGGAGGCGCAGAGACCGACCCCGAAGATCTCCGCATGGTGCAGGAGGCGTGGGAAGAGGCCCGGCTCGCGATTCTTTCCGGCGAGTGGGACATGGTCATTCTCGATGAAATCAACTATGCGATCAGCTATGGGATGCTGGACCCGGCGCAGGTGGCTGAGACATTGAAAAATCGTCCGGAGATGGTGCACGTCATCCTCACCGGCCGCAATGCCCACCCCAGCCTGGTTGAGCTCGCCGACACGGTGACCGAGATGCGCGAACTGAAGCATGCCTACCAGAAAGGCATCCTCGCGCAGCGCGGTATAGAGTATTAGGGAGCGAGAATCGCCGATGCGTGATTCTCAAACGCCGGGCTGTCAGGCCGGCCGGGTTGCTTCAGTTCATAAAGAGAGTGTTCGATGTCCTGGTTCAAAAGAGAGAACAGCGAGTACGAGTCCAACGCAGGTCCCGAAAGCAATGGCGACGCAGCGGAAAAGCGAGTCCGCACTGAGGGTCTCTGGTCAAAGTGCCCCGGATGCCGCCAGCCTCTCTTCAAGGCTGATCTGGAAACCAACCTGAATGTGTGCCCGAAGTGCCAGCACCACTTCAAAATCGGTGCGCGCGAGCGGCTTGAACTGCTGCTGGAACCTGGCTACCAGCTCGTGGATGGCGGACTGCGGTCCACGGATCCGCTGAATTTTACTGACAGCAAACCTTACAAGTCGCGCTTGAGGGCTGCGCAGCAGCAGACCGGTCTGGACGATGCGATTCTAAATGCGATCGGCCAGCTTGGTCCGCGCAAGGTTGTGGTCAGCGCCATGGAGTACAGCTTCATTGGCGGATCCATGGGCGCGGTTGTGGGAGAGACGATTGCGCGCGCCGTGGACCGTGCACGGCTTGGCCGGATGCCGCTGATCGTTGTCGCCGCGTCGGGCGGAGCGCGCATGATGGAAGGCGTCGTGAGCCTGATGCAGATGGCGAAGATATCGACGGCCCTGGCGCAGTTGGACGATGCCGGTGTGCCGTACATCTGCGTGCTGACGGACCCGACCACAGGAGGCGTGACCGCCAGCTTTGCAATGCTCGGCGACCTGAATATTGCGGAACCCGGCGCCCTGATCGGCTTTGCCGGGCCGCGGGTGATTGAGCAGACGATCCGGCAGAAGTTACCGGAGGGCTTTCAGCGTTCAGAATTCCTGCTTGAGAAGGGGTTTCTTGATGCTGTTGTACATCGCCGCGATCTGAAGAGTTATCTTATTCGCGCACTGGGCTTCCTGCAGATGCCCGCCGGAGCTTAAGGCTCTGCGGCCGTCCGGCGACCCCTGCCCAGGCGTTGAGGGATGGAATAGACTTGATCCTTTGAGCCGTTCACAAAGGACCCCAGGATGCCCATCCGTAGATCCCTCCTTCGCAGAGCCGCAGGCATTGCCGGGCTCCCATGTCTCGCCGCCCTATTGCTGAAGGTCGCGCTTCACGCACAGGTGCCGGCACCGGCGTTGAACACGATTCCCGCCATTTCGCTTGACACCACAGGCCCGGTTTTGCGGGAGAATTCGCAACCGCAGAAGCCCTTCACTGTGGCGGGCGAGCGGGGCGTGCTGCTGGGGCAGCAGGACGGAACGCTGGAGGCCTGGGTGTTGCCCGTGAAGCTGCTCTCTAACCTGCGCATCGAAGCCAACGTCCAGGGCTACACTGTGCCCATCGACGTCAACCAGCAGGCCGCGCAGATCGAGGTCCGCCCGGACCGAACCACCATTACATACACACATATTGCTTTCACTGTCCGGCAGATCATGTTCTCGCCAAACGGGGCGTCGGCGGGCACGGGTCCCGTGGTTCTGTTCGCATTTGACTGTCTGCACCCGACCGACTTCACGCTGCGCTTTACGCCCGAGCTGCGCTGGATGTGGCCGGAGCGCAACGAGGGAGTGCCGGGCGTGGAGTGGGACGAGCATGGCGGGTTTTACGTTCTCCATGCGGACTATCCCGATTTCGCCGCAGCCGTGGCCATTCCCGGCGCACAGCCCGGCATCCTCGCTCCTTACCAGGAACGTCCCCAGGTTCATCCTGTTGAGTTCAAGCTCCACATCGATCCTGCGCAAGACCGTGGCCGTTTGTACCCGCTGCTGATGGACCTTGGCACGACCGCGGACACCGCCACCAATGCGGCACTGGGACGCGGCCTGACTCATCTCGATGCGGCTCTTCCTGCGCTCTATGCCGGCCATGCGCAAAGTTACCGGGAACTGCTGGCACGCTCCACCGCGATCAACACGCCTGCCCCCTCGCTCGACGAGGCCTTCCAGTGGGGCGTTGTTTCCATCGAACAGTTGAAGGCGATTGCGCAGCCATCGGGCGAAACCGCGCTGGTCGCGGGCTATTACGCCTCAGGCGATTCCGCGCGGCCGGGCTTTGGCTGGTTCTTTGGGCGGGACGCACTCTACGCCCTCTATGCCGTCAACGGCTATGGTGACTTCGCACTCACGCGGGATGAGCTGGAGTTCCTGATTCGCCGCCAGCGCGCCGATGGCAAAGTCATGCATGAGTACTCACAGACGGCGCCGAACGTTGACTGGCTGGCCTTTCCTTATATGTATGCCGCGGCCGATGCAACCCCGCTGTTCCTGCTTGCGGTGGCCGACTATGCGCGCGCGAGCGGCGACATGGCTTTTCTGACCGCGCATCGCGATGCGATTGAAAAAGCCTGGGCCTTTGAGATTGATCCCGCGCACGACACGGATCACGACGGAATCTATGACAACTCCCAGGGCACGGGCTGGGTAGAGAGCTGGCCGGGCGGGATGCCCCACCAGGAGATATATCTGGCACTGCTCGATCAGCAGGCGTCCACAGCCATGGCTGCGCTCGAAGAGATGCTGCACGACCCGGCAAAGGCAAAGGCCGCGCAGCAACGCGCAGAGACCATCGCCCGGACCATCAATGCCGAGTACTACGATGCACAAAAATCCTGCTACGCCTTCAGCCGCAACATGGATGGCTCGCTTGATCGCACACGGACTGTCTATCCGGCGCTCGCCTGGTGGGATCCGGCCGCCGGCCAGCCGATTCTTGCGCATCCTGAGGAGTGCCTGCGGCAGTTTGCCAACGCCACGCTCAATACCGATTGGGGCCTGCGCGACGTGGCCGACGACGAGCCCATTTATAACGGCATGAGCTATCACCAGGGATCCGTGTGGCCGCTGTTTGCCGGTTGGACCGCACTTGCCGAGTATCGCGGCAACCAGCCCCTCGCCGGCTACCGGATGTTGATGGAGAACGCGGCAATGACTCAGCTGGAAGACCTGGGCGCGGACACAGAACTGCTCTCCGGAGACTTCTACGTCCCCATGGGACGCAGCACGAGCCACCAACTCTGGTCCTCTGCCATGGTGGTCACGCCCACCCTGCGTGGGCTCTTCGGCATCACGGTGGATGCGCTGACGAAGACCATTACTGTCGATCCGCACCTGCCTGCGACATGGGATCACGCCAAGATTCTGAACCTGCATATCGGAGATCAGGCCGTGAACCTGCTCTTTGAGTCGTCCGGGGACCAGACCACCGTCTCCCTCCAGTCTCCCGTCCCATCGGGCGTCCAACTGCGGAGTTCCGTCGGAGGAGCGAAGCAACTGGAGAGCAACCGTGTCTCCATTCCCCGCCCCACGGTACAGGTTGCAACGCCCGAGGCTAACCCGCTGCCGGGTGATCGAACGCAGATCCCGCGGGTTTTGAGCGAGGAGTACGGCGAGAGAACTCTCCGCCTGACCGTGGAAGGCCGGGCAGGGACAGATGCTCATTTGCCCCTTATTGCTCATGAGGCCCGGCTCAGGCTGCGAGCGCAGGGCGCAGACCTGGCGATCCCTGCGCATCCAACAGCGGAAGCAGGCACGGGCGAGAGTGCCGACCTCACGTTGCATTTCCCCGGCGGGGAGGGCTGGCAGCGGGTTGTCGCGGTTGTGAGCTGGTGAAGAATCGCCAGGATGCAGGTGCGTCTTGACGCCGGCCCAAACAGACATCTGACCGTGGCGGGTGAGTAGCCTGCGGGAAGTTGGCCTGTGTGTGGTCCCGCCAGATACAATACGAGTACGTTGCCGTCTAAGGTTTAGCGGGATTTTTCAGAGTTGGAGCAGGTGCGCGTGAGACGTTTGATCGGCCGCAATGTGCGGCTTGGGTTGGTCGCAGGACTGTGTATGGCGCCGGGATTGCCCGCGCTGGGACAGTCTGCTGAAAATACAAGGGCCACGGCCACCGAAACCACGTTGACCGCCGAGACTCACGACGGGAAGGGCGGCACGCAGGCTGCACTCTCAGTCGCCGTCACTGGGGTGGACGGCACGCCTGCGTCAGGCACAGTGGTTCTGGAAGATTCAGGGAAGCCGCTGGCGGGCATTGCCCTTGACGCGGAGGGGCGTGCAGCCACGACCTTGGCGGTTCCGCAAGGGGATCACGACCTGAAAGCGGTCTACTCCGGCAACGCAACGCATCAGAGCTCGACCTCGGCTGTGACCCCGGTGCGCGCCGCGGCGGCCGCGATCTTCAACTTCAGCGTCTCCGTTGCTCCTGCCACCCTTTCACTCAACGCAGGGCAGTCGGGGACAGTGGTGGCGTCTGTCACGCCAATCAATGCATCCACTCTGCCTGGGCCGATGTTTATTACACTTTCCTGCTCCGGCCTGCCTGACCAATCGGCTTGTACGTTTACCCCGGAGAATATCGAGGTCCTTCCCGGTTCAACGGCCCCGATCAACAGCACCATGGTGCTGGCCACATCCAACGGCATCGCGGCAACTGCCCGACTGACTCCCGGTGATCGGCAGGTTAGGCCGACCTCACGACCGGTTGCCTGGGCCGTGCTGCTGCCGGGAGTTTTCGGATTGGCGGGCCTGGCCTTTGGTGCGCGCCGGCGGCGGTGGCTGACCCGGCTGTCTCTCCTGGCGCTGGTTGCTTTTGTCTCCGTGCTGGGAGCGACGGCATGCTCGCCGCAGTATGACTACTACCATCATGGCCCTCCGCACAATCTTCCCACGCCTGCGGGGACTTATACGGTGAACGTTACCGCGCAGTCGAGCAACGGCATCACAGCGATCACCAACTCGACAACAATGGCATTGACTGTCACGGACACGGCACGCAACTAGATTGCCTGCCCCGTCTCCCGTGCGGGTGGATAGAGAAACGCAGCACAACAAGATGAGGCCGGAATGCAGACATCCCCTGCATTCCGGCCTTTCTCTTTTCATCATGGGACAAGCGCGGGACGGGTTATTACGGCGTGAGGATCACCTTGATGGCATCGCCGAACTGCAGCAGTTCCATGGCCCTGGCAAATTCGGCCAGCTTGAGCCGATGCGTAATGACCGGCTCAAGATTGAGTTTGTGCGCGGCCAGGAGCGCTTCCATCTGGAACCATGTCTCGAACATCTTGCGACCATTGATGCCCTGCACTGTTGCTCCCTTGAAGATGATGTCGCGGGCAAAATCGAGTTCGACGGGGCGGGATGGAATCCCCAGCAGCGAGGCGCGGCCGCCGGTGCGCAACAGAGCGAAGCCCTGCGCCATGGCTTTGGGGTGGCCAGACATCTCCAGCAGAACATCGACCCCGGTGCCGCCGGTCGCATCAAGAATCTGCTCCTCGACCTGATCGGTCCCAGGGTCCAGCACCAGGTCGGCGCCCATCTGTGCGGCCACGTTGCGGCGGTACGCGCTCACTTCTACGGCATACACCCGAGCCGCACCGCAGGCCTTGGCCACGGCAATCGAAAACAAGCCAATGGCGCCGCACCCCGTCACCGCCACAGTCCTTGCGGCAATCGGCCCGGCGAGCACGGTGTGCACCGCGTTGCCCAGGGGATCCAGCAGCGAGGCATAGTCATGCGGAATGGCAGGAGACAGCTTCCAGATATTCGTCTCGGGAATGATGGCATAGCTGGCGAAGGCGCCATCGGCGTCTACGCCCAGGATGCGCACATGCTGGCAGACGTGCGCCAGGCCGGTACGGCATTGCAGGCATTTGCCGCAGGCCACATGCATCTCCGCGCTCACCAGGTCGCCTTCTTTCACGGTGGTGACGCCGCGGCCCACTCCGGCCACCGCACCCGCAAATTCGTGGCCGGGAATGAGCGGTGGATGGATGCGCCCTTGTGCCCACGGGTCCCAGTTGTAGATGTGCAGATCAGTCCCGCACACACTGGCTGCCGAGACGCGCACGAGAACTTCGCCGGGGCCTGGCACCGGTACGGGCACTTCGCGAAGTTCGATGCCGGGCGCGGCCTGCGCCTTCACAACTGCCTGCATGGTGCTGGGCATACCGGATAAGCCTCCTGCTGTAAGCAAACAATTCAGTCTATCAACCTGTGATCAGGCGCGCCCCGGATGATAGAACGGTGTGAGCGCAAAATGCCGCGCCGGAGGCTAGGATGCCTGTGAGGAAAATCGATTTTTACCGTTGCCTTGCTGCACTTCTGCTCTTTGCTTGCTCGCTCTCAGCATCCCCGCAAACCGCCGGTGAAGCATGGTTGAAGTACCAGACTCCGGGAAGAGCGCCCAACATTCCCACACGTGTGGTGACGCTGGGGCATGGGCCGGTGGAGCAGAACGCCGCTGCGGAACTCGTGCGGGGTCTGCAACGCATCACCGGTAAAGGAGAGACCGCCGAGAAGATTCGCGAGGGCTCCATCCTTCTTGGAACCTACGCGGAGCTTCACAAGCAGTTCCCGCAGTGGAAGCCGTTCCATCAGGTCTTTGCGATTCACGATCGCTCGCTGTCGTCCGTGCCCGTCTCGAACCGGCCGTCGTCGAAAGCGGTGGCGGTTCTCGATCCCGCCTCGCAGGAGTTTTCGCTGTATCGGAGTTCTGAGTTGAGCGCGGGGTCCGTCGTGATTGAAGCTCCCGAGGAAACGGGCATTCTTTATGCGGTCTTCGCTCTGCTGCGCCGTCTGGCATCCGGTGAGGAATTGCCCGCAGCGGGAATGTACGAGCAGCCCGCCCTGCCCATTCGCTGGGTGGATGAGTGGGACAACCCCGATGGCTCAATTGAGCGCGGCTACGCCGGGCGCAGCATCTTCTTTGAAGACGGGCAGGTCCGCCAGGATCTCGCGCCGGTTGCCGAGTATGCGCGCCTGCTGGCTTCGGTCGGCATCAACGGCTGCAACGTGAACAACGTGAATGCTGCTCCGCAGTTGCTGGACTCCGACCATCTGCGCCAAGTTGCCCGCATTGCAGACGCGATGCGCCCATGGGGTGTGCGACTGGCGATGAGCGTGGCCATTGCCAGCCCGCAATCCATCGGTGGCCTGCCCACCTACGACCCGGCAGACCCGACCGTAAAGGCGTGGTGGATGAACAAGGTAAAAGAAATTTACACATTGATTCCTGATTTTGCGGGCTTCACGGTGAAGGCAGACTCTGAAGGCCAGCCTGGCCCCGCCAGCTTTGGCCGCACGCCTGCCGACGCCGCCAACACCCTGGCCGCCGCGCTCGAGCCCTACGGCGGAGTCGTTCTCTATCGCGCCTTTGTCTACAACCACCACCTAGACTGGCGCGACCCCAAGGCTGATCGCGCCCGCGCAGCCTACGACATCTTCCATCCCCTCGACGGCAAGTTCGCGCCCAACGTGATTGTGCAAACCAAGGAAGGCCCCATCGACTTTCAGGCGCAGGAGCCCGTCTCGCCCCTCTTCGGCGGACTGACGAAGACCAGCCAGGCAATGGAAGTCGAAGTCACGCAGGAGTACACCGGCCAGCAGCGCCACCTCGTCTATCTCGCGCCCATGTGGAAGTGGGTACTCGACTTCGACATGCGCGTAGATCGCAGATCCACCCCAGTGAAGCAAATCATCCAGGGCCAGTCGTTTGACCGACCGTTGGGCGGCATGGTGGCCGTAGCCGGCGTGGGCCGCGACAACTGGCTGGATTCGCCGCTGGCGATGGCCAATCTCTACGCTTTTGGGCGTCTGGCCTGGGACCCGAATCTGACGGCGGAACAGATCGCCGAGGAGTGGACGCGGCAGACCATCAGCACTGACCCGGTCGTTGTTCGGACCGTTGCAAAAATGCTCATGCAATCCTGGCCGGCCTATGTGAACTACACGGGGCCGCTCGGCATGCAGACGCTGACTGATATTACCGGAAGCCATTACGGCCCCAACATCGAGTCCAGCGAGCACAACGGCTGGGGCCAGTGGCACAATGCCGACCATGAGGGCGTGGGTTTTGACCGCACCGTCGCTACAGGCACTGGCTTCGTCGGCCAGTACTCGACTGACGTCGCAACAATCTACGAGTCCGCCGCCACCACGCCAGACAACCTTCTGCTCTTCTTCCACCACGTGCCGTATAGATTCAAGCTGAACTCGCCCGGATTCGGGGGCAAGACGGTCATCCAATACATCTATGACAGCCACGATGATGGCGCGGCGCAGGCGATGGAACTCGTCGACGAGTGGGCGTCGCTGAAGGGCCGCATCGATGACAAACTATTTCGCGATGTCCGTGCGCGCCTGGAATATCAGGCCGGTCATGCCATCGTGTGGCGCGACGCCATCACGCAGTACTTCCTCAAGCTGAGCGGCATCCCTGACTCGACGGGCCGCGCGGGCCACTATCCCGACCGTCTCGAAGCAGAAGACGCCCGACTCGATGGCTACAAGGTGATCGATGTGACGCCGTGGGAAGATGCCTCGCGCGGCAAGGCGGTGACGTGCGGCGAAGGCTCCGCGCAACATGGCTGCACTGCCGAGTGGACCTACACAGGACCCGCAGGCCGCTACAACATCGCCATACAGTACTTTGATCTGCAGGGCGGCGCGGCCCAGTTCACGCTTGAAGTGGGCGGCCAGCCCGTCGCCGCATGGGTCGCCGATGCAAACCTGCCCTCAAAGCGCCCCAACGGCGACAACTCCACGCGTTACACGGCGCCCTGCGTCCAACTCAAACCCGGCGAAGTGATCCGCGTGGAGGGCACGCCGGACAAGGATGACCCGGCCGCGCTGGATTACATTGAGACTTTGCCCGCAGCGACCTTGCCGTAGCGGTGCGACTTCAAGCACCACACCGCGCGGCCTTGTCACAGAATAGCCGGGCACGCTCGCGGTATCATCTCCAGCGTGGGAACTGCCCGCTGCACCGTTGGTCGCTTCTGCCGTCGCATCCTGTCTACCCTTGTGCTCCTCGGGCTGGCGGGCGCCTCCAGCGCTGCACCTTCTTCCGTTCCGAAGTCATCCGATGACGCGCTCCTCGCAAACCTCACTTCCGACTTCGCCCACCTTGCGCCGCAGACCATCCGCCCGGCTGACGGCTACATTCGCTATCCCTATCTCATCCCCGCGGGCTACTACACGCAGATGTGGGACTGGGACGGCTTCTTCATCGGACTGCACTGGGCAAACCAGAACCCTGCCGACGCCAAATATCTGCGCGACTGGGTGCTGAGTTTCGCGTCCTCCGCAGACGCCACGGGCTATGTGGCAGGCTGCATCACGCCCAAGGGGCCGCGTCCGTTGTTTGGAAAATTTGCGATGAAGCCGTTTCTCGCGCAAGGCGCGCTTGTGGCTTCACAGCAGCTCCACGACTACGCCTGGCTGCGCCCGGTGTGGCCGGCGATGCAGCGCGTTGTCGATTACCGCAAGAGCACGCAGTTCGACTCGCGCTGGGGATTATGGTTTTGGGACAACGCCATGCAATCCGGCGCAGACAATAACGCGGCGCTTTCCAACGATCCCAAAGACTCCAGCGCGATTCTCGCCGTCGACGCCTCGTTCTGGGCCATGCGCGAGTACCTGGCCATGGCCGAGCTGGCCCGCCGGCTTGGATACCCCGACGCCGCACGCAACTACCAGCTGCAGGCCGCGGCCACGCGCAGCGCCATCCTGGCCAAGCTGTGGTCGCCGTCGGATGCGATGTTTTTCAATCGCCGCCGCGACTCCGGTGCGTGGGTGCGCGTGATTGCCTGGTCCAACTTCCTGCCGCTGGCAGGCGGCCTGCTGCCCGCCCCCGATGCGCGCCGCATGATCCGCTGCCATTTGCTCAATCCTGACGAGATGCAATCGGCCTACGGCCTGCGCAGCCTGGCAAGGAGCGAGCCTGCTTACAACAACCAGGCCATCATTAATCCCTACTCAAACTGGCGCGGACCGGTCTGGATCAACGCGAATTTTCTCGATTGGATTGCGCTGCGCCGCTACGGCTTTCACGCAGAGGCGCGGTGGCTGGCGGTCACGCTCGCTGCCACGCTGCATCGCGACATCGCACGCTGGGGCTCGATGCACGAGGACTACAACGCCGAAACCGGCGAAGGCCTTGCCCCGACCGCCGCGCAATCGCCTGGCAGCAAATTCGCAGGCTTTGTAGGGTGGAACCTGCTGGCTCAGGACATGCTGCAATGCGAGGTAAGTCCAGCTCCCCGCAGTGCGGCAGGCAAGTGCGCGATTGTTGAAGAATTTGCCGGAGAAATGCAAAGCGCACCCTGATGCGACCCTTCAACCTGTCGGACCACTGCAGTTCTACCGCAATCTTCGCGAGTTGATTCCCAGTTTTTTCATGCGAGTAATCAAGGTGGTTCGTTTGAGGCCCATGCGTGCGGCAGCGCCGTCGGTTCCGCCGACTTTGCCTCCGGTCTCATTCAGAATGCGCACGATCCTCTCCTGCTCTTCGGACCTGTCGACACCTGCAGACGTAGCGTGCATGCCTCTATCGGCTAATTCTGGAACGGAAATCTCCAGCGTCTCGCCTCTTGAAAGAACGACTGCACGCTCAACAAGATTCTCCAGCTCTCGAACGTTCCCCGGCCAATGCCAGCGCGCCAGCTTGCGCAGGGCCGCAGAGGGAATTGTTTCGATCTTCTTTTGCATGGGACGGGCATACTTCTGAGCGAAATACCGCACCAGCAAAGGAATGTCTTCAGGACGATCGCGCAAAGGCGGAATGCTGATGGGAATCACATTCAACCGATAGTAGAGGTCACTTCGAAACTGCTTCTCTTCCACCATTTTCTGCAAATCGCGATTGGTTGCGGCCACCAGTCGCACATTGACCTTCTTCGTCCGCGTACTGCCCAGGCGCTCGAATTCCCGCTCCTGCAAAACACGCATGAGTTTTGGCTGGAGTTCCAGGGGGATGTCCCCGACCTCGTCCAGAAACAACGTACCTTGATCGGCCAGTTCGAGTCGACCGATCTTCTGTGCAATCGCCCCGGTGAAGGCGCCTCGCTCGTGGCCGAACAATTCGCTCTCCAGCAAGCCTGTGGGAATCGCCGCGCAGTTGAGCTTGATCAGCGTTCGATCCTTGCGCCGGCTGCGATCATGGATGGCCCGCGCGATCAGTTCCTTTCCGGTGCCGGTCTCTCCGAGCAGCAGCACGGTTGAATCGCTTGCCGCGACGGTCTCGACCATCTGCAGAACATTGCGCAACGCTGAACTCTGCCCGACGATTCCCTCAAAGTCGGCCTCGCTGCGAATCTCTTCTTCGAGATAGAGCTTTTCCTGTGCCAGCTTGTCTTTCAGCTCTGCGATTTCACGATAGGCCAGTGCATTCTCGATGGCGATTGCTACTTGTCCTGCCGCGCGCATCAGGAACTCGATATCCTCTGCGCTGGATGCGTTCTCGACTCGCCAGCCAAGTCCCAAAACTCCAAGCGTCCGATCATGGCTTATCAGCGGTAGACAGCAGCCGGAGGCGATGCCTTCCGCAACCGCGAGGAGATGCTCCGGCTCACTCATCTCAGCGGCATTGGATGACACAACGGGCCTGCCGCTCCTGAAAGCCTTGCCGACACCGGAGCCCTCGACCCTCTGCAGCAGATCCTCTCTCGCGAATCCCTTGCCCTCCGGGAAGTCCATCGTCACAGAGCGCAATTGGCGCTGCTCCGTATCCGGCAACCACACCGAAACAAGGTCGATGTGCATCGATTTTCGGATGCTCTCTGAGATCGCGCGCAGAAGATCGCGGGGTTCGAGGTTGGAAACCAGCGCATTCGTCAACTCCAGGAGCAGCTTCAGCCGCTCGCTTTCACGCTGGAGATCGCTGGCAGCAGGGGCAAACTTCAGGGGTGCGTCACCGGATGGAAGCGTTGCGCTCATGTACGAGGCCCCTTGCAGACAAGTGTCGCACACCTCCGACAGTTGTCGGAGGTGACGCAAGGACTGCCGACACCCGACCGCCCTCGCGACCTCCTCCTTCAACACTATGTTCTTATTTTACTTATACTTACAACCAATCCGTCCGCGGAGACTCCTTCGGCATCGGGATTGCATTCATCCTTATTGGCCAACTCATCCGGGTTCGTGTCGACGCGGCATAGCACGAGACCTGGAGGAGGTGGTCAGTTTGCAGTCCACAACTGCGATGCGGCGACAGTAACGAGGAGAAAACATGTCGGGCACTGCAGCCAGGACTGAGAGCGAGGAGAAATGGAAGTGAGCTGCCTCGTGCAACGACCGCTTGAATCTGTCAGGGGTGCCTCGATCACGGCGCGTCTCAAGCAATCCCTCTGCACGCTCATCCTCTGCGTGTCTGCCGCCAGTCCCGCTCTTGCACAAGAGGCTTCCGCTCCGGATCCTGGCCCAGCAAGTGTGAGCGGGAGTGAAATCTCCGCGCCTGATCCACAGCCGGGAAATATCAGCGGCACTGTCACCGATGTGGACAACGACATTGTTCCAGGCGCGAATGTTGTTCTCGAAGGCCCTGCCCCCGGAGAACACCGCGCAGTCGTAGCGAAGGACGACGGATCGTTTCATTTCGACGATCTCAAGCCGGGCATTCCGTATCACATCACGATCAGCGCCCAAGGATTTATAGACTGGACCTCGCCGACCATCCTTCTCAGTCCAGGCCAGTATCTGTTTCTGAAGGACAGTAAGATCCAGATCGCCGGAGGGACGAGTTCGATTACGGTGTATTCCTCCCCCGAACAGATCGCCGTCGAGCAAGTCAAGATCGAGGAACAACAGCGCGTACTCGGCATCATCCCTAACTTCTATGTCGTCTACAATCACGATGCCGTGCCGCTCACCACCAAACTGAAGTTCTCGCTCGCCTACAGGGCCGCCACCGATCCAGTTACCATCTTAGGGATGGGTGTGCTTGCCGGCAGTGATCAGGCGGCGGACCGCCTCGACTACGGCCAGGGCGCGAAGGGTTACAGCCAGCGCCTGGGAGCTGTCTACGCGGATGGATTCACCGACATCATGTTCGGTGGCGCCATTCTTCCATCGCTGCTCCACCAGGACCCGCGCTACTTCTACCAGGGCACGGGCACTAAGAAGTCTCGCGTTCTTCACGCGCTCTCGAGTCCCTTCATCTGCAAGGGAGACAACGGCCGGTGGCAGCCTAACTACTCGAGCGTAGGCGGCGATCTGGCATCGAGCGCCATCTCGAACGCATACTATCCGGATACGAATCGCGGCCCGAGGCTGGCATTTGAGAATGCCCTTACCAATACCGGCGGCCGCATGGTCAACAGCCTGATCCAGGAGTTCGTCCTGCGCCGGTTCACGCCCGGCGCCCAGAATTGAAACTACCCTCGCACGCGCGTGCATCAAGCAGTGTTCATGCGGCAGGTCTCCGCAATTTCCCTATTACGCGCCAAAGATCATTCATTCACTTTGGGCCGGTTTGAGTGCAGCAAGGTCACAGCCGCTCGGAGGCGTACTGAAGGCGCAGGGCCCGACGGCGCGTTCACCCGTCGCGTGCTGCATTTTTCCATCGTGCTGGCTCTATCTCGCTTACTCGTTGCGGTCCCTCGCAGTGAATCTCTGCCACCTCAAGAGTTCAGGGGCAAGAGTTGATTTGGACAGAAGAGTAGCGGTTAATTAGAATCGCTGCACATTTAATGTGCCAATGACACCCTCCAGGCCGAACATGCGACGTCTCTTCTTGAAGACAGCACCGGCGCTTCTTGCGGCGCCCGCGCTGTGGCTGATGAACAGCCTGGCAAAGCGTGCAGCCACACTGCCCGAGAATGCGGACATTACAGAAACCGTGCCCATTGCCGAAGGCGACGGAATCCGCTTTTATGACAAGGTGATTGTGATTGCCGGCGCGGAAAGCCTGGCGGTTTTTTCGTCGACCTGTCCACATCTGGGCTGCCGTATCAACGGTGCGGAAGGCGGCGAACTGGTTTGTCCCTGTCACGGTTCGCGGTTCAATGCGCGCGGCCAGCTCTTGCACGGCCCGGCTGTGCGCAACCTGCAACCGTTACCGTATGAACTGGACAAGGCGCGATCGGTTCTTCGCGTCCGCCTGAACACGGAACAGGCGCAAAGCCGGTGATGGACAGATTTTGGCGCCGCATTCCGCCACTGGGGATGGTCGCCCTGGCAGCCTTTGTGCTCTGCGCCGCGACCGGCATCATGCTGGTGCCCGCGTACAAGCCGGATGCGCCACTGGATTCGCTCGCCCTGCTGCTCTTGAAGAATCCCGCGGGCATATATGTTCGCAGTCTGCATTATTGGTCGGCACAGGCCTTTCTAGCCTTTACCCTTGCCCACACCGTGGACTATTTGCTTCGCCGCGGAGAAGTCAGAGTGCGCTTTGGCGTCTGGCTGCGCCTGGGTCTCACCGTGCCCGTGATAATCGGCGTCATGCTCTCGGGGTTTCTGCTGCGGGGAGACGCGGCCGCTCTCCAGGCCTCGCAGATTCTGCGCACTCTGCTCGGCTTTGTTCCATTGATCGGGGCGGAGCTGCCCCGGCTCTTGACCGGTGCCGGTTCAGACCTCTTCACTGTCTATCTGCAGCACGCCTGCACGGCAACACTGGTGATCTGGCTGGTGACAGTCGAACATTCGCGCATCATCCTGCCGCGGGCGCGCGCAGTGTGGTGGACCTTGCCGCCGCTGTTATTGCTCTCTTTGCTCTTTGTGCCGGGACTCGGATGGCGCGCCGCCGCCGTGGAAAAGGGTCCCTGGTATCTGGTCGGCCTGCAGGAACTGGTACATTGGATGCCGCGGCCGCAGATCGCGGTCTGGCTCATGCTGGTCTTTCTGGCATTGCTGATTCTGCTGCCCAAGCTGCCTCTCCTGTTGCGGTCCAGGCTCAAGTGGACCCTGGCGGTTGCCTCGATCGCCTATGCCGCCTTGACCCTCATTGGCCTGGGATTTCGCGGCGATGGATGGCGATGGAGTTCTCCGGCAGCAGTTTATCGAGCCGAAGCAAGTTTTCTTTCGTACCGGGCCTACGTTTCGCCGGAGAGATCGCTGTTACAACAGAAGGTGCCCATCATTGCCGGGCAACCCGAGGGCTGCCTCGCCTGTCATCTCGGCATGACCGGATTTTCAAGTGCGCACGATCCAAAGACGATCGGGTGCGCGGCCTGCCACCTGGGCAATCCCTTCACGCTCGATAAAGCTCTTGCCCATGCCGGAATGACGCGCACACCGGGAAATCTGGACGTCGCGGACAAAACCTGCGCCACCTCCAACTGTCATGGCAATCAGTTGGACCGCGTGCGCGGATCCTTGATGAACACCATGAGCGGCGTGGTCGCGGTGGACAAGTTTGTGTTTGGGGAGAGTCACGACCTGAATGCGCGCTTCGATATTAGCGCACTGCGCCACTCCCCGGCAGACACGCATTTGCGAAACCTCTGCGCTTCCTGTCATTTTGGCCAGAGCAAGCTGCAGCCCGGTCCCGTGAACGAGTCGAGCCGCGGTGGCGGCTGCTCAGCGTGCCATCTCCAATATGATCCAGCGGCGGAGGCAGAGTTGCGACGCGGCGTGGGCGCGCCCGCGCCGCTGCATCACCCTGGCATCTCCGTGAATGTCTCCGAGCAAGCCTGCTTTGGGTGTCACAGCCGCTCCGGCCGCATCGCAACAAACTATGAGGGTTGGCACGAGACCCTGCTGGACGGCGCTGCTGCAAAGGCCAGCCCCGGCTGGCCGGGGAATTTCCGCACACTTGCCGACGGCCGCATTTTTGAAAGGCATCCCGCCGATGTCCATTTCGAAAAGGGAATGACCTGCATCGACTGTCATGTGGCTGCGGAGATCATGGGCGATGGGGCCCGGCACGCG
>JAJZGF010000055.1 GCA_021805025.1 Acidobacteriota bacterium
ATTCTGCCACGGGCCATGCCCTGAAAGATGCATCCCTGCGCAGTACACACTGATGCATAATAGTGTCATCCGCTATGAGGCCCTATTTCCCTTCGGTAACGCATCCCGTACCGTGGAGTTCCTGGCGGATTCTCGTGGGGAATCCATGTCCGTCTGCAGGTCCATCGCCGCGAAATGGCTCCGCAAGTCCATCGGCGGACCTCAATCGATCGCAGCGGCAACCCTGTTGGTGATTCTTGTCACGGGGTGTGGCTCCCCCAACGGCCGACTCGGCGCGAGTTCCTCTCTACCCACCGGCTCTGACTCCACAACGATTGTTGTTCTGGCAACGAGCACCGCCAATGACCGGCTCTCCCAGTTCCAGATGCAGTTCACCGGCATTAGCCTCACTTCGCAGTCGGGCAATACCGTTTCCATCCTTTCCTCGCCGGTCTACCCGGAACTGCTGCACCTGAACGGCATCGCTGAGCCGCTGGCCTCGGCTGTGATCCCCCGCGGCACCTACACCTCTGCGACCGTCGCCCTGGGAAGCGCCCTGTTCGTCTGCACCAGTTTCGACCCCATCAACGGCCTGCAGACCAGCACCTTTGTGTATGGGCAGGTCCCGGGCTCCAACATCAACGTCACCCTGCCCGCTCCCATCACAGTCTCAGGATCGGCCATGGGCATCCTGGTGAACCTCGATGTGGCTAAGTCGGCGGCCTATTCCGGTTGCCAGGGCGGCGCGGGCACCTCCTTTTCCATTACGCCCACGTTCACCGTCGCAGCTCTCTCGATCGGCAATCCACCCACCAGCACTGCCAACGGCCTGGCCACCGGGATGCACGGAATGATCGACAACACGCCCTCGGGAACAGGCGCTTTCAGCGTCTCCGGCGCAGATGGACCAAGCCTCTCCGGCACAAACTGGCAGGTAAGCACAGACGGCGGAACGACGTTCCAGGGCATCGCGAGTGCAGCAGAACTGGCCCAGGGCATGCCTGTGGACATGGACGTTGCGATTCAGCCCGATGGATCGCTGCTGGCCACGCGCGTTTCCGTGTATGACATCGCAACAGTTGACTTGAATGTGTTCACGGGACCGATGAATTTCGTCTCCACCGCCTACCAGTCCTTCTCATTGATCGGGCAGGAGCAGCAGGGCTATCTAGACAACGCAAGCTTCTACAGTGGGGGGGAACAGATCGATGCCCGCAACGCAACCTTCCAGATCGCCGGACCTTCGGATCGCCGCAATGGCCTGCCCTTTAATGCAAGCTTTGACGCGGCGACCATGGTGGCTGGCCAGAATGTCTCCGTGACTTCCCACGCACCCATTTTTTTGGGCGGTGCCCTGCCGGTTGCCACGGTCACGCTCATGCCGCAGACAGTGAACGGCACGGTGCGCTCCATCTCCTCAGCGGGCGGCTACACCACATACGCCGTTTCTCTTGCGCCATATGACTCGTTCCCCGACCTGGCCTCTCAACCGGGTCAGGCTGTGTCGCTCAGGCGTCCCGGCACGATCATCGTCTACGCCGGCGCCGATACCCAGTCATTGAATCTCAATCCGATGGCCGTGGGTTCCATCGGTCGTTTCTACGGACAGGTATTCAATGATCAGGGCACTCTTCGCATGGACTGTCTGCAGATCAGCGACGGCGTGCCGGAGTAACGTCATCGAGTGAGTATGCCGCCAAAAGTCGCCGCAATCGTCTTGAGAATATCGTGCGGGAAAGTATCGTGTTGCTCCGGTCTGGCGCCTGGCAACCGCTGTCGCCGCCGGGTGCGTAGTAGGCAGGGCAGAAACATGAGGTGTTGGAGGCGATGTCCTTCATCGTCGTGCATTCACCGCTCATCGCGATGATTGAGTAGCCGTCAAGCCTCAACAATTCCCGAGGTGCCATCTCAAGAGGCAATAGCTGCACCCCCAACACTGAACCAAATGGCTTGTGCCGCCCCCACGACCCGCCGTCAGAAGCTTCTGGAACTCAGCTCAGGGCCGAATGCGCAACCCGTGATGCTGCATTGATCTCACGCGGCAGCCTGGGAGTAATGCGGTGCTGCTGGATCTTATAGAGCAGTCCCCGGTAGCTGATGTTGAGATACTTGGCAGCGTGACGGCGATTCCAGCCGGACACCTCGAGGGCATCCTGAATCATCTGCGCCTCGGTCCTGTCCTTCATGTCACTGATGACCGAACGCATGGCAAAGCGATGCGTAGCGGGCTCCTGCGAATCATCGAGCACGGGCGCCGGCACAGGAGCAATCCTCGACTCGAGCTCATGCAATGCGGCGTCGGTGTCTCGCAGAATGATGGTGCGGGTGACAAAGTTCCGCAACTCCCTGAGGTTACCGCGCCAGTCGTGCAGCAACGCAGCATCCAGCAATTTCTGCGGAAAGATGCATTTGCAATCGCCCTTCAGATCGGCGGAGGTACGCCGAATAATTTCCTCCACCAGGTACGGAATCTCCTCGCGCCGCTCGCGCAGCGGAGGGACATGAATGGTGAGAACACTGAAACGATAATAGAGGTCTTCCCGGAACTTCTTCTCGCTGAGCGCGTTTTCCATGTGTACATTGGTTGCGGCCAGAACACGGACATCCGCCTTGCTTGACACCTGGGCGCCAAGCAGCGTGAATTGCCCGTCCTGGAGGACGTGCAGGAATTTGGCCTGCATCTGTGCGCTCATTTCGCCGATCTCATCGAGCAGCAGCGTTCCCCGGTTGGCCTGTTCGAATTTGCCCGCACGGTCCTTTATGGCCCCGGTGAAGGCGCCGCGCTGGTGACCAAACAACTCACTCTCCAGAAGGTCATAGGGGACTGCCGCACAGTTGAGTTTGAGAAATTTGTGTCTCGATCGCTGGGAATGCTTGTGAATCAGGTTTGCGATCACTTCCTTGCCGGTTCCACTTTCGCCCAGGATAAGCACCGGAACATCGGAATCGGCCAGAAGCTTGACCTGGCGATAAATATTCAACATCGCCGGAGAAACTGCCAGGAAGTACTGGTTGTCATCCAGTTCCTCCATGCAGACTTTGCAGGAAATCTCCTCTGCCCGGTGCGCATTTGGGGCAGGCATTGCGTGGTCAGACAATTCTGATGCCGGCAGTATCGATTCCGATTTTGCCTGAATTATAGAGCGCATGATGAATTCGATGTCTTCCTGGGCGAGCGCTCCAGAGACGAAAAAAGCTCGCGCCCAGCGATTCCAGTTCCTTGCGCCACTGCATCGCCTCCGGCTCCGCGATCAGGACCATGGGAATGTGCTGAGCCTTCTTCAGCAGGCGCCGCACCTGCACAGTTGCAGCCGCATCAATCGACATTGCATCAAGGAAAAGCAGGTCCGGCTGAAGTCCGTTGCCAATCAGGGTCTGCGCTTGCTTGAAACTTCCGGTCTCAATCACCCGGTGTCCGGAGGCCCTCAACTGACCATTGACCTTCGCCTGTCGGTTCGAATCATTAATTGCAGTAAGAATGAGAAGAAGCGATTTCACAAGGCGCCCTCGGCAAAACACTCTGTCCGTTATTCTGCGTTCACAAGCTCGCTGGTCGTACACAAGGTCGGCAAATCATACCGGGCGCCAACACTGCGAGCGGACTCGCCCGGCCCGACCATTGCATGCAGCCTTATATCCCCCTTGTTGCTGTCTGCCCAATCAAACCGTCGTCCTTTGCATTCCTTGCGGATTCATTCAGCTTATTCAAGTTGCCTCTACCCCGTTGCCGGCACGGCAAAGACCCGTGGAGTTCCGCGCTTCAACCTTGCTCCCCAGTGCCTGCACGTACGCAAATACGCCGCTCCCATGCGGCAGTGCTGCACAACGTGCGTTCAGGATTATCCCTGCCCGGGCGCGTCCAGTCCAAATCACCCTCGGTCCAGGTCAGAGCCCGGGCCTCAACCCAAGCGACATCACCAAGGCACAGATAGATGCTTTGCAAATAGGTTCACGTGTTCGCGGAACGTCGCAGGCTTAAAACTGCTGACCATGGGAATCCTCCATGCTTCATGGTTGAAGACGGTGGAAACTAGTGTGAACGGTCTCGCGCGTTGATCCCTGGGAGGCTTGATGGTTGATCTACAGGCACCCCCTTGCCGCCCGATGTCAATCCACTCCCAATTCGGTACCAGCCACCAGGTTTGATCGAGCCGCTGCCTTACCAATTGCCCGCCGCTGATCGTCTCAGTCGCGCCCTCATGCGCCGCCCGAACTCCCCCCGGTCCCTGCCAGTTCGTTCACAATCCCTTCATCCGGAGGCAGCTCCCAGGCCCTGAACTATAGGAAATCGGGACCGGAAAGTCAACAAAACTATGGCAATTCAAAGACATCCACTTTCGCTGTAAGGTGATGCTTTTATTGGAGTTAATGGGGCCATGGTTCTGGCATTGCTTTCTGATGAGGGTATGCCCTATAACTCGTGCAATGAGCCTGTACCGGACGGCGCAGGGGACTGCGGAATGCTGCGAAAATCGAGCCGTGGGTCAGCCCCCGTTGCCGGCCCCGGCACCCTGCGGTAGAGAAACAAAGGGCCACTGCCGTTTGTGTCGAGCTCGTATCAGATAGATCGCCGTTCCCGAGAGACCGATACCTGCGGCCAACGCCAGTCCGTCCAGGGCTTGGGTGCGATTGACAAGGATGAAGATGAACCCCCCCATTGCAATCAGCGGGGGTAGCGGATACAAGGGCATCCTGAACGGTCGCGCCAGTTCCGGACGCTTGAATCGAAGCACGATGACCCCGATATGCTGCAAGAGAAACTGCAACAGGATGCGCGTGATCACGAGCATGGTGATGACCTGTTGGAGTGAAAAGAAACAGAACGCGGCGGCAACAATACCGAGCGCGAGCAGCGAACGGTGGGGTATCCCGTGCTTCGGATGCACCGCCGCCAGCACGCGAAAGTAGTTGCCATCCCGCGCCGCCGCATACGGCACCCGGCTGTAGCCCAGCAAAAGCGAAAACACCGACGCAAACGCCGTCCACACAATCAGAGCCGCCATGAGCCGCCCGGCCCACAGGCCGAATGCGGACCGCGCAATCTCCGCCGCCAGTTGCAGGTGGACCGCTGCGCCCGTAGCGGCATGGCTGGCCGCCTCGCGCACTGAAGGAAGCGCGGCCAGGTTCATCAACACGTAAAACGATGCGACGAATAATACCGACAGCAGAATCGCTCGCGGAATGGTTTTTTCGGGCCGTCGCACCTCACTGCCAAGAAAGCAGATGTTGTAGTAGCCCCAGTAGTCATAGGTCGCAATCAGCGTCGCCTGGGCAAGCCCGCCAATCGCCACAGCGGCTGAGTGCGCGGGCGAAACCGGCATGTGCCAGCCGCCCGCGGCCGCCGCATTGGCGAAGCCTGAGGCAATCAACCCAATAAGCGCCGCCATGACTCCGGCAAACAGCACCCACGCCAGCCGCGTAATCGAGTTCAGGTTGCGATAGAGCAGCCCTGTCACTAGAAGGCACGCGGCCGCCGCAGCAAAGTTGGCGTAGTGCAGCGCGGGCAACGCGGCCAGCGGCCCGCCGTTGAGTCCCGGCCAGAACCACGCCAGAAAACTCGACAGCCCGATGCAGCCCGATGCAATCGACAGCGGCGCGGAAAAGCTCAACTGCCACACATATAGAAAGCTCAGCCAGTTGCCCGCACGCTCTGGCCCGTAGATCTCGTGCAGAAACGCATACGACCCGCCCGCACGTGGAAACGCCGCGCCCAGCTCGGCCCACACCAGCCCGTCGGCCACCGCGATCACCGCGCCAAGCAGCCACGCCCATACTGAGAGCCGGTAGCCCGCTGCGGCAATCACCAGCGGTAGCGTGATGAACGGCCCCACGCCGATCATCTCCAGCATGTTAAAAAGTACGGCGGAGCGCAGACCGATGCGCCGCTTGAGATGATCGCTGGCGTCGGGTCTGGAATGGGATGGGGTCATGAGGCCGATATGCTCCCCGGATTGTACACTGGCGAAGAGTATGTTTATTGCCGAGAGAGTTCATCGCGCAGCAGTGTTGGCGGCCCTGGCGGGCCTGATCGTCGCATTCATCGGTCCTCTTCACCTCAGCGCGCAACAGCCTTCAGACCCTGCGCCGCTGCCCTCGGCCGAAGCTAGCTCCATCGCGCTGCCCTTGGCTGAAGACCGCGGTCAGGCCGCGCTGGAGCAGACGCTCAAGCGCCTGGGCACCACCGCCAGCGTGATGATGATCGTGGCCCACCCCGACGACGAGGACGGATCGCTGCTGACTTATCTCGCACGCGGCCTCGGCGTGCGCGCCACGCTCTTCACGCTCACCCGCGGCGAAGGCGGACAGGATGCCATGTCGGCTGACACCGACGACGCACTCGGCCTCATCCGTACCAATGAACTGCTCAAGGCCACAGAGTATTACGGCGCCAAGCAGATGTGGGGCACCGAGGCAGACTTCGGCTTTTCCAAGACCCAGCAGGAGTCGTTCGCGCGCTGGGGCCATCAGCGCGTGCTCTATGACGCGGTGCTGGCCGTGCGCCGCGAGCGCCCGCAAATCATCGTTGCCACCTTTGTCGGGGGAGTTAGTGACGGGCATGGCCAGCATCAAGTCTCGGGTGAGATCGCGCAGGAAGTCTTCAAAGCCGCAGGCGATCCCAATATCTTCCCCGAACAGTTGAAGGATGGCCTTGAGCCGTGGCAACCCCTGGCCGTCTATAGCCGCGCGCCCTTTGCGCCGGTCACGGCAAGGGGCATCTTTGACTATGCTACCGGAAAATGGGCGCCTGCACGCTTCCACAACTACGTCACAGATGCATGGAGCACCGGCGCGCCGTCCACGGACGTCACCGTTCCTGTGGGCACGTTCGACCCCACACTCGGCCGCAGTTATGAGCAGATTGCGCGCCAGGGCTGGGGAATGCAGAAGTCACAGAACGGCGGAGCCAATCCCTCCCTCAGCGGACCTGCTACGTCGGGCTATCACCTATGGGCCGTGTCCGCGATGGCAAAGGCCGACGCGGGATCGAACGCAAAGAATGACGATCTCTTCCACAACAGCCGCGTCAATGTCGGTACCAGTCTTGCCGGGCTCACACGCATCGCGGGTGCTCCCGTGCCTGAGTGGATATCCAGCAGTCTTCACAGCATCGATGCAGACCTGGTGCAATTCGAGACTGGCCGCGTGGATCGCAACAGCGTTGAAGCGGCTCACCGACTCGCGCCCATCTACGGCGAGACACTGGCCCTCCGCGCCAAAGTCGCCGACAGCACGATCGATGCACAGGCCAGGACGGGGCTACTCTTTGAGCTCGACACAAAAATTGGCCAGTTTCAATCTGCGCTCGCCAATCTGCTCGGGCTCGATCTGATGGCCTTCCGTACCAACGAGACTCATGTACAGAATGGCGGCTTCCGCGGCAACTCCGCCGATGAAACGCCGCGCAGCGTTGCGCCGGGAGAAGCGTTCCGCGTCCGCATTCACCTGGCGCAGGCCACGCCTGCCACTCGCCTCGACAAGGTCTGGCTCGCAAGCCAGGTTGGCGGACCGTGGAAGAACACCCTCGTAAGCGGCGCGATCGATCCCGCCGCGCCTACCGCCGATCCCATCTATCAGGTGCAGGCCCCGGACGACGCCGCACCCACGGCGCCCTTCTTCACGCGGCCGTCCATCGAGCAGCCCTACTACGACATCTCAAACCAAGCGTGGCGCGAGCGGTCCTTCGCGCCATACCCGCTGGCGGCATGGGCACAGTTCACGTTTGACGGCCTGCCCATCCGCATCGGCCAGGTCGTGCAAACACTGGAACGCGTCACCGGTCCGGGCGGCATCTACGAGCCGTTGGTCGTAACGCCGGCAATCGGTGTGCGTATCGAACCGCAGGCCCGCATCGTGCCGCTCGATGGCAGTGCTCTGCCTGTCCGCGTCACCGTCCACACACAGGCCGCTGCCGACGGCACGGTCACGCTTCAGCTGCCCGCAGGCTGGCACGCTGAACCGACTGAGGCGCAATTCCATCGCAGCGCGGCAGGCGACACCGAACCGATTCTCTTCTCCGTCACGCCTTCCACAAGCGAGGCCGGCGCCTACTCCATCCATGCCGTCGCGCAGTCCGGCGGACACACTTACCAGACTGGCTGGCAAAGTGTCGGCTACGCAGGCCTGCGGCCCTACAACCAATACCTGCCCGCCCAACTCCGCACCCGCAAAATCGACGTAAAACTCGCGCCGGGTCTGCGCATCGGCTACGTCATGGGCACGGGCGACCTGGTTCCCCAGGCTATCGAGGGGCTCGGCGTCACGCCGCACCTCCTGAGTGCGGCCGAGCTGGCATCCGGCAATCTCTCCGCATGGAATGTCATCGTGATCGGAATCCGTGCCTACTCCGTGCGCCCTGAACTCACCGCTGCCCAGCCACGCCTCGATGACTTTGTCCGCCGCGGTGGAACGCTCCTTGTGCAGTACCAGAGCGCAGACTTTCCGGCCCCGCTGCCGCTGACCATGGGTCGCATTCCCGAGCGCGTGGTGGACGAGCAGGCGCCTGTAAAACTGCTCGACCCTGCGAATCCCTTGCTCGCCTGGCCTAACACGATCACCACCGCCGACTTTGATGGCTGGGTCGAAGAGCGCGGCCATTCTTTCCTCGATACATGGGATTCCGGCTACACCGCCCTGACCGAGACCGCAGACGCCGGCCAGGACCCGCAGCGCGGCGGACTGCTTGTGGCCCATCCCGGCAAGGGAACTTATATCTACGCAGCCTATGCTCTCTATCGCCAGTTACCTGAGTTAGTGCCTGGATCATATCGACTGCTCGCTAACCTTCTAAGTGCCGGCAAGGAAGAGACCGCTGCCAGAAACTGAGCGCGTCGAGAATCCGACTGGAATTGCCCGGCACGCGCGGACTCTCGCGTCATCACTACCCATCACTTTGTGAATAGACGGTGAATTTACATAGCATTCATCATTGTCGCCCAATTAACTCCTCATGTTAAAAGTAGATGAATTAGTCATACGTTCATAAAACTCTGCGAACCTTTCAATCAGAGAAAGCCAAACAAAGACAGATTTCACTACTCATGTCTTTCGCGGCTGCTTGCGGTCTTTTCCGCAGCCCTGCCTGCAGGCGCATGACGTACGGCGGGCAATGCCAGGGTCTGCGGAGGAATGCGCGTGTGAAGGCTGCACGCGTGACCCCGGAATCAATCTGTTTCAAGAGAAAAAGAGAGGCCCAATGAAATTGAGACTCAGCGTTGTTGCTACCGTTGTTCTGGCGACCAGTCTTGCCGGCTCATTTGCTTTTGCCGGCGCACCTCAGGAGTCCGCCAAGAAGAGCGACGCAACCAGGAAAGCTACCAAGCCTACGAAGCCATCCGTGGAAGACCAGATCCAGGCGCTCCGCGAGGAGATGGAAGGCCAGATCAACAGCCTCAGAAACGATCTGACAGAGAAGAATGCCGAGTTGCAAAAGGCTCAGCAGGCGGCCGCAGATGCGCAGGCCGCCGCGGCCAAAGCGGAGGCTGCGGCCAACGCCCAGCAACAGGCAACCACAGAGAACAGTGCAGCGGTCACCACACTGCAGTCCACGGTCAACGATCTGAAGTCCAATTCGCTCTCCCTGGCCACGACGGTCTCCGATGAGACCTCCGCCATCAAAAAGCAGATCGCAAATCCCGACGCGATCAACTTCAAGGGCATCACGATCTCGCCTACGGGCAGCTTCCTGGCGGCTGAATCTGTGAACCGCACCGGAGCAACCGGCGGAGGCATCAACACGCCATTCACGGGTATCCCGCTGCAATATTCCGATTACGCGCAATTGAGCGAGTTCACAGCCACTGGCCGCCAGTCGCGTGTCGCAGTGAAAGCCGTCGGAAAGTTGGCCAACATGACACTGAGTGGCTACTACGAGATGGATTGGCTGGGTACCGGCATCACATCCAACAACAATCAGAGCAACAGCTACGTGCTGCGTCAGCGCCAACTTTGGACAGATGCCAAGCTCAGCAACGGCTGGGATTTTTCGGGTGGCCAGGGGTGGTCGCTCGCTACCGAAACCACGCAGGGCCTGACCCGTGGGTCTGAGATTCTGCCGGCGACCATCGACCCCCAGTACGAAGCGGGCTTCGTCTGGACGCGTCAGTACAGCTTCCGCGTATCCAAGGACATCAACCGGAAGTTCTTCATGGGCGCTTCCGTGGAGAATGCCCAGACGTTGAACCCCGCCGGCTCCAACCTGCCCACCAATCTGCTGATCGGTTCGGCGGGCAATGGCGGCGGCCTTTTCAACCCCACCGCGAACTACTCTTTCAACCTCGCACCCGACTTCATCGCCAAGATGGCCTTCGAGCCCGGTTGGGGACACTGGGAGATCTTCGGCATCAGCCGCTTCTTCCGCGACCGCATCTACCCCAATGCCACCTCCGCTGCTGGCGCATACAATGACTCAATCCCCGGCGCCGGAATCGGCGGCGGCTTTCGCGCTCCGCTGGCCAACAACAAGGTCACCATCGGACTCAAGGGCCTGTACGGCAAGGGCGTAGGCCGCTACGGCTCATCCACCATCGCCGACATCACGCTGCGCCCCGACGGACAGATTGACCCGCTCAAGGCCTTTTCGACGCTGAGCACGGTCGAGCTCAATCCCAATTCACGCCTGCTCGTCTACCTGAACTACGGTGGCGACTATGTCTATCGCGATTACTGGGGCAAAATCGGCTACGGCTCACCTCTGACCGCGATGTCCGGCTGCAACACCGAGCCGGTAACCGGTTCGGGCGCAACGAATGGCGCCGTGGGCTATTCGCCTTCCACCCCTGCAAACTGCGGCGGCAATAACAAGGATGTACAGGAAGGCACCGCCGGCTACTGGTTCTACTTCTACAAGGGGCCTAAGGGCGGCCTGCGCCAAGGCTTCCAGTACAGCTACTTCACACGCAACATCTGGTCAGGAACAGGTGGCCCGTTGAATCCGAATGGCGGCGCGAAGGGCACAGACAATGTAATCGAAACTTCACTTCGTTACTACCTGCCGTAATTCGGAAGTAGATCCATCTGCGTATACACAAAGGGCAGCCTGCACAGGCTGCCCTTTCTACTTCCGCCACCTGTGCGCGGCGTCAATGCTGGCGCGGTTCACCTGTTGAAAGAAACGCCACCCCGGCAACGTCGTCGCCGGAAGCAAGTACATCCCGTAGTCGCTCCGGGTTGGCGCCGCTGCGTGCCTCTGCCGTCTGCACCATTCGCAGCGCCGCTGCAGGTTCAGTGCCGGCAGGTAGTCGAAAGATCCACGGCACGTTGGTTGAAGTCAGCGCCTTGTCATCGCTCAGGGCGACCACCGGCACAAAGGCTTTCAGCGCGAGTTGTTCCGACAGATGCGCGGCATCGCGATCCAAAGCAACAATCGCGAGTGCGTTCTCGTCCCACAGCGCATGGACAAGCTGCGTGGATGCCGCGCCCCAGTTCTGATCGCTTGCCACCGGCAGCAACTCCCATGCCCGGCCACTCGTCTTGCCCGCCGCCAACTGCTTTTGCACCGCAGCCGACTCCACCACCAGCTTTGCTCCGGGCCCGAATAACACCACGCGCACCGGCCCGGCAGGCACATCCGGCCGTTGCGGCCCTGCATAACTGACACCATCCTCGCCCACCCGCGCATAGGGCGTCACAGGCGTATCTTTAGTCCTCTGAACTGAAGACGACGCGCTCTCCCCGGCGGACGACTGCGCGGCACGCTCCTTGTCCATCGTCGCTAACTTGTAGCTGATCGTCCCGTTATGGACCGTACCCAGATACATGGGCGCAACATTCTTCTGGTTCGGGTCGAAGACCATGTGCCCGGTTACGCCGTCGTACTCCTGGATATCGGCAAGTGCGTCGTGAATGCGCGCGCGGTTCAACCCGGCGGCGCAAATCGAATCGAGCAACGCATTCATCGCATCGTAGGCCAGGGAAGCAAACTGCTCCGGAGGCTCATGGTAGCGCGCCGCAAAGCGTTGGTTGAAAGCAATCCAGCGCGGATCTTTGCGCGTCGGATTGTACGGAAATACCGCCTCGAATCCTTCCGCCGCAGAACCCGCAGCGGTAAGCATGTCCGGCCCCAGCGTGCGATACGAGCCAAAGACGCGCTGCTTCATGCCGAGAGACTTCATCTGCTTCAAGATATTGGCGGTTTCAGTTTCGTCGGCCCACAACACAATGGAATCCGTGCGCGATCCCTGAATGATCTTCAGCTCTCGCGTAAAATCCGTATCTCCCGGCAAATACTTCTGCTCGATCACCACCGGATGGCCAAGCCTTCGCGAGGCATCACGGAACTTGCCCACTCCCATTCGCCCGTAGCGGTTGTTCACGCGCAAGATCCCCACGCGCTTCAGGTCGAGTTCGGTGAAGATGCGCCGTGCCAGCGTGAAGCACTGCACACGATCATCCTGCAGATCGGTGAAATACCACGGAATATAGGTCTCAGGAATGGTGGGATCGGTCGACGCCGAATTGACAATCGGAATCTCGGCCTTCAGAGCTACGCGCAGGATGATATGCGTCGATTCGGAGTTGATGGAACCGAAGATCGCCCAGTCCTGGTCGTCGTAGACCATCTTCACCGCTTCATCCGACGGCGAGCCCCAGATGCCGGGGTCAGTCGGCCGCTCCGGGCCATAGGACGCCTTCGCCTGCCAGTTGTCATAGTCGTTATGCAACATCAGCCGGAAGGGTTTGCCGCCATACCCGCCGCGCGCATTGGCCTCTTCCACAGCCAGTTGCGCTCCGTGCAACATCCGCAATCCAGACACCTGATCTGGATTGTTTTCTATAGGCCCCAAAAATCCAATGCGCACTTCGGTCAGGTTCTTCGGGTCGGGGATATCGCGCCCCGACCCTAGGTATATGTTGGGATGCGTGTAATAGAGGTAATACGGCTTCGAGAATTTCTCATACGGACTCAGGTCCGACGGTTCGCCCGCATACGGCTCCACCGTGCGGTCTTTCGGCGGTCCGGGAGGATGCGCCCCGCACGCACACGTTCCCTTGGGCGTAGTTTGTCCCGCGCCCATGACCGCGCACACGGCGCCAAAGCAGGCCGCAAACAACCATCCCTTGCGCATGTGAGCTACTCCTTGTGGTTCTGGCAGCAGGTCTTTTCCGTGCGGAACATGGCAATGGCTTCGATCTCGACCAGTAACTCAGGCCGACATAGTTTGGCTTGGATGCCCGTGGATGCCGGCAGGGGATCAAGTCCCTGTTCCTTGAAAAACGATGTGCGCTCTTCGTTGAAGGCGTCGTAGTCGCGGTCGATGTCGCGCAGGTAGCAACTGGTGCGCACAATGTCGTGCCAGGTGCAACCTTCACTCTCCAGCAGTGCGGTAATGTTCTTCAAAGTCCGCCGCATCTGCGCGCGGAAGTCGCCGATATGGACGCTGACGCCATTCTCATCGATCGATGCCGTGCCCGAAATCAGCAGGATCGTCAATCCATTCAGATCAATCCGCATGCCTCGGGAAAACGAACTCGGCTTGGAGTAGCAGTAGGCCTCATTTAGTACACCGTGGTTGGTCATAGCACGCTTTTGGATTGGCGCGTGCCCGATAGACTCCAGAACTTCTGCAATTCCCTGCATCATGACGACTCCTTATTCATTCTTACGGTTGAAAAATTCCGTGGCTTAACCCTTCGGCAGTCGCCACCCAGATATCCTTACCCTGGAAGTCAATACCGAGGATGTAGTTGTGTGCCGGCGCTGACGTCACGTGGATTTCCGTAACATGGCCCGCGGCGTCGCGCACTGTCATCTCCGGCTTATGTGTGGTGAGAGATGGTCGATATACAGCCCAGTTTGTACCGTCGTAATACGCAAGGCCGTTGTCGGTACCAAACCACGCCCGATTGGCGTCCACTCCCTTCACCGCGTTGGTAAAGTTCGAAGGCAGCCCGCTGTCCTTCATCAAGAAGTTGTGCCAGTAGCGGCCGTCGTAGCGGCTGTTGCCAAAGTAGGTTGCCGCCCACAGCACATGGTCCACATAGCTGACTGACGTTGTGATCTCGTGGATCAGACCCTGGTCCTTGAAGAGCACGAGTTCCGTTTCGCCATCGGGATCCTCATATTTGTCCCAGGCCTTGGTCTTCTGGTCGTATTCCAAAATGCCGCTGCCCCATACGGCGAAATAGACCTTCGTAGGTGTAGCGGAAACCCCGTACACCCAGATCTCGACCATCGGCGTATTGCGCTCGTTGTAGAGGTCCCACGCGCCTGTGCGAAGGTTCAGTCTGCACGCACCAGCCGCGGTAGCGACCCATACGTCTTCGCCTTCAATGGATACCCCGTACACAACGTCGTTGCTCAGCCCCGAATTCAACTGCGTGTAGGTTTTAATCTGGCCGCCGGATATGCGACTCAGCCCTCCCATCGTCCCTGCCCATACATCTCCGGTGTTCTTGTCCAGCGCCAGCGAAAGCACCGCACGATGCGCCAGGCCGTCCTTTGTAGTGAACACCTTCCACTTGCCGTTCTCGTAGAGTCCCAGCCCGTTATTTGTTCCCGCCCAAACACGATCCCCATCCACCAGCACGGAGTAGACGTGATTGTCGGGCAGGCCATTGGCGGTGGAAAAGTTCTCAAACCGGAACCGCGGCATATTGGGAACCGCGCCAGCCTTGGGTGCATCAGCCGGCGCCGCGGAGGTCAGCAGGCTGGCCGACAGAAAGAATGCCGTCACGAAGATTCTTTTCATCGCGTCCTCAAATACTCGATCAGGTCGTTGAGTTCATCTTTGGTCAAATCGTTTGTGCGTCCATGTTTGTCTTCCGGATTGAAGACGGTCCATATCTCTTCCAGCGAGGATGCGGACCCATCGTGCAGATATGGCGCTGACAGTGCTATGTTCGTCAGTTGCGGCGTGTCCAGCAATCCTGGGTTATCCGTCGCTTTCTTTGTTCCCACGTCAAACGACTTCTGATTCGTCCCTTTGGGCCCGCTGTGGCAATACACGCAACGATTTGTCAGAGGGATTGGAGCGCCAAACTTATCCACTGCACGCACAAAGAGCGCCTTGCCGCGTTCCTGCGCGGGCGTCAATTCGTAGCCGGGCAGTTTATATCGATTGGGCCGCGGAGGCAGACTCTGAATGTAGGTCACCAGATCGGAAAGCGTCAGATCGTCGTACTGCTCCGAGCGCCAGAAGTACTTCTCCGTGCGCGGGCCGCACTCGGTCGGCAAATTCGGATTACCGCCGTTCCACTTGTAGGGTTCGGTACCCTTGAGATCCTCAATGGGACGGTTGTCCACAATGTCGCGTCCAAATCCATCCGGCTCCAGATCCCACTGCAAGCCATCGAACGTGGAGTCGATATGACAGTTCGCACAGGCGATCTGCCCCTGAAATGAGTAGCGCGCGGTATAAAATGTCTGCTCGCCATGCCGCAGCACCGACATCTGCTTCGGCGCTGCCAGACGGACGGTCGACGCGAGACGGTTGGTATGCGTGTCGATTACGCTGATCGTATCCTCAAGCCTGTTCGCCACCAGCAGCTTGCTTCCATCCGGGCTAAGTGCCATGCCGCGCGGATCGTGCCCCACGGCGATGCGCGTCACCACGTAGTTCCCGCTCGCCGAAAGATCTTCGGCAAACGGACCTTGATGCGTGTGGATGTAACGCAGCAGCCGCGGCACATCGACCACGGTCACAATCTCTGAGCCTTCGCTGGTAACGTACAAGAACTTCTTGTCCGGCGTAATCAGCACACCAAAAGGCCGTGCGGCATAACGCTCCAGCTCGTCGAGCGGAACCTCGACCGGCTTGTCGCCTACATCCGTGCCGAACAACGTCAGCGTATCCACGAATGCGCCGCCGTGCTCCAGATGCGCCAGGGGTACGAGGTTCTTGGGATGCATCTCGGCCACCACGCCAAGACGCCCGTCACGCGAGAACGTAAGATGAAACGAGTGGGCAATGCTGTGCAGAGGAATGCGATCAACCACCACGGCGCGCGCAGTATCGATCACCGTGATCTCTGACTCCGGAGCAGTCCGGTGGGGGGTCGGGTTCGGATACACGTGAGTGACGTAGAGGCGGCTTCCATCGGGCGAAGGTGTGATGTAACTGGCGCCGCGCCCTGCGGCCAGGCGCTTTTCCTCCGCTCCAGTCCGGGCATTCAGCACCGCCACGTCATTGGAAATGCGATTGGCCACAAACAGGTGCTTGCCCCCGCGATCCTCGATCACACTGGAAGGCTCCGCTCCGACCGGCCATTCCGCCACCACTTGCAGCGATGCTGTATCGATCACCGAAAGCGTGTCGTCCCATGTGTTGGTTACAAAGAGGCGGCTTCCATCCGGCGAGAGCGAAATGCCGCGTGGAATATGACCCACTTGAATGCTCTTGATCGCCGCACCGGTAGAGGCATCCAATACCCGCAGCTCGTCGCTCTCGTTGCACAATACATAGAGCTGTGTTCCGTTCGGCGAATACAGCAATTCAATGGGCGATGGATAGACGAGCGGGTCGCCGACACGCCCCGTGATCACGGCTTGTGCTTCGTCGCCGGTCCACAGCGCCACGGCAAAGAATGCCGCGGCAATCAGCAGCATTCCACCCACCGCACCGGCCCGCAGCCGGCCATGTGCCTGCCGGCTCATTGCGGCTCCTCCACCGTCAGAACACGATCCACACCCTGGCCAGGCACCGTCTGCTCGCGCCCGCTGGGCCAGTGCACCACAATCTTCTCCACCGTCGTCGCGGCGCCCAGGCCAAAGTGCAGGCGATCGTCGTTTTGCGAAAGATAGCCGGATTCCGCAACGCGCTCCTCCATGTAGCGCTTGCCAGCCGCATACACCTCGACGCGTGCGCCAATGCCATCCCGATTACTCTTCGTGCCCTTCAGCTTGATCGCTACCCAGTGGCCGGTGTTCGTGGAGACGTTATGCACCAGCGTCCCCTTCGCACCCAGATTCACCAGAAACGCATCCATCTTTCCGTCATTGTCGTAGTCCGCAAAGCACGCGCCCCGCGCCACCGTGCGCTTATTCAGCACCGCGCCTGCCTCCCGCGAAACATCCTCAAAGCGCCCCTCACCAAGTCCACGAAACAGTGTGTGTTCCTGCGGAATCAGGTGAATCAGCCCACCGTGAAAGATCAGGATGTCGAGAAGGCCATCATTGTCGTAGTCATAGACGCCCGTTCCCCAACTGACATACTGCGCGTTGGCCTGCGACACGCCGTTGGTCGCGCCCATGTCGTCGAATCCCTGCTTGCCCATGTTCCGCAGCAGCCGGTTGTAGTGCCCATCGGTCACCCACAGGTCCAGCGTGCCTCGTCCTTCCAGATCGGCAAATACCGGACCCATCGACGAAGTGGATTCACCATTCTGCCCAAAGGCCGTGCCCGTATCGTTCCCTACCTCTTCGAAGGTTCCGTCATGCTTATTGTGGAAGAGAAAATTCTCCGTGCGGTCGTTGGCCACATAGATGTCGTCCCATCCGTCGCCATCAAAATCCGCCGCCGTCACCCCCATGGTGCGGCCCACATAGGCGCCGATGCCCGACTTGTCCGTCACATCCGTGAAGGTGCCATTGCAATTGTTGTGGTAGAGCCGGTTGGTCTCGCCCTCGTAGTCAAGCGGCCCCGGATAGTTGTCCGCTCCGTAAAAGGCGCGGTACTTGGGGTCAAACTTCACATAGCGGCCAATGAAGATGTCTACGCAGCCATCGCGGTCGTAGTCCAGAAACGTTGAGCTGATTGACCATCCATCGACCTTAATGCCGGCCTTCGCCGTCACGTCTGTAAAGTGGCCGTTGCCGTCGTTGTGATAGAGAATCACACGCCCGTAACCGGTCACCAGCAGATCGACGTACCCGTCGTTGTCGTAATCAGCCGCCGTAACGGCAATTCCATAGAGATCGGGCGCCAGGCCGGCCTTCTCCGTCACGTCCGTGAAGGTGCCGTCGCCGTTGTTGCGATAGAGATGATTGTGCGGCAGCGGGTCGGGCTTCTCTTTCAGCGGATACGGGTGCATCGAATCGTCAAGCGGCCGCCCATTCACCACGTAGAGGTCAGGCAGTCCATCGTTGTTGTAATCGAACCACACACAGCCCGCGCCGGTGCCCTCCAGCAGCGAACCCAGTTTCGCCGACCCGAAGCTATGCACAAAGTCGATGTGCGCCTTGTCACTTGCGTCTTCAAAGCGAATGACGGGAGCCTGTGCGCCGGGAGAGGTGGGCGGCGTAGCCTGCGCGTCCTGTGCAGCGGATGGAGCCGCGGCAGCCTGCGCCCCTTGCGCCGGATGCGCTGCAAAAAGAAGGACCGCGGCGAATGCAATTGGAATGCTCTTCATCATCTCAGCGGCCTCCCGTTAATGCGCGCTGCGCGGCATGAGTCATGTCAGCAGGCGTCGTCGTACGCAGGAGCACCGCCGGCACTCGATTATCCGCCGCACGCTCCGGACCCGTGTGGCATCCTACGCAGATGCGCTGCTCCCCGCCGCGCGACCAGAACCAGCCGTGTTCCTGGCGCAACACCGCTCCCTTCGCATCCAGCAGCGCGAACCGAATCGGCGTGTCGCCCGGCACCTGCACGAAAAACGAGCCGTCTTTCTCGACCGGCGCCGTGCCCATCACAACAGCATGGTGCGCTGCATCCTGCGTCTCCACACGCACTGCAACGGGCGTTCCATGCAGCGCGCCATCACGCGACAGTCGCGCATCCAACGCCAGCAGATTGGCATAGTCCCACGGGTGCAGACCTGAGGGATGCCGCTTGGGCGTCGTGCGCGGCGCAACCAGTACCGGCTCAACAAGGCTCTCGCCGTTCTTCGCCAGCACGGTCTCCATCGCAGCAGTGCCCGGCTTCCACAGCTTCAGGACATAGGGTCCGCTGGCCGACGCGCGCGTACTCAACAGCCAATCTCCCGATGCCGTCTCGGCAATTTCGCCTGCATACTGCGCAGCAGGCGCGGCAATACGCTCTTCATGCGCCAGCGGCGAAGTAAACCGTGCCAGTGAAACTCCATGCGTAAACGCCACATCGCCCGATGACAGTTGCACACCGCCCCAGCGCGCCTGGCCGTGATCGCAGCGATACGATTCCACGCCCGAGCCATCCGCATAAACCAGGTACAACTCCGGCGTCGTTCCGGAGCCGAGCGGAAATCCGGCTTCAAAGAGAACGCGGCCATCTTTCAATATGTCCGCAGGGAACGCATTGGCTTGCGTGTAAGAGAGCGCCAGCTCGCCGGGTCCCGCCGTCGGATTCAAAGGAGTGTAGGGCAAGGGGTGACCGTCGTCCGTAGAGTCGAGCCGGAACCCGTGCGTCGTACGCACCGCGTACACCATGCGGCCCGCAGGCAGGTAGAGCGGCCGCTCTGCATCTGTAGCCGTCACCACGACCTTGCGCACCGAGCGGTCCTTCAGTTTCAGCTCCCATATCTGCCAGGGATCGCTTGCAAGCTGCTTGCCCGCAAAAAGCACCAGGCGGCCATCAAAGTAGACGTTGGCATCGGCGCTGGCCGCAAAGCCCGGCACCAGCGGCTCGGCATGGTCTGCATGAAGCAGCAGCAACTGCGCCCCTTTGGGAAAACGCTCCTGCCCGCGCAACTCGGCCAGCGGCACATAGACCGGTGCAGCAGTCACAATCACATCCGCGCCAATCCTCGCCGCCGCATCGGACGCGAGCCCGCACGGCGCCAGCAGCAACGCAAAGCTAATTGCAATTCCAAAAGCGCTGGCCCGGCCCCTCATCCAACAGCCTCCATGGGCCGTGCGTCCGCGGTTGCTCCAAGCACGAGTCCGCGCAACGCAAGGTAGGGATCAAGGGAACCCATCATCTGGTCGAAGCCGGCAAAATCGAGCGATTGATCGCCGTCGCTCCACGCCTTATCGGGATTGGGATGCACTTCCACCAGCAGTCCATCCGCCTCGGCTGCCACAGAGATGCGCGCCAGCGCCGGCACCAGTTCGCGATGGCCCGCTGCATGGCTGGGATCGGCGATCACAGGAAGATGCGAAATGTGCTTGAGAAGCGCGATGGCGCCAACGTCAAAGGTGTTGCGCGTGGCTGTCTCAAAGGTGCGAATGCCGCGCTCGCAGAGAATGACATTCGGGTTGCCGTTGTCCAGAATCAACTGCGCGGATCGAAGCAGGTCGGCCACCGTGGCCATCATGCCGCGCTTCAGCAGTATCGGCCGCCCTGACCGCGCCGCAGCCTCGAGCAGCGAGTAGTTCTCCATATTGCGCGTGCCGATCTGCAGGATGTCAGCATACTCAGCCACCATCGGCACATCGCACTCAGACATGACCTCAGTCACGATGGCCAGCCCGCTCTCTTCGCGGGCGCGCGCCAGCATCTTCAGCCCTTCCAGGCCGTGCCCTTGAAATGCATAAGGAGAACTGCGAGGCTTGAATGCGCCTCCGCGAAGGATGCGCGCACCGCAGCGGCGCACATGATGGGCCGTCGCGATCAGCTGGAACTCGGTTTCCACCGAGCAGGGCCCAGCCATGGTGACAAATTCCGCGCCGCCGATTTCGAGGTCCCTGACCTGCACCACTGTCTGCAGGCGACTCGGACTCTTCAACACATC
Source organism: Acidobacteriota bacterium (assembly GCA_021805025.1). Lineage (GTDB taxonomy): Bacteria > Acidobacteriota > Terriglobia > Terriglobales > Acidobacteriaceae > Telmatobacter. Next base: position 20,506 of record JAJZGF010000055.1, read on the forward strand.
GGGACTCTCGGCAAATCGTTCTTGCCAGCTACCGCGCACAGTCTGCGCTCCGTTTCTGGGGAAGCGGAAGCGTTAGATTATCGCTAGGATGCAGCTTTCGCCTCCATCCAAAGGTGGAGGCGCGCGGAGCACAGCCTGAACGGGGGATCTCAGGCCTCCATTCTGATGCCTGGAGTCCCTGGAAATTCCGACGCGAGATTGCGCCGGCAACCAGCTATGAGTGATTGGCCATCGGCGGCACGCGATAGCCAAACGCCGTATCTACAATGCCAGCAATGCCCAGCGCCGTCTCATCTTCAAAGGGCCGGGCAACAATTTGCACACCGATCGGCAAACCTTCCGGCGAGCGCCCCACGGGCACCACCGCCGCCGGAGCCGCCAGGGTGTTGAACCACTGCGTGTGCCGCACTGCATCCAGATAGTCAACGGTGCGGCCCTCCACGGTCCATTGGCGCTCTCCGTGACGAAACGCGGGAATACTGGCCACCGGGCACAACAGCACCGGATACGCCTGCATCTCTTCCAGCGCTTTGGCGCGCAGCAGATCCAACTCCGCCCAGGCGTTGAGCAACTGTGCAGCAGTGAACTGGGGCGTGGCCTCAGCAATGCGCAGAAACTCATTGAAGATCGGACTGAGCTGCTGCTCTTTGCCGGCAATCGCCGGCGCATAGAACATAGCGCCGCACTGCACAAACAGCTTCCACCACAGCTTGCGCAGCGGCTCCAGCGTGCGCGGCCGGAAAGGCTGCACGCGGAAACCTGCCTCGCGCAGAGCGTTTCCTGCGGCATGGACCGCGGCGCGCGTCTCAGGCGTCACCGGCGTCAACCCATCCTCTTCAAAAAATCCGATGGTGTTGCGGCGCAGTTCATCGAGACCCGGCTCGCGCAGCACTACAGGGGGGCTCACCGGGTC
>JAJZGF010000056.1 GCA_021805025.1 Acidobacteriota bacterium
CACCCTGGCGCCCGCCGCTGCCGCCACCAGCGCCGCGCCTGTGGAGATGTTGAAAGTGAGCGGGCCGCCGCCGCCGGTGCCGCAGGTATCGACAAGCTCGCTGCGCTCCGCATCGGTGAGCGGGACGGGCGTGGCACGGGCGCGCATGGTCTCGACAAAGCCGGCCAGCTCCGGGGCCTGTTCGCCGCGGGTGGCCAGCACAGCCAGCAGAGCAGCGGTCTCCACCTCAGGCACCGTGCCGGAGAGAATCTCATCGAGCACGGCGGCGGCCTGCTCACGGGTCATGGCTGCGCCGTCCTCGGCCAGCGGCTTCAAGTGATCTTTCAAGACGCCCATACCTACCAATGGTAATGGCGCGGCGCGCAGAATCGGCTCACACAGGCGGGACAACGGGTGTTTGCCGTGGTGTTTGCCGGGCCTTCGGCGCGCGAGATAGTATGGGTTGAGCGCTGTTCCGGTCGCACGTGCCGGTTCTCTGTTTTATTCCGGTCTGATTGACTCCAACCTCAGCGCACGCGGTGGTTCAACCCAAAATGAAAATTCACGAGTATCAGGCGAAGGAAATCCTGGCGAAATACGGCGTGGCCGTGCCCAGGGGCGAAGTGGCCAACACGCCGGAAGAAGCGGCGGCGGTGGCCCGCAAACTATTTGCCGAGGGCGCCTCGGGCGTCGTCGTTAAGGCGCAGATTCATGCCGGAGGGCGCGGCAAAGGCGGCGGCGTAAAGGTGGCCCGCACGCGCGAGGTCGCCGAGCTGCACGTCAAAAGCATTCTCGGCATGCAGTTGGTGACCCATCAAACGGGTCCGCAGGGGCAGAAGGTCCAGCGGCTGCTCGTTGAAGAGACCGCGGCGATTGATCGCGAGCTTTATCTGGGCATCGTGCTGGACCGCGCGACGGGCAAGCTGGTGTTTATGGCTTCGCAGGCGGGCGGCATGGAGATTGAAGAGGTGGCCGCCAAGACTCCTGAAGCCATCTTCAAGGAGACGATTGACCCGGCGGTGGGTTTTGGCGCATGGCAGGCGCGCAAGCTGGCCTTTGCGCTGGGACTGAAGCCGACGCAGATCAATCAGGCGGTCACATTCTTCCAGAGCCTGTACAAGGCGTTTGTGGATACGGACGCCTCGCTGGTGGAGATCAACCCCTTCATCACGACGAAGGACGACAAGCTGTTTGCGCTGGATGCCAAGATCACCTTCGACGACAATGCGCTCTTTCGCCATGCGGACATCAAGGCGCTGCGCGACGTGGCCGAGGAAGATCCGCTGGAGGTTGAAGCCAGCAAGTACGCGCTGAACTACATCAAGCTGGATGGCTCGATTGCCTGCATGGTAAACGGCGCGGGCCTGGCCATGGCGACGATGGACATTATTCAGTACGCCGGCGGGAGCCCCGCGAATTTTCTTGACGTAGGCGGCGGCGCAACGCAAGAGCAGATTGAGCATGCGTTCGAGATTCTGCTTTCCGATGCGCATGTGAAGGCGATCTTCATCAATATCTTTGGCGGCATTCTGCGAGTGGACCGGCTGGCTACGGGAGTGGTGGCGGCGGCACGCAATCTGAATGTGAAGGTGCCGATTGTGCTGCGGCTGGAGGGCACAAATGTGGAAGAGGGCCGGCAGATTCTTGCCGAGTCGGGTTTGAACTTCCAGGTGGGCGCAACGATGAAAGAAGCGGCAGAGTTAGTGGTAGCAGCCGCGGCAAAGGCGGTGGCTTAACATGGCCGTTCTCGTGAATAAAGAAACTCGACTCATTGTTCAGGGCCTGACCGGCAAAGAAGGCACATTCCACGCCAAGGGCTGCGCGGAGTATGGCACGAACGTGGTGGGTGGTGTGACGCCGGGCAAGGGCGGCACGACGCATGAAGGCTGGCCGGTGTTCAACACCGTGGCGGACGCGGTGACAAAGACCGGCGCGAACGCGACGATGATCTTTGTGCCTCCGCCGTTTGCGGCCGATGCGATTCTGGAAGCCGAGGATGCGGGGCTTCCGCTGATCGTCTGCATTACCGAGGGCATTCCCACGCTGGATATGGTGAAGGTGTGGGCGAAGCTGAAGACGTCGAAGTCGCGACTGATCGGGCCGAACTGTCCCGGCGTGATTTCACCGGGCATGGCAAAAATCGGCATCATGCCGGGACGGATTCATAAGCAGGGGAGCGTGGGGATTGTGTCGCGCTCGGGGACGCTGACGTATGAGGCTGTGCATCAGCTCACGCAGCGCGGCATCGGGCAGTCGACGGCCATCGGCATCGGCGGCGATCCGATTATCGGCACGACGCACATCGATGCGCTGCGCCTGCTGAACGACGATCCTGAGACCGACGCCATCATCATGATTGGCGAGATTGGCGGGTCGGCGGAAGAAGCTGCGGCGGAGTTTGTGAAGCAGCACGTGAAGAAGCCCGTAGTGGGTTTTATCGCCGGGCAGACGGCGCCTCCGGGACGCCGCATGGGCCACGCCGGCGCGATCATCAGTGGCGGGCAAGGCACAGCGTCCGATAAGATGAAGGCCATGACCGCGGCGGGGATTCATGTGGTGGTGTCGCCTGCGGAGATTGGCGCCGAGCTGGCGAAGGTGATTGGGCGCTAACGCGCCAGCTCCTAGCCTCCAGCTTCTAGCTGCCAGCTAAAAACGAAGGCCCACCTTGGCGGTGGGCCTTTTGCTTGCAGGTTCGAGAACTGCTACCAGACGCGGCAGGGTTGCGGGCTGACCATGGGTGTGCCCTTTTTGCAACTGAAGCTTTTTGCGAAGTCGGGCAGGTCCTGGAGGACGGAGTTGGTGCGGTCCTCGTCGGGCGCATGGGGGTCGGTCTGGGCCTGGGTCCGCAACTGCTCAGGGCGGGTCTGCGTGCACCACTGCTGCGCGTAGGCGATCCAGAAGCGCTGGTCGGGCGTGTAGCCGTCCATCTTCGCGGTCATGTCGACGTGATGCATCGCGGCCTGCTCCTGCCAGGCTATCCAGGCGAGCCAGGTGCCGCCGATGTCTGCGAGATTTTCGCCGAGGGTGAGCTTCCCGTTGAGGTGGACGCCGGGAACAGGCTCGATGGCGTTGTACTGCTTGACCACGCACTCGGCCTTCTGGTTGAACTTCTGCTCGTCGTCTTTGGTCCACCAGTCTTTGAGGTTGCCGTCTTTGTCGAACTGTCGGCCATTGTCGTCGAAGCCGTGGGTGAGCTCATGGCCGATAGTCGAGCCCATGTCGCCGTAGTTGGCCGCGTCGTCTTCCTTGTCGCTGAAGAAGGGCGGCTGAAAGTAGCCTGCGGGAAAGTTGACGTTGTTCATCTGCGGATCGTAATAGGCGTTGACTGTCGGCGGAGACATATCCCACTCGCCTCTATCCACAGGCTTGCCGATCTTGGCCAGGTCACGCGCAAAGTCGAACTCACGCACACGCTCCTGGTTGCCCAGAGCGTCGCCCCGCACGATGGTGAGTTTGGAGTAGTCGCGCCACTTGTCGGGATAGCCGATCTTGTTCATCACCGTGTGCAGCTTTTCCCTGGCTTTGACTTTGGTTTCGGCGCTCATCCAATCCAGCGAGTCGATGTCGTTGCCCATGGCCTGCTCGATGGCCAGCGTCATAGCCAGTGCCTGCTGCTTTTCCTCCGGCGGAAAGTACCTTGCCACGTACACCTGTCCCAGCGCTTCGCCCATCTCGTGGTCCACGCGGCTGGTGCAGCGCTTCCAGCGATCCTGCTCTTTCTCTGCGCCGTTGAGGATGTGCGCGTAGAAGTTCCATGATTCATGGTCAAAGCTCTGGGACATGCTGGTGCCGGCGTAGGCGTGCAGCAGATGCCAGCGCAGATAGGTTTTGATCCGGTCGGGCGGCGTGCTTGCCACGAGGGCGTCGAACTCGGCAAAGAACCTGGGCTCGCTGTCGTTGATCTTGCCCGCGGTGGGCGCGTGCGCGGCCTCGACGTAGCCGGGCAATGAGAAGTGCGGCATCTCCTTGCTGAAGGCGGCCAGATCAGTGGGATGATCCAGATTTTTCGGGTCGCGCAGTTCGGTAATGGTGAGCGAGGCTTTGGCGAGCTCTGTCTCGATGGCCAGCACGCTGGCGGCGTCCTGTCTTGCCTGCATTTCGGGTTCGCCCGCGAGCATGAAAATGTTGCGGACGTGATCGACGTACTGTTTGCGCTGCTCGACGGATTTGGGATCGGTGCGTGTATAGTAATCGCGCTCCGGCAGGCCCAGGCCGCCTGCGCCGTAGAACGAGATCATCCTGTTGGCGTCAGCGAAGTCCGGGCTGGAGCCGAAACCGAAGAAAGCGTCGACGCCGATGGCGTGGAGATGGGCCAGCAGGGCGGGCAGGTCCTGATTCGACTTGAGCGCGGCTATGCGGTCCAGCTCCGGCTGGATGGGCGCGAGTCCTTGCTTGTCGATCTCGGCCGTGTTCATGCAGCTCGCATACTCGTCGCCGATCTTCTGCTCGTTGGGCGTGCGGGTGGGTGAAGGCACAGCGGCCTGCTCGAGAATCTGCCGCAGGTGAAGGCGGTTCAGCTCATACAGCTCAGTGAAGCGACCATAGGCAACCTGGTCGGGCGGCAGAGGGTTGCGCTTGAACCAGCCGTTGCAACTGAAGCGATAGAAGTTCTGGCATGGATCAATCGTGGTGTCGATGAGGGATGGATCGAAGACGCGCAACTCGTGTGTTGCGACCGGGGCCGCGGCGGGCGCGGCGGTTTGGCTGAAGGCCGGCACGGCAACCAGCAGGGCAAGGAGCGCGAGGGGGTGACGGGGCGGGGCGGCGATGCGGAACATGCGGACACTCTAGCAGATTGGCGCGCGATTGCGCGGTGCCCGGTGCTGTGGCAAGTACAATAAAGCTCAGGGTCAATTCCCCATGAGGAGCACGAATCCATTGGCGCAGCGCACGTTCAGCATCATCAAGCCAGACGCGGTCCGCAAGGGCTATACCGGAGCCGTTCTCGCCGCGATCGAGAAGGCCGGTTTCAAGATTCTCGCGATCAAGAAGGCGTCCATTTCAAAAGAGCAGGCCGAGGGCTTTTACTACGTTCACAAGGAGCGGCCGTTCTTCAACGACCTATGCACGTTCATGTCTTCCGGGCCGCTATTTCTGATGGTGCTGGAGAAAGACAACGCGATTGCCGACCTGCGCAAGCTGATGGGCGCGACGAATCCGGCGAACGCAGAAGAGGGGACAATCCGCAGGAAATTTGCGGGGTCAATTCAGGAGAATGCGATCCACGGCTCCGATGCGGAAGAGACGGCGGCGTTTGAGATCGGCTACTGGTTCGCGGGCTACGAGCTGATTTAGCCGCGACCCAGGATGATGCGGCGACGGGGGGATCCGGTCGCCGCTTTACTTTGCGCGCTCGAAGGTGAGCGAGGCGGAGTTGATGCAGTAGCGCAGGCCGGTGGGGTGTGGGCCGTCAGGAAAGACGTGGCCCAGATGGCCGCCGCAGCGGGCGCAGGTGACCTCGATGCGCCTCATGCCGAAGGTTGTGTCTTCGTGCTCTTCAACTGCCGTGGAATCGGCCGGCAACATGAAGCTGGGCCAGCCGCAGTGCGAGTCGAATTTTGCGCCGGAGAGAAACAGCAGCGCGCCGCAGCCGGCGCAGTGGTAGTTGCCGGTCTCATGATTCTCAGTGAGCGGGCCGGTGAAAGGGCGCTCAGTGCCCTTCTCGCGCAGGACGTGATACTGCTCCGGGGCAAGCTGCGCGCGCCACTCGGCCTCGGTGCGGACGATCTTATCTTTGGCTTCGCTCATGGGATGAACCTCCTGGGGAAGGTCGTTCAGACTTCGGCGACGAGTTCTATTTCAACAAGGACATCTTTGGGCAGACGGGAGACCTCGACCGTGCTGCGCGCAGGCGCGGCGATGCCAGCGGGCGCGAGATAGGCGCCGTACACCGCGTTCATGGCAGCGAAATCGTTGAAGTCCTTGAGGAAGACGGTGGCTTTTACGGTCTGTGCCAGACTGGAGCCCGCGGCTTCCAGAATTGCTTTGAGATTTTCAAGCACGCGCGTGGTCTGCTCGGCGATGCCGCCGGGGACGACCAGGCCGGTGACGGGGTCGAGCGCGATTTGCCCGGCAGTAAAAATGAGATTGCCGCTGCGGATGGCCTGCGAGTACGGGCCGATAGCGGCGGGAGCAGAGACGGTGGCGACAACAGTTTTGCTCATGGATTGATTGTAGCGAGCGGACCGTCGACGAGTGATCCTGTTGCCGGACCCATCATCGATGTGGCCCCGCAGCGGGTAAGAGGTATCGTCACGGCTTTACGCTCACAGCCTCACCTGAATAACGAATGGTGGCATTCGCCTCGGCAGTCTCGCCGATGCCCGTGCCGTGGTCTTTGCCGACGACGACGATGCGGAAGGTGTGCTGCGACAACATGCCGGTGAAGCTGCCCTGACGCGCGCCGATGGCGAGCGTGTGCGTCGCGTCATCCCAGTGGAGCGGGATGGTAGCGTGCGCACCTTTGGCGTAGTCGTAGTTGTCGTTCTCGTCTTCGTAGAAGGTGAAGTCGCCGTCGGCTCCTGTATAGATGCGCAGTTCGATGGGGTCGGCGGGCTTCTCAGTGGACCACTCCATCGCCGGACCCATGGGGACGATAGAGCCGGCGCGTACGTAGAGCGGCAGCTTGGCGAGCGGCGCATCGGCGGTGATGTGCTGGCCACCGGCGATCTTGTCGCCGGTCCAGAAGTCGTACCAGCCGGCGGCGGGCAAATAGACGGTGCGGCTGGTGGCGCCCTGCGTATAGACAGGACTGACAAGAATGGACGGACCGAAGAGATATTCATCGCCGGTGTTCTGCGCGACGACGTCGTTGCGCCAGTCCATGACGAGCGGGCGCATCAGGGTGCCGTGGTTGCTGGTGACCTGCCACGCCTCGGAGTAGATGTAGGGCATGAGGCGGTAGCGCAGTGTGTCATAGTCGACGAGGATCTTCTGATTCTCCGGGCCGTAGGACCAGAGCTCGTTCTCGCTGGGGTTACGCGTTCCGTGGACGCGGAAGATGGGTGAGAATGCGCCGAACTGGAACCAGCGAACGAACAACTCGCGAAACTGGGGATCGTCGAGGTTGCCGCCGGATATGAAGCCGCCAATGTCCGTGGTCCAGTAGGGCATGCCGCTGATGGCGTAGTTGAGGCCGGCGGAGATCTGGCGCTGGAAGGTGACCCAGTCAGAGAGCACATCGCCGGACCATGCCGTAACGCCGTAGCGCTGCGAGCCTGCATAGGCCGAACGCGAGAGGATGAAGACGCGCTTCTGCTGCGAGGCAGCCTGCTGGCCCTCAGAAACGCCGCCTGCGTGGAAGAGCGGGAAGACATTGGCGTAGCGCGCGCCGGAGCCGATAGCGAGTTTGTGATCGACGAGGATGTTGTCTTCGCGGCCTTCGGTCTCGGGCTCGTCGGTGTCAAGCCACCAGGCGTCTACGCCTTTCTGAAAGAGCGCCGTGTTGACGTTGGCCCAGTACTGCTTGCGCGCCTCAGGGTTGGTGGCGTCATAGAGCGCCTGACCCACAGGATGGAAGCCACCGGTGAGCGTCTTCGCAACGAACCACCCGTTGCGGTCGAACTGGTCGTAGACCTCCGTGCCCGGCCGGAAGAATGGCCACACAGAGACCATCAGATGGAAATGTTCCTTGTGGAGCGTGTCGATGAGTGCTTGCGGATTGGGGTAGTTAGGGTTCCATTTCATCTCGCCCATGGTGACCCACCAGAACCAGTCCTGCACAATGTTGTCCACAGGGATGTGAAGCTCCCGATATTTCGCGGCAACGGATTCGAGTTCCTGCTGCGACTGGTACTTGTTCTTGCACTGCCAGAAGCCATAGGCCCAGCGGCCGAACAGGGGCACCTGGCCGGTCAGGTCGCGATAGTGGCCGATGATCTGGTCGGCGCCCGGGCCGTAGAAGAAGTAGTAGTCGATGCGGTCGGCCACCTCGGCGCTCAGGTAAAGCGAGTGAATGAAGCGGTTGTTCGCGCGGCTGGGCGAGGGGTTGTTCCAGAAGATCCCGTAACCGTTCGAGGACACAAGCAGAGGAACGGCGATATTGGTGTTTTCCTGCGAGAGATCGACCGTCTCGCCGCGATAGTTCCACACGCCGGCCTGGTGCTGGCCGAGACCGTAGAGCCCTTCGTGCGAGCCGTAGATGGCGAAGTAGACTTCGGCGTGGAAGGTGTTTTCGCCGTTGACTTCGACGGGGCGCAAGGAGCGATAGCTGTCAGTGGTCAGGTCGGCTCCATCGCCTCCCATGTAGTGGATGGCGCCGGAGTCGCGTTCGATGGCGACCTTGAGTCTCGCGGTGGTCAGGGTGATGGTCTTGTCGTCAGAGGCAATGTCAAAGGGTGCGGCGGGCCAGTCCTTCCTGATGACTACGTGGTCAGAAGGCCGCGGCGGGGCGCTCAAGCCGGCGGTTGCATAGGTCACGTGCAGCACGTCCGGCGCATCCACCTGCAGGCGCAGCACGCCGGCGGTCTGGCGCACTTCCAGGCCGTCAGCCTGCTTCTCAAAACTCACTACGGGATTGGGCGGATTCCACTGGGCCAGTGCACCGGGCACGGCGGCGATGAGCGCGCCCATGGCCAGAGAGATTGCTGCAAGATGACACACCTTCATAGAAAGCGTTTCCTTTTCGAGGTGGATGGCAAACCCAACCAGTCTACCGCCGCGAGCGGCAACCCTGGGCAGATCCTTTGCATCTGAATCACTCGGTTGTTCCCATTATTTTCTGGCCCGCGGGATGGGGCGAAGGGGTTGAGCCGGAAAAGCGGCGACCTTGATCGTCCACTTCTGCAGGCACTGCGCCTTGAAGGCCTTTCCCGTTGCCGAAGTTATCTATTTTTATTGGAGGATCTCCCCCTATGAGTCGTTCCCTCTCGAGGAAGCGGTGGCAGCTTTTGTCTCTCACGGCGCTGACAGCCGCGGCGCTGGTGTTTTCCGGTTGCCACCGCACAGGGCCACAGGCCGCAGGCCCCAACCAGAACAATCCCCAGCCAGGCAACGGACCCGCTGCAGCGGGCGGCTATCCGACGCAGCCGCAGGGCGGATATGGAACAGGGCAGCCTGGCTACGGGCCCCAGGGCAACGGCGGGCCGAATGGGTATCCGAATCAATATCCGGGCCAGGGTGGCCCTGGGCCCGGACAGGGCTACGCCGGCGGGAACGGCTACCAGGGACAGGGTGGGCCTCAGGGCGCGCCCGGTCCGCAGCAGGGTCAACCGATGGCGATGGTCACGCTTGAGCCCGGCACGATGGCTCCAGTGCGGATTGACTCGAGCGTGAGCACGCGGTCGGCCTTCGATGGGCAGCCATTCACTGGCCTGTTGTATGCACCGATGGTCGGGTCGAACGGGATGGTGGCCTTTCCGCCGGGAACGCCGGTCTCCGGGGTCGTAGTGGCCACGAAGAATCGAGGACGCTTCAAGGGAGCGGGTTACCTGGCGCTCCGGCTGCAGCAGATTGGCGGTCAGCGGGTGCACACAACGGACTTTGAGATCTCTTCGAAGGGCAAAGGCAGGCGCACGGCGGGCTTTATCGGCGGCGGCGCAGGCGGCGGAGCCTTGATCGGCGCACTGGCCGGCGGCGGAGAGGGCGCCCTGATTGGCGGGCTGATCGGCGGCGGCGCTGGCACCGCGGGCGCAGCCTTCACAGACAACAAGCCGCTGGTGATTCCCGCGGAGTCGCGGCTGCGATTCCAACTGACCGCGCCGCTCACGGTTGCCGCAGCACAATAGGGCGGCATACGCAAATTGCGCAAGTGGGCGCACGCAGACGGCACTGCGTGCGCCCTTTGCGCCTCACCGGCCACGGGATCGGAACCGCGCTTTCCGGATGCAGTGCGGGCGAGCATTGCATCCAATCCGGCGCAAGGTCATCCAACACGAGGAAGATGCTTTCCACTTCGTCCATGGATTAAGACCACTACATGAGCCATCCTCTTTTTTCTTCTTTGCAACTTCGTTCTGTGTCTTTCGCAAATCGCATCGGCGTTTCGCCGATGTGCCAGTACTCGGCCGAAGACGGTTTTTCGAGCGACTGGCACCTGGTTCACCTGGGCAGCCGTGCGCAGGGCGGGGCGGGGCTGGTGATGCTGGAGGCGTCGGCGGTGGTGCCCGAGGGGCGCATCTCTTCCGCCGATCTAGGTATCTGGAAGGACGAACACATTCCGGGGCTGGAACGGATTGCCCGGTTCATTCACGGGCAGGGAGTGCGCGCAGGCATCCAACTGGCCCACGCCGGACGCAAGGGCGGAATGGCTTCTCCCTTCGCGGGCGAGCGCCTGTTGCGGCCCGAAGAAGGCGGCTGGCAACCGGTGGCGCCGAGCGCAGTGGCCTTTGGCGAGGGCTATGCCGTGCCGCAGGCGCTGGACGCGGCGGGGCTGAAGGGGATTGTCCGGGCCTTTGCCGAGGCGGCTGGTCGGGCACTGGCGGCGGGCTTTGACTTTGTAGAGATTCACGCCGCGCATGGCTATCTGCTGCACGAGTTTCTTTCGCCGCTCTCCAACCGCCGTTCCGATGCCTACGGCGGCAACCTGGAAAACCGCATGAGACTGCCACTGGAGGTGGTGGACGCGGTGCGCGCCGCGTGGCCGGCCGATCTGCCGCTGTTTGTGCGTATCTCTGCTACTGACTGGGTCGAGGGCGGCTGGACGGTGGACGAGTCAGTGGAGTTGGCGCGGCACTTCCGCATTCACGGCGTGGACCTGGTGGATGTTTCTTCCGGCGCGCTGGTGCCTGCGGCCAAGATACCGGTTGGTCCAGGGTTCCAGGTGCCTTTTGCCGCGCGGATTCGTAACGAGGCGGGCATTCCGACGGCGGCGGTGGGCATGATTACCGACCCCGCGCAGGCCAATGCGATTGTGGCCAGCGGCGAGGCGGACCTGGTGCTGCTGGCGCGCGAGATGCTGCGCGATCCCTACTGGCCTCTTCATGCGGCGGCGGCTCTTGGGGAGCAGGCGACGTGGCCGGTGCAGTATCTGCGCGCGGCTCCGCATGGGTCAGCCGCGCGCGGGACCGTAACACGGCCCTCTCGCACGTGAGCTGAACAGGCGTTCTTCCTTGCGCAGCCGCGGGTTCGCGCATGGGCAGTTTCTTGTGCCGTCGGTGGTGCCGTAACTCGTACCGTAAAAGGTACGGCCCAGACGGCCATTTTGCTGCGCGGGTGGTGCGGGAACTGGCCTATACTGCGTCTAAGCAGGAGGGTCCGCGGTTGACGCGGACACCGACCGCATTGGATATGGCCCCGCAGCTCTCACAGAAGCGCGCGCAGGAACAGCCCGCAATCCCCGACCGTCTGTACTTCAAGATCGGGGATGTGGCGCGCATCTGCGGCGTGGAGACTTATGTGCTCCGCTTCTGGGAGTCGCAGTTTCCGCAGCTTAAGCCCAACAAAAGCGGGACCGGCCAGCGGCTCTATCGTCGGCGCGAGGTGGAGATCGCTCTCGAAATCAAGAAGCTGGTGCATGGCGAAGGGTACACGCTGGCAGGCGCGCGGCAGGCGCTTACGCAGATGCGTCGTGCCGGCCGCCAGCCTGCGCTGCCGCTGTCTGAGGCCAAGGCAGGCAAGAGTCGCGACAGCGTCGCCGCCGCGGTGGGCCATGCGCGGGCGGAGTTGCGCGACATTGCCGGTATGCTGGCCGCGCCTGAGCCCGCGCCGCCACGCCGCCGCCCGCGCGCCACGGCTCTGCGCGACCTCTCCGGCTCGCTATTCCCTTCCTGATGACAGACGCCTCGCGGGACCTCCAGGCATCCCCAGAGGGAAGCGAAGCATCCCACTTTGAAGTCTCTATGCGACTTGTTGCGCCGTGGGTAGGTGTTTTTGCGACTCATGGTTGGCACATTCCGTTCGCCCCGCCTTCCGGTAAACCTGCCGGTACGGGGCGATTTCTTTCTCTCTAACCCGGCGGGTGTGGAAACTCGCAAACATGGGGCTCGCAATGAAGAACCCGATGGCTCTGGCAATCCGGACTCCGATGGGCATATTAGCCGTGGCTGCAATGCTGCTTGTGGGCGCAGTTCGCGCCGGGGCGCAGCAGGGCGGTCCGCCGCCGAACTACGGCCAGCCGCCAGTGGATAGTCAGCCGCCTCAGGCGCCGCTGCCGCCCGATCAGCTGCAGCAACTGGTCGCGCCGATTGCGCTGTATCCGGATGCTCTGGTGGCGCAGATTCTAGCCGGATCCATGTATCCCACACAGATTGTAGAAGCCGAGCGATTCATGCAGCAGAATCCGAACATGCAGGGTCCGGACCTGGCCGCGGCCGTGGATCAGCAGGACTGGGACCCGAGCGTGAAGGCGCTCACGCAGTTCCCTTCTGTGCTGTCGGATATGAGCAACAATCTTTCCTGGACCTCAGAGCTGGGCGATGTGGAATATAACCAGCAGGCCGATGTGATGAACGCCATCCAGTACATGCGGCAGCAGGCACAGCAGGCCGGAAACCTGAACAGCGGGCCGCAACAGACGGTCGATGACAATAATGGCGAGATCGCCATTGCACCTGCGAATCCGGAGGTGGTGTATGTGCCGGAATATGACCCGGAGATGGCCTTCGGCTACCCGGTGGGCCTGTGGCCGGGCTTTACGCCGTGGTGGTCGATGGGGACGCCGTATCTCTCTTTCGGGATCGGGTTTGGCATGGGGCCTTTCATGGGCTACGGCTGGGGCTGGCGCAACTGGGGCTGCGGCTGGGGTGAAGGGATGCGCGGGCCGATGTTTGGCGGCCAACGCTATTTCGGCAACAGCCACGCCTTCTATGACCACAACGCATTTGCGCGCGGCAACTATCGCGGGATCGGCGGCGCAGGTGGCGGACAACGCGGATTTGTGAGCAGCAATCGTGCCGGAGCGTTCGGTGGCGGCAACCGCAGGCAAGGGTTCACTGGCAGCCGGCCTGGGGGGGTTGGCAACCGGCCGAGCACGTTTAACGGAGGGAATCGCGGCCTGCGCGGATTTGGCGCTCGCGGCGCGCCCAGTATGCGTGGCGGAGCCTTCAGCGGCTTTAGCCGCGGCGGCGATGCAGGCGCCTTCTCTGCGCGCGGACGTTCAAGCATGGGCGGCGGCTTTGGTGGAGGCGGGATGCGAGGCGGATTCGGAGGCGGCGGCATGAGAGGCGGCGGGTTCGGTGGCGGAGGTATGCGGGGCGGTGGCGGCGGGCGTCGTTGATGGCGCAGAACCGGGTAAAGAGACGCTGAAAGGGAGATGGAGATGACCGGGTTGAAGATGCGCAAACAGACACACAACAAAATTGCGGCCGGGCTCGCTGTTGCGTGTGCCGCTCTGGCGATCTGCGCGGCGACCACCGCTCAGGCGCCCGCCTCGCAATCCACGGCAACCGCTGCCGCCAGGCCCGCTGCGCCGGCGGCCGCGTCGGCTGCGGTTCCCACGGTTCCTCAGGACAAGCCGCAAAAGGGGCAGGAATTGTTCGCTTCACCACGCCGCGCGACTCTGGCGCTGGATGCGGCGCTCGAGAAGAACGACACGGCCGAACTGCTGAAGGTGCTGGGCCCAGGCGCGAAGGAGGTTCTCTGGTCTGGCGATGCAGCCGAGGACCGCGCCGCCATGGAGAAGTTTGTAAAGAAGTTTGCCGAGATGCATCGGCTGCAGATCGAGCCCGATGGATTTACCAGACTCTATGTGGGCGCGGAGAACTGGCCCTATCCGATTCCGCTGGCGCGCGCCGGGCTGATGTGGTTTTTCGACACAACGGCAGGCAAACAGGAGATACAGTATCGCCGCGTGGGTGAGAATGAGATCACGGTGATTCAAGTATGCGGCGAGCTGGTTGCGGCGCAAAAGGAGTATTTCGCTCAACCGCACGACGGAGCCAGGGCGGGCGAGTACGCACAGCGAATCCTGAGCAGCACTGGCAAGCACGACGGGCTCTACTGGCAGGTGAAGGCTGGCGATCCAGAGAGCCCGCTCGGTCCTTTTGTGGCCAAAGCCGAAACAGAAGGTTACACGCAGGACGTGACGCAGCGCCCGGAGCCATTCCACGGCTACTTCTTCCGCGTGCTGAGGGGCCAGGGACCGAATGCCCCTGGCGGCGCAAAAGCCTATGTGCAAAATGGCCGGATGACAGGCGGCTTTGCGTTTCTGGCCTATCCGGCGGAGTACCGCTCGTCGGGCGTGATGACGTTCATGGTTGGCGCCGATGGCGTCGTTTACCAGAAGGATCTCGGGCCGAAGACGGCGGAACTGGCGAAGGTCATGCGGCTCTACAATCGCGATGCAAGCTGGCAGAAGGCCGACTGAGCCTCACTGCCGGGTCTATCAACCCGACATACGCCGGAAACGACAAAAGCGGCTCATCCAACAAGTGGATGAGCCGTTTTTTTGCAGAGCGGATCGAAAGATCGACTTCCCGGTTCAGCTTGCAGGATTGAGGCGGCCGGTGAGCGCCAGATCCACGTCCACGTCCTTGGCAACCTTGAGAATGAAGATGCTCGGATCCTTGAGGCCCCATTTCACATAGGGTACGGTGAAGTGCGCTTTCGCAGTGCATGTAGCGCCGTCGATGTGGATCTGCATGGGAACGGTGATGGTGTGCGGCGTGCCGTGGAGGGTGAAGACGCCGGTGACCTGAAGGTTGGAGTCGCCCGAAGCGAGGATGGTTCCCTGATAACTCTGCGGCGCAAAGGTCACATCGGCAAAGTGGGCGACGTCGAGCACCTCCGTGGTCATCTTGTGGTCGCGACTCTTGTTGCCGGTATCGCCGCTGGCGGCTGAAACCACTATGGAGCCGGACATGGCGGGCATCGTGCGATCGAAATCCACCATCCCGCTTTGCACGTGGAAGACGCCGTGGGTTCCATGATCGGCGCCGCCAAGAAAGAAGCTCACCTGGCTGGCGCCGGGATTTACGGTAAACGTCTGGTGCTGCGCAAAGACACTGGAAGCAATGGCAAGAGGAAGGATAGCAAGGGCGGCACGTGTAAGGGTCTTCATGGGTTTGTCTCCTGTATGAATTGGGATGCGATGGGTTTTGGGCTCGGCGTAGCGATCTTCTGCATGAGCCACAAACTGATGGAGGCAACCTGCCGGCCGGTCAGGTATTCATGACCGGGCATGTCGGTACCAGGCAGGCCGAAGCGGGCGATCTGCGCGATGCGTTCAAAACGCTCCTGGGGCATAGACGCGGGCGGAAGATAAAAGAATGGTCCCGTGGCAGGATTGGGGGGCAGGCGCTTGAAAGCGGACTTCCAGCGCCGGAGCGTGCGGCCGTCTGCACTGTGGCAGGTCGCGCAAAAGCGCGCATAGAGTTGCGCACCCTGTGCTGCGTCTGCTTCCTGCACGTCGGCCAGGGATGGATACCAGTTCTCTTCGTCGAAGACATGCTGCTGGACGCCGGGGCCGCGCAGGCTGGCGAGATAAGCAACGAGGTCGTCGCCCCGGCCGTCGCGAAAGAGAAATGCATAGGATGGCATGATCGATGCGCCGCTGACCTCTGGAGGATCGAAGAAGTGCATCTTGAACCAGAGCGAAGAACGGCGAGCGCCGACCTGGGAGAGGTCCGGCCCCTGACGGCGGTTGCCGATGAGCGGCGGGTGCTGGAGATGCACGGCATCAAGACTTTCAACCGGGCCCCACATCAGCACATCGGCCGTCTGAGGGCGAACGTACTGCGAGTGGCAATGGATGCAGCCCTCCGCGATATAGACCTGGCGGCCGCGCTCCGCGGGCGAGAGCTGCGTGGAGGGATGGGGCTGCTGGATGTGAGCGACCGCAAAGGCGACGACAAGAATGGCAGCGGTGAGTGCCAACTCGCGCGCGCGGCGCCGGGCAAGGGTCAGGAGCGCGGGCGTAAGAACCAGCACTCCCGCCGCGGCAAGAAACAGCGGCGGCACATGACCGAGGTTCTGGCCCATACCGATTCCGAGGGCGGAGCCGACCCACCCGGCGAGGGCGTAGATCCAGCCGGCCTGGCGCGCTCGCTCCGCGAGGGATGCCGCGGGCGAAAGCAGAGATGGGTATGCCACAAGGGCAACCGAGTAGAGAGAAACGCCGATGGGATAGAGAACAGAGGCCTGCAGCGTGCCGGCCGGGTCGAGCAGGAGCCAGCAGGCGCAGGCCAGAACAAGAAACGCCGCGGTCAGGACAAACAACAGACCGCGACGGCCCAGCAGGATGGCGCCGGCTACGGCGGCTACCAGATGCAGGAGAGCATTGGTCCACAAATGCGCGTTGCCCTGCCAGGTTCCCGCTTTCAGCGCAGGCGTGTGCTGGATGATGAAGAACGCGGCTGAGTCCAGCCAGACGAGGGCGGCAAAACTCGCCACTACGAATGGGAAGAGCAGAGCCTCGCTGGCGCGGGAGTCCACCGGCGCGGACCGCGGCTGGGCGGAATCGACGGGCGCAAGCAGGATGCCCAGCAGGCAAAGCAGCGCGGCGGCGATGGAATGCACCTGGGGCGAGGCAGCGAAGAACCAGGGAACATTACAGAGGAAATATCCGAATCCGGTGCCGAGGCCAACGGTGAGCAGAGGGTTCCGCGTGCTGCACCACGCGGCCAGATGTGTGACCAGGGTGACGGTGAGGAGGCCAAGCCCGCAGCCGATGAGCAACGACACCGCCATGGCTGCGACTGAGTTGAGCGGCAGCAGCGCCAGCAGAGCAGCGGCGCCGGAGACGCCAAAGCCCGCGCGCAGACGCAACTGTGCGGAAGGCCAGAGCGCGATGCGCGGTGCGAGCAGACTAAGCCCAACCCCGCCCACGGCCATAGCAGCCATGACGGCTTTGAGTTGCGCGCCCGTGATGCCGAGCGCGGCCAGCCTGTTGAGGAATGCGAACTGGGCAAAGATGAGGAAGTACACGTAGGTGATGGACACAAGACCCGCACCACGGACTCCTGCATTGCCCTCTTTAGCAGTCGCCATGCAACAACCAGCCTCTGCGCAGACCTGCTGCCTGAATCGTGACGCACGCGCCGTCGAACAAGGCAATCACAATCCAACCCGGCGCGAGAGCACCGGAAAGCACAGCAGCGCATATATAGGCTGCGACTGAACCGCGCAGGATGGCTGTGACGAGCCACAGAGCCTCAATCTTGGACGTGCAGCCGCCGCGGCGGACGAGCATGGCGCCGTAGAGATACGACAAGCCCACCGCCAGAACGAAGGCTCCGATGAACGAGAGGAACGGCAGCGCATCGGCAGGCACGGCCAGATGCATGAGTTGCAGCGTGAAGACCGGCGCGGCCATCAACAGTGCGCCCGTGACGGTATCCGACATGCCTGCCACGACGTGATAGCCAAGAAGGATTGGATGCTTCATGCAACGTTCTCCTGTGGAATCTTAGTGCGCGCGGGGTCCAGCTCGCCAAGCAAAACAAAGGCGTCGCGGAACCACTCCAGGGATGCCGCCAGCATCAAGATGCCCGTGAGAAGTCGAAGGATGTAAAGAAGATTGCGCGCCGGTCCGGGCACAATTGTGAAAGCAGGGTTGGAGCCTTCCAACCATCCCGCAGCGGTGATGACAACGACATACGCGAGCACCCCCCAGTTCCACAGGTGGAACGACCAGGATCGCGTGAAGATCCAGCCGCCCTCGCCCAGCAACTGAACCATGACCAGAATGATGAGCGCGGAGAGAAACCCGGCTATGGCGGTGAAGGAATGGCCCACCAGGCCGTCGGTGAACTTGAAGTGATCGAGCACGCCGGGCAGGAACAGTATCCAGCCGGAGACAACCAGAAGGCCCCACCACCAGAGCATCGCCTTGCACCATGCGCGCGTGTTTGCGTGCCATTCGAAAGCCGCATAGTAGGCCGGCGTGAGCGGCAGCCAAAGGACCATGGCGCCAAGGCTCATGAATTGCGATGGGATGCGGTGGCTGATGTCAGCTCGGCTGAGGCCGGCGCAGAGCAGGCTCTCGGCCAGCAGCAGCAGCCATGCGATGCGGACGGCCGAAGCCGGCGCCGCATTGCGCCGCGTAATGCCGTAGGGGACGATGAGCAGAATCAGCACGACCGCAAGCGAGGACTCAAGCTGGCTGGTGCCTGTAGGGCCGCCGGTGTCTGGGTTCACGGCGGGATAGATGCCGGGGCTTGATGCGATGTAGAGCGCAACCGGCACGGTGAGCAGGATGAGCAGGCCAAGGAATTTTGCGACGCGGGCTTTCGGATTGCTTTCACCGCCAGCTTGCGATGGACGAAAAAAAGCAATGGCAAGCAGCAGCCACAAGGAAAAGGCAGCCAGCGGAAATGCGATTCGAGCGGGGCCTGACCAGTCAAGAAAGAGCTTGCCGCTGCTGTGACCCGCAAGCCACATGAGCGCGCCGAGGCCGAGCGCCGCGGACCACGCCCAAAGCACCGGCCTGCACCATGCGGTGGCTGAGCCGCGGCCCGCACAGTAGACATGAAAGAGAAAGCCGAGCATGGGCATGCTGCTCCAGCCATAGAGCATGACGTTCATATGCACCATCATCCAGCGACCGTAGGTCCACTCGCCGAGCCAGAAATTCAGCGAGGGCAGCAGAAGCAGGATGGCAAGCAGGACGCCGATGGCGTTGCCCAGAACAAGCCAGAACAGGCCATGCCACGCGGCGTTAGCGACGGCCGGAGATTTCTGCGCCGAAGCGTCATTCGCGGGATAAGGGCTCATGGATTCGTCCATCATGCATTTCAAGGAGGCGATCGCAGCGCTGCGCCAGCGCGCGGTCATGCGTGGCCATCAACAAGGTTACGCCTTCAGTGGCGGCCAGATCGAGCAGCAGGTCAAAGACCGTTGCGCTGGTTTCTTCATCGAGCGATCCTGTTGGTTCATCTGCCAGCAGAATCTTCGGACGGTTCATCAGAGCGCGGCAGAGAGCGGTGCGCTGGCGTTCACCGCCGGAGAGCTTCTGAATGCGGTGACCAAGGCGGTGGCGCAGGCCGGTTCGCTCGGTAAGCTGCTGGAGCCTTTCACGCGCCGCACGGCGATCGGTGCCCGCGGCCACACAGGGAATCATGCAGTTCTCTTCGAGGGTGAGATCGGGGATGAGGTTATGCAGTTGAAACACAAAACCGACCTCGTGCCGCAGAAGATGAAGCAGATCGCGCCGGCGATTAACCTCCGCGCCGTTCACGGATACGTGGCCGCGGTCTGGCGCATCGAGGCCGCCAAACAGGTGCAGCAGCGTGCTTTTGCCGCAACCGGATGGGCCGCAAAGTGCAATGGTCTGGCCTTGCAGGGCATCGAAGCTTACGCCTTTGAGCACGGTGATGGCGCCATCGTCATAGCTCTTCCATAGGTCCTGCGCGTGCAGCACGACGCGGTGTGCGGGGCTGGCTGGATTGTCGGGCGTAGTCATTCGAAGCGCAGCGCCTCCACCGCACGAATCCGCATGGCGTAGATCGCCGGATAAAGCGCGCCCGCCACGCCGGTGACGAGCGCGAGAAGGATGACGATCAGCAGCACGGCAAGGCGGATGGAGACATCAATGTAGCCGTCCAGCGCGGGGATGAGCTTGAGTCCGAACAGTGCCGTGATGCCGACAGCGAGGCCGCACAGCGCGCCAATAAGGGAGACCAGCGCGGACTCGCCGAAGATCATGCTCGCGATCTGTGTGTTGGAAAAGCCATTCACGCGGAGGATGGCGATCTCACGAATGCGCGTGAAGACCGACATGATCATGGTGTTGGCCACGCCCAGACCGCCGAGCAGCAGGCCGCACCCTCCCACGGCCCATGCCGTGGCCTTGAGGATCTTGAATTGCGAATAGGAACGCGTGAACTCAGCATCCTCAAGACCGATAAGATTGGGAAACTGCTGCTTCACCCTCGCTTTGAATGCGTCGGCGTCTCCACTGGAACGCAGCTTGATAGTGAGAACGGAAGAGCCGTCCTTGTGGAAGAAGCGCTGCGCCGAGGCGATCGGCATGAAGACGCCCCCGTCCTCAAACCCGTTGGCGGTCTTGAGCACACCTATGACGCGAAAGACGCCGTGGCCGATCGGGACTTCGCTGCCGACCTTCGCATGGAGAAAATCCGCCGCGCGCGCGCCCAGCACCACGTCATCGTCGTGGACGCCGAAGTCGCTCCGACTGCCCGCAATCCACGAGGCTTTGCGGATGCGCGCATCTTCCGCCGTAACGCCGAAGCAAGTGATGATGGGATGATCTGCGCTGGAGACAATGCCGAAGAGAACCGGGTCGGCATGCGCGACAAGAGGCCAGTTTGCGATCTGTTCCGCGGCAGTTTGCGAGACTGTGCTGAAGAAGAGGTCTGAGACATTTCGCTCGAAGACGATGAGCTGGCTGTCGCTCGATAGAATCCCGGAGAACATGCCGATCGCGCCCTGCAGAATGGTGACAACCGTGATCATGGCCGCCACGCTGAACGCAATGCCGGCGATGCTGATGAAGGTTCGGATGCGATGGCGCTGAAGATTTGTCAGGATCAGGCGCAGGAAGATCATGACTCCGCTTTCAGAGTCATCTCGCAAGCACTCTCTGTCACGCGGCTCAGCTCATCCTGCAGATCGCTGCGCAGTTTTCCCAGGAACTCGATGCCGGGCCTCGTGCGGAGCAGGCGCTTCAACGTGTGATCGCCAAGCCGGATGAGGCGGTTCAGGCGCTCCACGGCATTGGGTATGCCGATGGCCGTGGCCATGTTGGGGCGGTCGAGGAGGATATCTCGCGCCACGGACTTGCCGGTCTCAGCTACGCTTTGTAGCACATCTTTCAGGTCATCGACAATCTGATACCCGAGCCCCCAGCAGGCAGCGATGCGCTCAAGGTGCCGCACCTCGCGCTCAGGCGCGCCGGCCAGCAGAGCCGGGAGCACAAGCGTAAGGCGGATGAGCGAGACGGTCTTGCCCTGCGCAATGCGCTCAGTGGTCTCGCGCGTATGCGGCAGCGTGGCATAGTGCAGGTCGAGGCTTTGTCCGTTCAGCAGGCCTTCCACGCCGAGGCGCTTTTCCAGATACTCCATGACCTGCGGCTGTGTCGCCGGGGGAGAGCCTGCCAGCGCCTGCCAGATGAGCGCATACGCGCGATTGATGAGGGCGAGCGCGGAGAGAATTGCGCCCGGCTCGCCGAACGCTACATGGACACACGGAGCGCTGCGCCGGTGCGTGGCATCGTCCATGCAGGGCAGATCGTCAAAGATCAATGAGGCCGTATGAAAGTATTCGAGTGCAATGGCAAGCCGATTGGCGCGCGCGGGCTCCAAGCCATAAGCCGCAGCCATCTGCAGCACCATGCGCGGGCGAACGAGACTGCCGGGATTCTCCAGCACATGATAAAGGGCCGCCTCGAAGTGTGGATCGAGTCCGGCCGGCACAGGCAACAAAGCGCGAAAATCTTCCGCTAGTTGCGTAGTATTCAGTTCATCCAGGCCAAATTCCGCCGGCACATTTAACCTCATGATGCGGTGATGAATTTCAAAAGGCCTCTCGCGCAGGGAATCCTGTTGCGAGGTCAACGAGATACTAACC
>JAJZGF010000227.1 GCA_021805025.1 Acidobacteriota bacterium
CGATCCGTAAAGTGCTATGAATGAGTGCATATCGTCACGCGTAGTCGTCTGAGCGAAGCAATCGAACAGTACCCGGATGCGGCGAGCGAAATCAAAGCGTGGGTAGGCATAGTCGAAGCTGTCCGGCAGCACAATTTTTTGGTAGTGAGCAGCAGGTTCAGGGATGCCGACTATGGCAACGGCTATGTGGTGTTCGACATTCGACGGAATCGGTACATGCTTATCACTGTCATCCACTACGCAAAGACGGCTGGTGAAAAGCAAACCGAAGGACACGTCTACATCCGGTCGTTTCTGACACACAAGCAGTACAACAATCCCAGCAATTGGGATAAAAGGTTCGGTACAAAATGAGCACGGTCCTGGCAAACCCAGCGGAAATGATCGCGCACGGCGCTCCCCGTGTCATCCATAATGACAAGGAACTCGAAACGTATACAGACGCGCTCTTTCGCCTGACGGCTTTGGAGAATCCGTCTCCGTCTGAGATGCAGGCAATTGAATTGCTGACCCTGCTGGTGGAGCGCTACGAGCAGGAGCACTATTTCATTCCTGCTGCCGACCCGGTTTCAGTCGTGCGATTGCTCATTGAACAGCAGGACCTCAAGCAGCGGGACCTGATTCCACAATTCGGATCGGAGAGCGCGGTTTCGATGTTCCTGGCAGGGCAACGGAAGCTCACCATAGAGCAGGTCAGAAGATTGAGTGCGAGGTTCAAACTTCCTGCCGATCTCTTTATAGGGAAAACATAGTGCGGCCAATAGAGAAGAACTTCACACCTGAATAAGCGCGGCTATCGTACTTACTCCTGCTTTGGAACAGAGACCGATATCGAGCTGTCTTTCGCGAACGGCCGTGCATCGAAGAAAAGCTCGATGCCTGCAATGTGGTTGTCTTTGTAAGTAATCAGAGCTGCAGAGCGAACGTCGCCGAATGGGTCGCCGAAATCAACGTCATAATTAACCATTGCCTGGTGCTCGGAGCTGAAAATTGCATTCACACGAAGGCTCTTGATAAGCGTTGCAAATCCTGTGACAGCACCCAGAACGGATTCTTTTCCTTCGGCGTTGCCCAGCGGCCCTACTAGGCGCACGTTTGTGTGCAACAAATGAGCAATGGTCACGAGGTCTTTGTTAGCTACTGCCTGATAATAGGTGGTCGCTAGATTCTGGGCGGCTTCTTTTACGATTTTCATGGCGCGGCTCCTGTTCTGATTGTGTGAGTTCAGCTATTTCGTCGAGTCAGTGTGCCAACCGGGGTTAATCCAGTGACCGTCATGTCGTACGAAAATCTCGCTCGCGCGGCCAGTGGAGACTGCGCGTTTTCCATGGGAGTCTGTCTCGACGAGATAGTCACTCCATACGATGGCTACATCGCCGAAATGCTGAATTTCGGTATGAGGAAATTCGAGGCGAATCAATCTGTTTCCGCCGGATTGGAATTCGGCTGCGGATCGGAACACGTCAGCCTGGTGCTTCCAATTCCGTTCGCCTCCGCTGATGACGATAGTGTCCGGAGGCACGAGCGCGTGAAGGGTCTTTACGTCGTTTGAGAACCATGCTCGCCAGACGGAGTCGCGCACCTGTAGTAATTGTTTGTCATGTTGGGTTTGCGCAAGCGTAGCGCTGCCTGCGGCTGAAAACAAGATCGCGGCGATGATCGCGAGCGCAATTGACTTCGAGTTCATACGTTTGTCTCTTCTGTCCGGGTAGGGAAAGGTGATCTGTCGAGTTGGCAGGATGCGCGCAGCGAGAGCAGGACAGCCGCGCCAGACGCAGAGAACACGGAATAATCCATGGGTGACTTGATGCCGAACGAGATGGCCATTGAGGTTCCAAACATCGCCAGCAGTATGGCGGCAGCGAGTGAAACTGAGCGCTGCCAAAGACCTAAAACCAATAGAATTCCAAGCGTCGTCTCCGCCGCGGTGGCGGCCCACGCAAGTAGCGGAATCAGGGCTGTTGGCACAAACGTAAGCACTTGTGCGGTGTATTGGATGAAACCAGCGAAATGCTTGAGGTCAAGCTTCTCGTCCCATAGCCCAAAGCGGGAAGCCACCGCAGAGAGGAACGCTGCGCCGAGCGCCATTCGCGCATAGAAGACGCCGCAACGTTCCAGCCTCGAACTGGGACCACCTTTTGAGGTACTCCTCGGATCATAAGCGTGTCCAGCAGGAGAGGCTTGTCCCATCATTTGTCCCCTCCCTGCGTAGCGTTTGGCGACACGACCGAACTGAGCGGTGCGTCATGATCACAGATGAAGATGGCCAGAAAGCTCGCCGGCTCTGTTCGACTTGCATCGGCAGAAACGAGATGTACAGCGTTCGGTGCTTCGTAGAAGCTTTCCCCCTTTTTGAGAACAGATTCAAGCTGGCCTTTCACCTTTGTGCGAATCGCACCTTCGGTGACATAGCCGAGAACTGCGCAGGGATGGCTGTGGGGCATGGAGAATTGGGCAGGCCCATAATTGACTTCGAGTACTGTCATCTTGAGTAGTGCGCCGTCGAGCTTCGGCAGTGTGTGAACAAACTTCACGACCGCGCGTGGCTTCGCAGCGGGAGTAGCATTCGCACTTTGGGCCTGGCTGACACCGCCAGAATCCATGAACGCTACAGCAGTCAGGACGGCCACACATCCGAAAGCCTGGACTTTCAATGCACACATCGCGGATCTCCTTACACGGTGAGCATAGCGCGTAATGGCCTCGCTACAAGGTCCATTTATAATATTTGCGATGGGCCATTATCAATGAGCAAATCAGCTACTCCGTTTGAACTTGCGCTTATAGAGCGGAGCTCTGAACTACCCGCTTACAAATGGCTCTACGCGGCGTTACGCGAAGAGATTGTGAAGGGGCGACTGCGTCCCGGTGCGCGGCTGCCCGCGACACGAGAGTTGGCCAAGCAATATGGTCTTTCGCGCGGGACCATCATGAATGGCTTCGACCAACTTAAGGCGGAAGGTTATCTCGAAGGCACAGTGGGTTCTGGCACCTATGTAAGCAGCGTGTTGCCTGACGAACTGTTGGAGGTGGGTGCCACAGGCGGAAAGCGGCCCGAGGCGACTCGAAGCGTTGAGAGAAGAATGTCCAGCTACGCCCAGCGTGTAAGTCTCTTCCCAAACCTCCAGATTCGGCCAAGTCGAGCTTTTCGAGCCAACGTACCTGCGCTGGATTTGTTTCCCGCAACGTTATGGGCGCAGGTTGCTTCTCGCCGACTTCGACGTGCTTCCATGAACCTTCTCCTGGGCTGTGACGCGATGGGGTATCAGCCGCTTCGCGAGGCCGTTGCTTCTTACCTGACCAGTTCGCGAGGCGTGCACTGCGTTCCTGAGCAGGTGGCCATCCTTTCCGGTGTTCAAGAGGCTCTTGATGTGGTGGCGCGACTGCTGCTCAATCCCGGAGACCGCGTTTGCATGGAGGATCCGGGATATCCGGGCGCGGCGAGGGCGTTTGCCGCTGTAGGCGCGAAGATTTCCGCAGCCCCCGTGGATGACGAGGGCATGACGCTGCATAAACAAGCATTGCAGGGAGCACGCCTGATTTACGTTACTCCGGGACACCAATTCCCATTGGGGATGACGATGAGCCTGTCCCGGCGCTTGAAGTTGCTCGAATGGGTTGCAAAGTCGGGCGCAATGATTCTTGAGGACGACTATGACAGCGAGTTCCGATATGTTGGGCGTCCTGTACCCGCTTTGCAGGGACTTGATCACCATGGGATGGTTTTGTTTACTGGCAGTTTCAGCAAGGTGCTGTTTCCCTCGCTCAGGTTAGGCTATCTGGTGGTTCCGCTCGACATGGTTGAATCCGTTTCTGCGATGATCTCGATAATCAATCGGCACGCGCCTCTGCTCGAACAGTCGGTACTCTGCGACTTCATGACCGAGGGGCATTTCGGCCGCCACCTACGGCGTATGCGGCAAGTGTATGCCGAGCGCCGCTCTGTTCTGCAGGAAGCCGCACAGAAAAACCTCGCAGGAGTCTTGGAAATTACGGGTGTCGAAGCAGGGTTGCAAACGGCGGCATGGCTTTGCGACGGACGTAGCGGTCATTCCGCAGCCGCGGCGGCGGCGGAGAAAAAAGTTGAGGTAACCCCGCTGAGTGAATATTGCCAAGGCCCAAGCGCGCGCGAGGGGCTTCACCTGGGATTTGCTGCGGTGAGTCCAAAGGAAATTCGCCGAGGCGTCCAAGAGTTGGCGATCACGCTTGGAGTTTGATTGAGCTCAGTTTGCGTTCGTTGAGAAACATCAACTCTTCTAAGTAGGACAAATCCCGTACGCTCCGCGAAGGCTGATCGGCACGATGAGCCGGCAAATGCCCGGAATATGACGTCAAGTTTCTCAATTGCTTACTTCAGGCCAATGCGCTCATTGAGTGCTGGAATGGTTCTGGCAGCCCATCGTCCAAACGAAGTCGAGTGGCTCCCCTCAGCGCTCTCTGGTTTAATAACCAAACAGCCACATTTGCCGCAGACTGACCTGTGAATTCAAACTGACCGACTAAAGGTTTTGCGACTAGGTGTCGTAACGAGCAGATTGCGTCAATGACTGATTGCACCCTCTCAGCAAGAATGCGGCACATCTGAGGGCTTTCGGAAAGATTTTCTCGCGGGCGGAATAACTTTCCAAAGTGCAGCGCCTACGGGTTTCTACCCTGATTAGGTGGCTGCCCAGGAAGAATCCGGCGTTCGTCCGTTGCTGACGGTCTCCCGGCTCTCGCAGACCTTGGGCCTGTCGCTGAGTTGGATTTACCGGAGGACAGGACCGAAAGCTGTGGATACCATTCCAATCGTCCGCTTTGGGAAGCGCGGTATTCGCATCAATCCCGACCATATTTTCCTCTACATCCGCTCTCGCGAACGGCATCCTGCCGGCGGTACACTGGAGCCATCCGACGGAATTGCCCGAGTCAACGGAAAGGGTTTTACATTGATTCGCAAGCGATTTCAGACCGGCAGCGTCCGGTTACGTGAGGATCACGATCCAGTTTGGTGGGAGGGCTTCTACCGCAAGGATGTCATTACGGGCGCAGAAAAAGTCTCAAGGTCCTGGCGCACGGTCGGCCTCCTTGGAGGGCGCGTATAGGCCTGCTTCGTAAGGGGTTAG